>JBJTOZ010000117.1:0-2639 GCA_046074825.1 Hyphomicrobium sp.
GAAGTGATCAATGGACTAATACAATCTATAGGACAAAGTGTGCCGCTCTTCTCAGGACTGAGTCTGAAAATATAAAAAATTTTCTAGAAACTCTCTAGGCGGATAAGACAATTAAATCATAAATTGTCTCCATTCACCATAATTTCTTAAAAATCCAAGAGATAAAAGACCGCGTTAAACTTATTCATTGATGCAATCTATCTCAGACTTGCATTCCTGGGATATGCCGTCTAATGGCTAAACGAATATTGAAGGCGTAAAAGACGAACGCATCCTTTGAAAAAAGGAACGTCTCTTATGGATGAGAACATACATTCCCTCGTATTAGGAACACCATGATTAAGATTACTTTTGTTCAACCAGATGGAGCCACGCAAGTTGTCAATGCGGAAGAGGGCCTCACTGTGATGGAAGCTGCTAAGATGGCTGAAGTCCCTGGCATAGAAGCTGAATGTGGCGGGGCCTGTGCTTGCGCGACGTGTCACGTGTATGTTGATACCGCATGGAGTGATAAAACAGGGTCACCTTCTGAAATTGAAGAAGACATGTTGGATTTTGCTTTTGATGTTCGAGAGGAAAGTCGTCTATCATGTCAAATTAAAGTAACGTCGGCTCTTGATGGTCTTATTCTTCGCGTTCCGGCCAAACAGTTCTAAGGTCATAGACAAACTCATGATAAGAGGAGGTAGGCAGAGTTGACTTTATTGTCTCCCTCGACTGGTCTCAACAGCAGTCCTCTGATCGAAACGCAAGCTGTGATCATTGGCGCGGGCCCCGTTGGTTTGTTTGGTGTGTTCGAACTTGGTCTTGTCGATATCAAAGCGCATGTTATAGATATTTTGGAAAAGCCTGGCGGCCAATGCGCAGAGCTTTACCCTGAAAAACCTATTTATGATGTTCCTGCCTTGCCCATCGTAACGGGGCAAGAACTCACGGATCGACTACTCGAACAAATCAAACCCTTCAATCCTTCGTTTCATTTGGGGGAGAGGGTTGAAACCCTCAAACCGACTGACGACGGACGTTTTCTATTAACGACAGACCATGACAAACGTTTTATCACTTCCATTGTTGTAATTGCTGCTGGGGGCGGGTCTTTCACACCCAAAAGACCACCCTTGGAAGGTATTGAAGACTACGAAGAGAAATCGGTTTTCTATTCTGTCCGTAAAATGGAGATTTTTAATGGGAAGAACGTCCTCATAGTAGGAGGGGGCGATTCAGCCCTTGATTGGACGATTAATCTCCAACCTCTCTCAAACAGTCTCACATTGTTGCATCGTCGTGATGAATTTCGGGCTGCTCCCCATTCTGTTTCTCAAATGCGCCGCCTCGTTGAAGAGGGAAAGATACGACTTTTGATTGGTCAAGTTGTCGGCCTTGAGGGACAAAATGGATCTCTTCAGAAGGTAAAAGTCAAAACTGCCGAAGGCGAAGAGACATTGAATATTGATGCTATGCTGCCATTTTTTGGTTTAACGATGAAGCTTGGACCACTTGCTGATTGGGGTCTCCATCTTCATGAAAATCTAATTCCTGTTGACACAGAAAAATTCGAAACAAGTCATAAGGGAATTTTTGCGATTGGTGACATCAATACGTATCCTGGCAAACTTAAATTGATCCTGTCAGGGTTTCATGAGGCGGCTTTGATGGCGCAAGCAGCGCAAAAAATTATTTACCCTAACAAGAAAGTTGTGTTCCAATACACAACGTCCTCCTCAAGCCTACAAAAAAAACTTGGCGTGAAGTAGATAATTAGCGCTCAACCTAAGCGAGAGATGAACCAAACAGATCAGAGCAAAGTCTCATTTTAAATTTGGCGCAAAGGTTAGTCTCAAGGCACAGACATCGTACTACTTGAATTATTGTCCGACGGCCTTCTTTTGCTTCTCCCACCAATTATCAGAGCCAAATTGTGGCCCTTTGTTTGCAGCTGAAGAATCGAAAAATTCTGAGAAGAAACCTGGCTCAGGCTGAGCAAGTTTTATAGGTGTTGGAGAATAATCTCCTGCAAGGTGACGGGTCAAACTTGCTTTAATTTCGGCCGTTTTCTGTTCGGTGCAGTAATTGGCTTGATCAGCTATCCCTTTTGCGACACCATTGAAGGCCGTATCGTAAATCTTTTCTATACGACCTAGTTCTTCAGGTGAGACCAAAGTTGATTCCGACGCTAGATAACTTGTTCTTAATTTAACAGGATCAAAATTATATCCGCACTTCACAGCACGCGCAGCGACCGAGCCTACTTGAAATGCGCGCGAACCTGGATCGTTCATATTTTGTGGTGACGCTTGTGGTATCGCAGATGTTGACCCACTTCCTCCAAATAAGGAGCTTGTTGAGATAGCGCTACCTGTGCTGCATCCTGAAAGAACGAGAAGTGACATAAAAATCAATAAGGTGCGGTTTGTCATCACGGCAGGTATCCGTATATCGAATCAAGAAACTATGATCGAATGAGATTGTGGCAAGATCGGTACGCAATAAAAACAAGAGGCGGGTATAATCAAGGATTTATCGTAATAGGCAGCGTATCGCCTCATCTAAACCCTCAAGAGTTAGGGGAAACATGCGTCCCTCCATAAGAGATCTGATAATTGCCACTGATTGTGTCCAGCTCCATTGGGGTTCGGGGA
>JBJTOZ010000118.1:0-3834 GCA_046074825.1 Hyphomicrobium sp.
AATAGGGTTGCGTGATGAAAAAAAAGGCTACAGTATCTTGGAGATAGACGACTTAGAGTAACTTATAAGTAAACTCCCTCACATAGGATCTTATTGTAAAGTGCTTGCATATGGAAAAAAATCCCGTTCACGATTGGTTAAAAACAATTACTTCAAAAAATGAAGTTTTCGAAAATCTTCATTTAGAGCCTCGTCATGTCCTTGAGGCATTTACAGCAGGTCTTGCGCCCCTGAAGGCACTCACAGTTATTCAGATGGAGATGATTACGTGGTCGAGCAGAAGAGCACAAGCTGTTCTTTCCATTCCTCAGCGTCTTTCAGGATGTAAAACTCATGAGGATCTTCTCGAGGAACACAATCGTTTTTGGCAAACAGCCTACACGCAAAATCAAGAAGCTGCATTTAGGATAGCTCAAGCCTGGTCTGATCTTTTAGGGATACCATCTTCTTTCACATCCTTAAAAGATACAAAAACTGAACACGGAACTCAATCTCTCATAAAGTTTCCCTCGAAGAGAGAGGATAAAGGGGGGGAGAGTCATAAAAAGAAGGCTCCAACAACAAGGGATGTTTTTTCTTCTTAATAAAATGATTGTTCTTTAGTTTTATTGACCTGTTTCTACCTATCAGGAAGTTTCGCAATAGCTTCATCAAATCCTTTGAGAGAAACTGGAATTCCAATTCCTGTTTCTTCAGTTTGGAAAATAATAAAAATTGCATTCTTCCCTTTTTTTAGCTGTTCAATGAGGGGCTCATCAGCAGTAACTTGCGCGTAACAGGCAAATGAATGGCATCGTAGAAATGGTGCGTGACCAACATCCACAGTGTCAATCTTCAAGCCAATGCCTGGAGGTAATAAAATACCTAAAGGAGCAAAGATTCTAAGAACACGAACTCCACTGGAGAATTTCTGAAAGTATACTGTCAGTCCGACATTATCTCTATCTTGGGCCGTGACGCTTTGAACAATAGCGCAAACTTCTTTTTTCGCACCTGCAGGAGGAGGTTTGCAGACCAACTGCCAATCACCATGTTGGGATCTAATCTTCCCTTCTGCCATTTCTGGACTTTTCGGAGAGTTCTCTTGCCCCATAATTGATGAGGAGGTGGTCAAGAGAGCAGGAAAGAACAACGCACGGACAATTAAAGTTAAGAGATGTGAGCTTTTTCGAGTGGATACGTTCATGACCATGAAATGTAAGATTAACTGGTAAAGTCACTAAAGAGCGAAGGCAGAAATTTTTGATTTACGGAGAAAAGTTTTTCAAAATCTTAAAACCCTTATTATGAGAAACTTAAGAGTATTAAGGTAAAGAGTTTCTCAACAGAAGGTTATTACGCTGTACAGTCAACAGCCTCAAGACCACAGCCTGGAGAATTATGATTAGCAAGGGCGATTTCATTTCCTCAACTCTCCTACGGCATCTGAGGAAGTGGATCCGTTCAAAAGAAGGGTGCTGTGACAAACGAGAAACCCGAAAGACCCCAACTGTAATGTTGCTTTCACATGATAATATACAGTAAAAACTTGACTTTAGGCGCGATTATCGGTTGATCATGTGTGGAGTTTGGTCGGGTCTGTTTTTAGGGTTTAGGCTTACAGACCACAGACAAGACATAATAAAAGTATTAAATGAAAGTATTAAGATGTCTCTCTATTTTGTGTTGCTTTTAAAAAGGGTAGCAGATTAATAAAATCGACTGCTAGCGGTGCGGCTGAAGTTTCCTGAATTACTGGATTATAATAGAGGATTAATTGAACTATCGTGTCCCTTGTTTTTTAAAAATAAACGGTGATACATTTGTGAGCAAAAAAGGAAAAAACCGGATGACAATAACTAAATGGAACTTCGTACCCTTTTTTGTTTTAGGCTTGATTGTCTCATTGGCCTATTTTGTAGGGGGATCAGATCTCGCTTTCGCGGATGAACCAATCCAAGGTTATTCGAGCCCAGGTCAAATTGGTCTGCAGACAGCGGTGACCGAGGTGGCTCACAGCATTCATTCTTTTTATAATTTTGTGAATGTCATCATCATTGGGATCGCTCTTTTTGTTCTCGCCCTGATGGTTTATGTTGTTTACCGTTTTCGTGAGAGTGCCAATCCTACCCCTTCTCAAGTCACGCACAACACTTTTCTTGAAGTGGCTTGGACAGTTGTTCCCATACTCATCTTGGTTGCGATCGCTATTCCATCATTTAAACTTCTCATGTTGCAATATACCTATCCCAAGCCCGATCTCACTGTGAAGGCAATTGGCAATGCATGGTTCTGGGAGCATCAATATCCAGATCAGGGAGGGTTTACGGTAACATCCAATATTTTGACGGACGATGAAGTCGCCGAAAAGGTCAAAGCTGGCTTACCAACTCCTCGTCTGTTGGCAGTTGATAATGAGATTGTCGTTCCCGTAAACAAAACAGTTCATGTCCTTGTGACTTCAAATGATGTAATCCACAATTGGACAATGCCTTCTTTCGGTTCAAAAATCGATGCCGTTCCTGGGCGATTAACTTCTACCTGGTTTAAAGCAGAAAAAGAAGGGGTTTTCTATGGACAGTGTTCTGAACTATGTGGGATGAACCATGCGTACATGCCTATTGCTGTTCGTGTTGTTAAACCCGAAATTTTTGATCAGTGGGCTGGCGCCATGAAAGCTAAGGATTCCAAGAAAGCAAAAGCAATTCTTGATCGAGTGGCCATGGAACATGCTGGCATCAAGTCATTAGCTGAGGTGAATTAATTTACCTCGTGGGTATTTTTTTAAAGAGTAAGCTGAAGTTATTAAATTCTAAGTTTGAAAACAGTAGAGCAGATAAAAGGGTCAGAAAACATGGCAAGCAGTGCATCAACATACGGGCATCATCATGATGCACACACTCCAACAGGTCTGCGACGTTGGCTTTTTTCTACTAATCACAAAGATATAGGCACACTCTATTTTATCTTTGCTATGATTGCGGGTGTGATCGGAGGTTTGCTGTCTTTTGGTATCCGTCTTGAGCTTCAAGAACCTGGCCTTCAATATTTTTCAAATGGCCACATCTACAATGTGTTTGTCACAGGCCACGGTCTTATCATGGTATTTTTCATGGTTATGCCCGCTACGATGGGTGGTTTTGGCAATTGGTTCATGCCCCTGATGATTGGCGCCCCTGACATGGCCTTTCCTCGCATGAACAATATCTCGTTCTGGCTTCTTCCCGTTGCTCTTTTACTTCTTGTCCTTTCAATGTTTGTGGAAGGTCCCCCAGGAATGAATGGTGTGGGAGCTGGTTGGACTATTTATGCCCCTCTCTCTGTTACCGGCCATCCTGGACCTGCCATGGATCTTGCTATCCTTTCTCTACATATTGCTGGTGCTTCCTCAATCCTTGGTTCCATCAACTTTATTACGACTATTTTCAACATGCGGGCACCAGGAATGACGCTCCATAAGATGCCTCTTTTTGTTTGGGCTATCCTTATTACAGCTTTTCTTTTGCTTCTCTCTCTTCCCGTTTTAGCAGGCGCTATCACGATGCTGTTAACCGATCGAAACTTTGGGACGACGTTTTTCAATCCAGCAGGGGGCGGAGATCCTGTACTGTATCAGCATCTCTTTTGGTTTTTTGGACACCCTGAAGTTTACATTCTCATCCTTCCTGGCTTTGGTATCGTGAGCCATATTGTTTCAACATTTTCTAAAAAACCTGTGTTCGGTTATTTAGGGATGGCATACGCCATGGTCGCTATTGGTCTTGTGGGCTTTATTGTGTGGGCCCATCATATGTATGCTGCTGGAATGAAGGTTAATACCCAGGCCTACTTTGTGTTCGCAACAATGGTCATTGC
>JBJTOZ010000119.1:0-18374 GCA_046074825.1 Hyphomicrobium sp.
TAATCTTATTCTTGTTCTGTGCTTAGGACTTCCCGAGGGGACAATTAATATTGGCATCAATATTGTTGACCACGCTTTGAGCGAAATCATTGCAGGCTTTCTTCTCTTTGCGGCAGTTATTCAAATCATTGGTTCAAGAGATATAAAGAATTATGGCTGGCTTCTTTTTTGGGAGGGGATCTCGAAGTGGATTGTTGGTTTCTTACTTTCAATCTACGGTTTTTTGGGTCATTTGGGGTTAACGGCAGGCTTTATTGGTTTGATAAATATCTATATCGGGGCCATTTATCTGACGCGCTTACCTGAGCTCACTAATAAAACCCCTCTCGAGTTGATAACGGGCAAGTAGCCGTCATTCGTAAAGTTTTGTTAAGCCCAAGGTAGGTGCGCCCCTGTTGGGGAGCAGAATGGAGGCCTCTGACATTTTTTATTGCTGTGCCTCTATTAAAGGCTTGGCATACTTGTAAAAAAGAGATAATTCCATACGAACTAGTTAATTAAATATTAAGGAATTTTCTCGTGATAAAGAAAATAATCGCACATGCGTTTAGTACACTTTTTTTGATCTCATTTGCTTCCTCAACTTATGTCTTTTCGCAAGAAAGTCTTTCTTCGACACCTTCTGAACCAACATTTAAAACAGAAGAGCTTGATCAGATGTTGGCGCCTATTGCCCTCTTTCCTGATGAGGTTCTGTCCAATGTATTGATTGCCTCTACTTATCCTCTTGATGTCGTCCAAGCTGCAAGATGGAGAATGGAACCCTCAAATGCTAAACTGAAAGGTGACGATTTAACAAAGGCTCTTGAGAAAAAGGATTGGGATCCAAGCGTAAAATCACTGACCCAGTTTCCTGAAGTTTTGCAGATGATGAATGAAAAACTGGAATGGACCGAGAAACTTGGAGATGCATTCTTAGCCCAAGAAGATGATGTTTTTTCACGTATTCAATTTCTAAGGCAGAAGGCTGAAGAAGCAGGCAATTTAAAAGATACAAAGCAGCAGAAAGTATCTAAGGTAAAGGATGAGGCCTCAAGCAAAGGATACATTGTTATTGAACCAGCTGACCCTGCAATAATTTATGTTCCTCTTTATGAACCAACGTACGTTTATGGTCCCTGGTGGTATCCAGCCTATCCTCCCTACTACTGGAATTGGTATCCAGGTTCGGTGATAGTTTCAGGTTTTTTCTGGGGAACAGGTTTTGCTATTGCAAGCTCACTATGGGGCTGGAACCGGTGTGATTGGAGGCGAGGGGATATCAACATAAACGTTAATCGCTTTAATGCTCTCAACGTGAATCGTCCTGCGCTTAATTCCGATGTTTGGAAACATGATCCTATTCGACGCGGATCAGTTCCCTACAAGGATAAATTGACCCAAGAAAAATTTGGAAAGAATACTCTTTCCAAAGATGGTCTGAAAAATTTAGATAAAATGAACAAAGGAGATCTTGGAAAAGGAAATCTTGATAACGTCCAAGATAAAATCGGGGACGGAGTTCTTGGTGCAGACCAAATTAAAGACAAACTTGGACAAGGTAGTGGAGACAAGTTTAAAAACCTTCCTGACAACTTTAAAGGTAAGGATTTTAATCCTAAAGACTTTGGATCTAAAGCTGGGGGTAAAGATTTTACAAAACCAAATTTTAAAGGTCTCGATAATAAACCCTCAGTAGGCGGTACTAATGGACCTAAATTCAAGGGGACAGGAGGCGGTCAGACTACTTTCAAGGGGAGCGGAGGCTCTGGGCCAGCCTTTAAAGGCTCAGGAGGCGGTGCTCCTTCCTTCAAAGGTGGATCGATGAGTGGCTCGCAATTTAAAGGAGGAAGTGTTCCTAAGATAGGTGGTGGTGGAGGTCCTAAATTTGGAGGGGGAGGCGGCGGAGGTTTCAAGGCTGGAGGCGGAGGCTTTAAAGGTGGCGGAGGCGGAGGCTTTAAAGGTGGTGGCGGCGGCTTTAAGGGAGGAGGGGGACGAAGGTAAATTATTCCCTTCCCCTCCCTATATATAGGGATAAAGGGCCTAAGATTTGATGCGGTCACATCTGGTAAAACCTCTATTTTAGCTGAATTTCGTTTTGACTTGAGCAAAAGATCTTATTTGACTGTGTCCCTCAATTGATGACCCTTGACCTGTTCATTTTCTAACAAAGATCAACCCTGAATTTACAGGTTGGTCCTCGATTAAACTCTCGGTCTTCAATATGCTCCTTGGGAAGCTGATCGTTTTATTAGATTATAGTTTTGCAGATAGAATTTTGGCAAATTTGCATTCCAATCAAAAAAAGAAATCAACTTAGTAAAAGCCATCCCTTTTTCACCCTATAACCTATCATGACATATGCAGCGCATAAATTCTGTATCGCGCCAATGATGGATTGGACGGATAGGCATTGCCGCGCTTTTCACCGAATTATTTCCCAAAAAGCCAGACTCTATTCAGAAATGGTTTCAACAAATGCGCTTCTGCATGGGAATAAAAGTCAAATACTTGCTTTTTCTCCTTTAGAGCATCCCGTTGCTCTCCAATTAGGTGGGGGCAATCCAAAGGAACTTGCCCTCTGCGCTAAAATCGGAGAAGAAGCAGGATACGATGAAATCAATCTGAATGTGGGTTGCCCATCTGATCGTGTCCAAGATGGGCGTATCGGTGCCTGCTTAATGGCAGAACCGTACCTTGTTTCAGAATGTTTGGCAGCAATGCGCGCATCGGTATCAATTCCCGTTTCTATAAAATGTAGAATAGGTATTGATGCTCAAGACACAGAAAGTGATTTCCAAAATTTTGTTGAAACTGTAGCCCAATCGGGCTGCAAGATTTTTATAATTCATGCACGGAAAGCTTTTTTAAAAGGGCTAAGTCCAAAAGAAAATAGGGATATCCCACCCTTAGATTATGAACGTGTTTATCGTTTAAAACAATCACGACCTGATTTGATCGTCATCCTAAACGGTGGAATTATAAGCCTAGAGGAATGTGAAGAACATTTAAAGTTCGTTGACGGCGTGATGATGGGCAGGGCAGCCTACAAATATCCCTATATGCTGTCCGAGGTTGATCGACTAATTTTTAAAGGCAAGGATCCCCAGCTATCCCGTCGAGAAATAATTGAAAACCTTATCCCATATATTGAGAATCATCTTAATAATAATGGTCGTCTTAATAACATATTAAAGCACACCTTGGGACTTTTTCATGAATGTCGTGGAGCACGTCTGTATAGAAAAGTCATCAGTGAAGAGGGAATTTTATCAACTGCTGGTATTGAGGTTCTCTACAAAGCACTCAAAGCTGTTGGTGAAGAAATCTCATCCTCAAATACTAACTCTTCTCTAGAAAGACAGAATGCACTCTGTTGTTGAGTTGATACAAACACTCCTCCCTTTACTCTTAGTAATGTTTGCTGGTGGACTAAGTGCTGGCTTTCTTGCGGGATTGCTAGGCGTTGGAGGAGGCGCAATTCTAGTCCCCATTCTTTATGAAGCATTTTCTTTCGTCGGAGTTGATGAGAGCATTCGAATGCATATGGTGCTCGGCACATCCTTTGCAGTTATTGCACCAACTTCCTTTCGTTCAGCCTATGGCCATTGGAAAAAGAAAGCGATTGATAGGGATCTTTTATCGAGGCTTGGTCCTTGGGTTACTGGAGGCGCTCTTTTTGGAGTTGTCATTGCAGGGCAAATCCACACTCAAAAACTAATATGGATATGGGTTATTGGTAGTTGCTTGATGGCGCTCAAAATGGGAATTGGAAATAGAGATTTTCGGCTGGGTGAAACAATGCCAAAAGGGAAAGGTTTAGAAATTGTTGCGTCCTTTATAGGGGTGCTATCAGCTTTACTCAGCATTGGCGGGGGTATGTTTTTTGTATCTTTATTGTCTCTCTATTCAGTGCCGATGATTGTTTCTTTGGCAACATCAGCAGGGTTTGGTCCTCTGATCGCTTTCCCATGTATGCTTGCTTATATGCTGGCAGGGATTGGTGTTGAACACCTTCCACCTTATTCACTTGGATACGTTAACCCGTTAGCAGCAGCTCTTATCATACCAACGAGCCTCATCGCTGTGCCATGGGGTGTAAATTTGGCGCACAAACTTTCTCAACGCAGACTTGAAGTGCTTTTTGCAGTGTATCTCTTTATTGTATGCTTGAACTTTTTAAGGAAAGTTCTTTGAGGGAAAATTGCAAGCAATCTAGGGAGAAAATCTCATATTTTTTGATTGTAATCACCTACTTCTGGATGTTTCGAAAGGCGTGTGTCAATATCTCTAAAAATCTCAATTTTATTTTTATCAGAGATAGGGCTCTCAACAACAACTACAAGTTCTGGTTTGTTAGATGAGGCGCGCACAAGCCCCCATGTTCCATCTTCTAAAATGACCCGCACTCCATTCACAGTAATTAATTCCCGAATTTTCTGACCTGCTACTGTCCCCCCACTTTTTGCTAAATTTTGATACTCAGAGACAATTTTTTCAACAACCTGATATTTTTTTTCATCCTCACAATGAGGGGACATTGTTGGAGATTGATACGTTTTAGGGAGAGCTTCTTTTAACTGAGCAAGCGTTTTTTTGGGAGATCTCTCTAACATATCACAAACAGCTAAGGCTGCCACAAATCCATCATCATATCCTCTCCCGAGCGGAGGTTGAAAGAAAAAATGACCACTCTTTTCAAAACCGACGAGAGCTTTTTTCTCGAAAGTATAACGCTTCATGTAGGAATGACCAGTTTTCCAATATAAAACTTTTGCTCCATGTGCCTGCAGCACAGGATCTGTCATGAATAAACACGTCGACTTTACATCAGCAACGAATGTTGCATTAGGATAGAGGGCAGAAATATCCCGAGCGAGCATAACTCCAACGGTATCAGCAAAAATTTCATGCCCCTCATTATCGACAACACCGCACCTATCACCATCCCCATCAAATCCAAAACCAACATCTGCATTATTCTTCAGAACTGCCTCGGAAATAGCATGAAGCATTTTCATATCTTCTGGATTTGGATTGTACCTTGGAAAATTGTAATCTAAGTCGCAGTCCAGAGGAACAACTGTGCATCCAAGCTCTTTAAAAAGAAGGGGGGCGAAAAGCCCTGCGGTTCCATTACCGCAAGCGACAACAACTTTCAGGGGACGATTTATTTTTTTACGTTCTGATAAAGATTTTAGATATCTCTCGCTCATATCTGAAATATAAAAATATTTACCCATACCTGAGCTTTCATATAATCCATTCAGTACGATTTCTTTCAGGCGAGACATCTCTTCTGGACCAAAGGTTAAAGGACGGTTCATTCCCATTTTAATACCAGTCCAACCATTATCATTGTGTGAGGCGGTCACCATGGCGACACCCTCAATATTCAGATTAAATTGAGCAAAGTAGGCCATGGGTGAGAGTGCAAGGCCAATGTCATAGACTTCAAAACCACCAGCCAAAAGGCCAGTTATAAGCGCTTGTTTAACAGAAGCCGAATACGATCTGTAATCATGTCCAACCACAATTCTTTTGGGAATGGCCTTCTCTGAAAAAATTTTTGCAATTCCAAGACCAATGGTATTGATGCCCATTAAATTGATTTCATTAGGAAAGAGCCAACGTGCATCATATTCCCTAAAACCTGTTGGTTTTACAAAAGGAACTCTTTCAAAATCAGCAGTATTTGGTTTTAAATTTTGAGAGGGAATTGGAAACATGAGATGGAACTCTTTTTATGTGTTCAAGATCTGAACACGATCACACACTGCGCAATAAATTCTCAATTTAATTTTAGGTATTTAAATAAAAATAGCTAATTATTTGGGTAAAAGTTTTATTGAAGTCTTATTTACCCTTAACCGCGTAAAGTGAGAAAATCACCTGCAAATTCATACGAATGCAGGCGCTTCAGAAAACTCATTCCAAGTAAACTTTGGTTTAAACTTCCTGGTTTTGCAACAAGAGCTTCTATATCTTCCACATTGATCTCGCCAATAGATATCAAACGTAGCCGGATGGGAGCGGCAAGTGTTGAACCATTGGCGGTTTGAACGGGGGTTGAATAGCTCAGTGTTTGTAGATCAATGCCTGCACGCTCTGCATCTGATGGTTTTAATACTACCGTTGAAGCACCAGTATCAACAAGCATAATAATTGGTGATCCATTAACGCGGCCACGTGCTATAAAATGACCATCAAGTTGTTTTCGCAGTTTTACTACGTTTTCCACCTCTGAAGATTTTGCTTCACTCATAGGTGTTCCAGCAGGTACAATTTCAGCCATCAGACGTTGCTTAAAATCACTTAAATCATTTCGATAAGCATACCCTGAGAGAAGTGCTAAAAATAGAAGACACCAGGAAAACAAATGGCGAAGACCAAGATATCCTCGACCTCGATAATCATTTGCAAGAGAGGAAAGATAATAAAAAATAAGAGAACCTCCAATGATAATAAAAGCAATGGATGTTCCGTCAAGATTATCTAAAGAAATATTATGTCCTGAAAAGAAGAAAAATAGGGAAATCAAAGCACAAAGCAATATCAGTAAACCAACAATCATTTTTATTCTTTTCTCGTAGTTTTTTTTCGTTCAATAATTTTATTTAAAACGACGTGACGTTCTTCGTGCGTATATGTTGACCAGGCAGCAATTTCTTCAATGGTCCGAGCACATCCCTCACACAGACGTGTTTGAGCGTTTATAAGACAGACCTTTACGCAGGGCGAATCCATCTGTGCTTGCTCTGGAATAAGAGAATTACGAACATCAGGCCTTATCATGAATTATATTTAAGCTTGAGGAAGATTATCGACAAGTAAATTGTGATTGGAGATATTGACGCTTCCCAATTTCATTTTTTGTATTCTTAAAATTTTAGTGAGCCAATGTAATTTGATTATTCTTCGCGATATTTTTTATAGGAAGAGACTGTTGTTCCCATGTTTCATAAGGCTTTTCGTTTTTATCTGAAGTTTCCTTTTGAGATTGAGATACTGGATGTAAAATTCTGTTCTTAGGTACCACTACTATAGCCTCGGTCCCTTTGCCACTTTCTGAGAGAATTTCAAAAACACCACTATGTAACTCTACCAATTTTTTAACTATAGCCAAACCTAATCCACTTCCTGAATTTGTACTATTAAGTGAGCTGCTCCCTTGTTTGAATGGCTCTAAAATTTTTGGTATTTCCTCATGAGCAATTCCAGGGCCAGTATCTTTTACAGAAAAGTATTGTGCCCCATCGAATGTCTTCCCTGTTGTTAGAATAATTCTTCCACCTTCAGGTGTGAATTTAATTGCATTTTCAATAAGGTTTAAAAAAATTTGCCTAAAAGCTCTTTGATCTGCGAAAATTTGTGGGAGACTTCTATCATCGTTAAGGAGGAACGATATCCCTTTATTCTTCGCTTTTATTCGCATGAATGATCGACAATCATCTGCAACATCACATAACCAAAAAGCTTCTTCATGAAGTTCATAGCGACCAGCTTCAATTCTGGATAAATCCAAAATATCATTGATAAGGGAAAGTAAATGCAGACCACTTTCATGAATATTTTTTGCATACTCTACATAATTAGGGTTTGAAACTTTTCCCATCGCTTCGCTCATTATCATTTCTGAAAATCCCATGATTCCGTTAAGAGGCGTTCGCAATTCATGGCTCATCGTAGCCAGGAACTGAGATTTTGCAGTGTTGGCCTCTTCTGCTCTAACACGGGAATTCTCTAATTTTTTGATTAACTCGTTTTTCTGATAACGATACTCAAGCATTCTGACAGCTGTAGCATGCAGCCCCTGAGCCAAGAAAATAAAATAGATATTTAAACCTGCGGCCATTGAGGCTAAAGCAAAATAAAACGGATCATTGAGCAATATAAAGCGAATTGTAACTGTAAGGGTGAAAGGCAGAGTTCCAGCGTAAAGTATCCCGATCACGGTCGAAGCAAGAGACATTCTAATTCCAAGATGGGCGATAAGTGTGGCAAATAAAAACACATGAGATGAAAAGAAGACTGTGGACGTGGTTTCATTTTGGTTCCAAAGGCCCACAAATGCAAAGGAGGCCCAAGCAATTCCACTAAAACCTTCGGCAGTTATTAATCGGGACTTCCATCTTAGAACATTAATTTTTGAACGGGGAATGTTAAGATATTTGCGACAGTTATTCAGAAGAACAAACTTTGAAAAGAAGACGAACATAACCCATAAGATTGCGTGTTCTATTGGTGCCCAAAACATGGAGGCTATAGCAAAAATAATAGCCATTGCTGGCATTGTGAGACCAGCATCAATTTTGTTCCGGCAAAACATTGCCAAAAGATCATAATCGGTATCTTTAACAGGATAAGTCGGAATGGAAGCCAGTTTGGAAATTGTTGGGTGAGGTTTCCTGTCCTCAGTAGTAAAATCAGAACTTTTTTTTGTTTTATACATTTTCAACCAATAACAACGCTGCCCTCAGCCTGATGTCGTAGACTTAAGGCCCCGCATATTTTTGCTCATGAAAAGTGACAGCAGAGCCAAGCAGTCTCATCACTCTACAGAACAACTTGAATTGAAATTGCTAACGTTTGGTTTATTTTCTGTGAAAAATGGGACATCATCGATATTTCTATGCTCTTTGAACTCTTGGATCTCTCTTCTAAAAAGGTCCCAAAGGTATCTTTTATAGATGCGTATCCCCTTTTTATACATTCAGAGGAGAGGGCCTTATAACTAGGGATGATATGGAGGATAGGTAAGAAAAGTGCTCACATCAGCATTATGGGGATACAACTAAGGCCAAGAGCTTTTTTAAAATTCAGCCTTTTAATAACCATATACAAGCAATGAACAAAAAATTAAACCTTAGAGAGAGCAGCCTATGAAAATCATTGAGACGCGTAGTGCTCCTAATCCCCGCAGGGTGAGAATGTTTCTCACAGAAAAAGGCATTACTGTTCCTTTCGAACAAGTTGATCTGATGGGGGGCGCCCTTCAATCTGATGAGTTTAAGAAACTTAATCCATACCAAAGAGTTCCTGTTTTAATACTAGACGATGGCACTGTTATATCTGAGACGATGGCAATTTGTCGTTATTTTGAGGAAATATATCCAGCTCCATCTCTGATGGGCACCACTCCCATACAGAAAGCTATTATTGAAATGTGGAACCGACGGATTGAACTTGGACTTTTTCAATCCATTACTCATGTATTCCGACATTTACACCCTAAGATGGGGCATCTTGAAATTCCTCAAATTAAAGAATGGGGAGAGGCTAATCGGCCAAAGGTCCTAGAGCACCTACAATTTCTAGATGAACAGCTCGATAAAAATAGATACATCTCTGGAGATGAATTTTCTGTCGCTGATATTACAGGTTTTGTTGCTATCTCATTTATGAAGCCAGCAAAATTAGAGCTCCCTCAAGAATTCAAAAAAATTGAAGAATGGTATCATAGAATAAGTTTGAGACCGAGCGCATCAGCCTGAGGAGGTACACTTTCTTTTTATAACGCTTTTTTTGGAATGATTTTTTAAGTCAGACTTCTGTTAGGAAAAAAAGAGATCGAACAAATATGCGATTAACTGTGGTCGGATGTGGAGATGCATTTGGAAGTGGAGGACGTTTGCAGACTTCATTCCACGTCTCTTCTCATAATGGAGAGTTTTTGATTGATTGTGGAGCAACTACACTTTTAGGTTTGCAACGCTTAAAGATTGATCCTGATAATATTAGCAAAATTTTTATTTCTCACCTACATGGAGATCATTTTTCTGGCCTCGCATGGTTGTGGATTTATTTTGTGTATTTATCCAAACGAAAAAAGGATCTTTTAATTTACGGTCCATTAGGTCTGGAAGAGCGTTTTTTTATAATGACTGAGGCGCTTTTCCCAGGATCTTTAAAATCTCCGAGAGAATTTGAATTTAAGTTCGTGCCCTATAAAAATAAGGATTCTTTATTTATAGACAATATAACTCTTAATCCCTTTGAAGTCTCTCATCCATCAGGAGCCCCATCCTATGGCCTACGCATTTTATGTGAGGATCGAATTCTTTCTTTTTCGGGCGATACCGAGTGGGTAGATGCTCTTAGAACAATAGCCGAAGACTCACATTTTTTTATTACAGAGTGTTTTACCTATACCTCTTTAGTTCGGTATCATTTGAATTGGACAATTCTAGAAAAAATGCTTCCTTCACTCAATGCACAAAAAGTTCTTATTTCTCATATGGGCCCCGAAATGTTAGCGCATAAGGAAACGATTTTTCATCCAAAAGTTACTTTTGGTGATGATGGTCAAATATTTGATATTTGATATTTGATATTTGGGGTTGAGATTGTCACTTCAGCATCTTCTTGTTGACATTAGAGGCTGTAAAATTTGTGAGAAATCACAAAGGTGTGCCTCGCTTCCTCATTCTGCCCGACCTATCGTTCGGGTGAGCTCTCGTGCGAGGATATTAATTGTGGGACAGGCTCCAGGAAATCTTGCGCATCAAAAAGGATTGCCATTCGATGATCCTTCAGGACAAAGATTAAGAGCATGGATGGGCGTCTCTCGAGAAGAGTTTTATGACTCAAGTCAAATTGCATTTATCCCTATGGGTTTTTGTTTTCCAGGGTATGATAGAAATGGTTCCGATCTTCCACCACGCTAAGAATGCGCGCCTCTATGGCATGATAAATTACTTAATAAATTACCTTTAATTGAGCTTGTATTACTTATTGGGATTTATGCGCAGCGGTGGTATTTAGACACTGAGAAAATACAGACTGTTAGTGAGATCGTTCGTGGAGGCTTTCGGGTTCTGTCTAAACCCAAAGGTTCACTTGGAATTCCCTTACCCCATCCTTCTTGGAGAAATACTAGATGGATGCATCTTAATCCTTGGTTTGAAGACAACAGTATTCCCAACCTTCAAAAACACGTTCGTAAGCTGTTGTCAGAGACAGTTTCTGTTCAGAGAGCTCCCTAATCTTTGTCATTTTTTCCTCATTTTATAAAAAAGTATAAATCTTTGCAGCTTTATTACATTAAGGCATGCTAGTAAGAAGAATTATTTAAATATGGAGATACCCGTATGCTCGACGAGATGGATGTTAAAATCCTTTCGATCTTGCAAGTAGACTGCACGCGTGCTGTTGCAGATATAGGCAAGGAAGTTGGATTGTCGACAACACCCTGTTGGCGGCGGATACAAAAACTTGAGGAATTAGGCATTATAAGAGGTAAGGTTGCTGTTCTTGATCCGACGAAAGTTAATGCCAGTGTAACTGTTTTTGTATTTATAAAAACCGATCAACATTCCACATCATGGTTGGAAAATTTTCATAAAGCTGTCGATGATTTTCCAGAGGTCATAGAGTTTTATCGTATGTCGGGAGATATTGACTATCTCTTACGTGTTGTCGTGCCTGATATACAAGCCTACGACAATTTTTATAAAAAACTCATCTCGCGTGTCGAAATTGCAAAAGTCTCCTCTGCTTTTGCCATGGAGCAAATTAAATACACAACCTCTCTTCCACTTCAATTTGTGAAGACTGAAATTTCGGTTCATCAGGATGATTAGTCGGGACAAATAAAAAGTGCCTTCTTGGAGGAGGCACTTTTATGGGTGCTTATCAATATCTTTAAGACACACGATTAAGCGGCTACGACCCAATGTCCATCCACATAACCGTACGCAACAGCATCACAGTTGCTTTTAACTGAACGCCTCAACTCTCCCTCATCCATAATGACAAGAGCCTTGTTTGCAGATTTTTTTATCTGTGGAATATCATGGGTCTCAAATTTGTAACCGCTGAGCAGAATTATTTCACGGTCATCGACGGAAATTGTAGGTAAGGCCATGTGTGAGTCCTCCTGCACTTTGCGATTTGCTTCCTCGCTGCAAATCTTTTGTCGTGTTGACGTTTCTTCCCAAGTATTTTTTTGCATATAGCACATCTGTTTGTCGAGCCAATGACATAGCTCAAATTATATTTAACATTGGACAATGAGTGTGCGCCGCCGTTGATGCAGTGCAATTATATTGTCTTATGAACAAGATTTAATATGAGGCTTGATGTATCATATGAACCGCCTCCAGAAGCTTGAATATCAACATAATATTGCCGAACAAGAGTGGCGATCGGCAATTGTGCGCCGCAATGAGAGGCCTCCTCCAAGCATATTTTAAGATCTTTAAGCATCCAATCAACCGCAAAACCAAAATTAAACTGACGTTCATGCATCGTTTTCCAGCGATTGTCCATTTGCCAGGATTGAGCGGCACCCTTTGATATCACCTCAATAACTTGAGCAAGATTTAACTTGCAGCCTTCGGCAAAATGTATGGCTTCTGATAAACCTTGTAAGAGACCTGCTATCGCTATTTGATTAACCATCTTAGTCAACTGTCCGCTACCAGACGGTCCGATCAGTCGAGCAATTTTTGAGTAACATTCTAAATATGGAAGGACCCTTGAGAAGGCGTCAACATCTCCCCCAGCCATGATAGCAAGTTGCCCCTTTTCTGCACCTACTTGTCCCCCCGAAACAGGAGCATCAATAAAAAAGAGATTTTGTTCACGACCTCTTTGATGAAGTTCCCGACTGACTGTAGCCGATGTTGTGGTATGATCCACAAAAATGGCTTCCGACGGCATGCTTTGAAAAGCCCCTTCAGTTCCAATTGTGATTTCTCGAAGATCATTATCGTTCCCAACGCACGCAAAAACAAAATTTGCCCCCTTTGCAGCCTCAGCAGGTGATCGGGCAGTTTGCGACTGAGGAAATTTCTCATTCCATGCTGTTATTTTTTTTGGTGATCGATTGTAGACAACGACATCATGACCTCCTCGTTCTTTAAGGTGCCTAGCCATGTGAAAACCCATAACGCCTAGTCCGATCCAAGCAATCCTTGCCATCTCATCACTTTCCTTTTGTTCTTGGCTATAGTGTTACTAGCTTTTTCTTTTATTTCTCGAAACCGGTTTTTCCTAGATGAGAAATTATTTTTTAATATCTAGAGCAATTTTTCGGAACAAACTATTTTCGTATTGACCAACTCTAAAATTAAAAGGGGGATTTTAAGCAACTCTTAAAGTGCAGAAGTTTAAATATTTGAACTGAATGAGTTTTGATGTAATAAGATAATTCTCGTCTCTTTTTTCCTATTAGAAAAAAGGTACGTTGTTTTTTATCTAAAACAAATCACACAGATGTTTTTCCCTATTTGAACGCTCGCATTTATTTCTGCATCAATCAGTGTAAGACAGCGGATAACCTTTTTTACGTAAGAGACTTTTAGAGATCCATTATCTTTCGATAGTTTGCAATGACAACATCTCCTCATACAAGAACGCGCATTGATCTTCGAGCGATTGAAGATGCTGCTAAAACTCTTTCGGGGTCCATAGTTATGACTCCTTTTGCAAAGAGCCGAACCCTATCAGATATTTTAGGAGCAAACATCTGGCTCAAGTTCGAGAACTTACAATTCACGGGAGCCTATAAAGAAAGGGGAGCGTTAAACCGACTGGCAGCTCTCTCTCCAACGGAGCGAAATGTTGGCGTGATAGCTATGTCCGCAGGGAATCATGCGCAGGGGGTTGCTTACCACGCAGGTCGACATAAAATTCCATCAACTATCGTGATGCCTTCAGGCACTCCTTCTGTAAAGGTGGAGAATACCCGCGCACTTGGGGCCGAGGTTATTCTTAATGGATCTTCATTTGAAGAGAGCGCTCAACTGACGCTCAAAATTGCCCGCGAACGAGGTTTAACCTTCATTCATCCTTTTGATGATCCCCTAGTAATAGCAGGGCAAGGCACAATAGGCTTGGAGATGCTTCAAGCCGTTCCTGATCTTGATATTTTAGTTGTTCCGATTGGAGGTGGGGGATTGTTGTCTGGTGTTGGAACAGCAGCGCGTGCCCTCAAACCCAAGATCCAATTGATTGGGGTTCAAACTAATCTTTACCCCTCAATGTATAATTTATTTAAAGACGCTTCTCTGCCGATTGGTGGAGATACTCTTGCCGAAGGAATTGCCGTTATTAACCCAGGAGAAATGACTTCTTCAATACTGAAAAATCTTATAGACGACATTCTTCTTGTAAGCGAACCGCAGATTGAACATGCTGTTTCGCTTCTTATTAATATAGAAAAAACTGTCGTTGAGGGGGCAGGGGCTGCAGGTCTTGCAGCAATTCTTTCAAATCCTCATCAATTTAAAGGAAAAAATATTGGCCTCATTCTTTGCGGAGGAAATATTGATCCAAGGCTGTTGGCCAGTGTGTTAACACGCGAACTTGCCCGCGATGGGCGTTTGGCTCGACTAGCAATAGATATTCCTGATAAACCTGGACAATTGGCGCGCGTTGCGTCAGCGATTGGCGGGGTCGGAGCGAATATCGTCGAAGTCTATCATCAAAGAGTATTCACTGATCTTCCTGCCAAAGGAACTGAGCTTAACCTCGTGATAGAAACACGGGACAAATTACACCTCGAAAAAGCGCTCGAAGCCCTTCAATCGGCGGGCTATCGAGTTGCTCTTAAGAAATCAGGTTTTTCCTCTTAAGCAAAGAGGCAGATTATCTTTTCAATCTAAATTGAAAATAGAAAGTTTCAGATTGATCGATCTGGATAAGCCAGTTGTTCCCTCGCTCGCCATTCTTTTGTAACATAATTAATGATGAGAGATTGGCGAATTCCTTCAATATTCCGAGGTTCAAATCCATGATAGGAGATATCAGAGGGAATAAAAACGAACGCTGAGTTAGGAGCAAAGGGAGAACGGCCTACGTGTTTCTTGTTGATATCATAAATATCCGTTCCTAGATTTGTATGTCGCGGATCTTTTGACAAATAAAGCAGCATTGTGAAAACTTTCACACCTAAATCTGTGTGGGGTTCAAGCCAGAAACCACCAGTATCTTGCGCATACTCTACACGAAGATAGCTGCCTTTGAGATTTGTTCCAAAAAAGTCTTCAAAGCGGCCTGTCAGGCGAGGATCCTGAAAGGCTTCATTAAAGGCGAGGCAAACAGGATAACGAAGCATATTGGGTTGGTCGAAATAATTTCGCGTAGCATTATGGAGTTCTCTTTTTCCAGATACCCCTGCAAGATCAGGAACAGGAAAGGGTAATGCAGAAATTGCATTCACCACTTCCTCAGGGAGACAATTGGTGAGGTTCCAATTAGGATATGGTGTTTTAGAAGCTTGTGAAGAGGATATGCTTTTCAGCATTTGCTGAATGATGGCTTCAGATGAAACCTTCGAGGAAACATTATCCCATTGCGCGAAAACATTAGAGTCAAAATCTACGCGTGCCTTAGCTGACTGAGAAACTTTCATGATTTTCTTCCCCCCTTTAATTCAAGAAGATAAGGGTTACCCATAGACATTAACCCCTCATAATCCCACTGCAATGAATCAAGCTCTTTTCCTAATCATTCGAAACAGTCCTGACCAGCCCTCTAAATCTCAAACTTGGGGGCAGCGCATCAACCGTCTCGAAATTCAAAAAGAATCAAGTATGTGTTACATCTTTGGTACGGCTTTTAAGAGGCGGACAAGTTATGACTTTGAACATCTTTTAAACATAATCTGCGACAGAGCAGAGGGCCCTCTTTAATATGAGATCCACTTTTAAATCATGTGCTGATTCTAAGACATTAAGACACTCCTCTGTTACGAGCCTCACCCTCAGACCCTCTCAGCTTAAATTTCATAACCCACTAGGTGTTTTAGTTCTGCTGGCTGGAACTACCTCAGATGGGCAAGACTTGGTTATTGCGGCAGCGCGGAGGCGTTATTCAAATGATACTATGTTTGATTTTCCGAGCCGCATTTCAACCAAATCAAATGCGCATGATGCCGAACATATCGGTGTAGCTCGTAGTGTTTTTCACTCTATTGAAGCACAAAAAGGATTTGCAGTTGCATGGAAGCAAGACAATGTTTCTCATGGATTGACTGCAGGATCTTTGACAGCGCTTGAGGCCGGACGAATAGTTGTCCTTGCCGTTTCGTTTGAAGCAATTGCTTATTTCAGAGAAATATGGCCAAAGGTTGAAATCATTCAAATGGGAAGCGACCTAGACGGAGCGCGGCCTCACACACGAGTTTGGAGATCCTCCTATTCTGCATCCCAATCTCCCTGTATTTCTCATTCGAGAAATATGGCACAGGCACTCCGTAATTTTCTTTCGCACCTCGATGGATTAAGGAAACAGCATCTTGTCTCTTTCTCGAAATAAATTCATTAATTCTGAAAATGTTGAAATCCTTCAACTTAGCCGAGTGACTTTTAGATAAATTTGCTTTTACATTTTTAAGATGTCGTCTCTTCTTTTTGATTTTTCAAAAGAGTATATTGCCCATTTTTTATTTTTTTTTCTTTTCTAGGCCCTTCAGATGAAACTCTCTTAATGTTGTTTGGGGAGTTATGGCTTCAGGATCCAAGGCTAGACGAATGAGGCAAGGTTTTCGTGATCTGAGAGCTGTCGAAAAAGCCCCTTCAAAATCCTCTGTTGTGTTCACATTGAACCCAAGAGCACCGTAGCTTCTTGCAAATAAAGCAAAATCAGGATTGACAAGGCTCGTGCCGCAGACGCGTCCAGGGTATTCACTTTCTTGGTGCATGCGAATTGTTCCGAACATGCCATTATCAGCAATAATAATTATGATAGGTAGATTATATTGAATTGCGGTTCCAAGTTCCTGAGCGCTCATCTGAAAACATCCATCGCCTGCAAAAGCGACAACACAACGTTCAGGATAAAGAAGCTGAGCAGCAATGGCAGCGGGTAGTCCGTATCCCATGGAGCCAGAGACGGGCGCAAGACTGGTGCCAAAACCTTTATAAGTAAAATAGCGATGGACAAACTGACTATAATTTCCAGCTCCACTCGCAATAATAGCCGTTTCCGGAAGCCTTTCAGAAAGAGAGCGAATGATTTCACTCAATTGGACATGTCCTGGAGTTTTCAAGGGTCTTTGAGAAGTCTCAAAGGCTGTTCTTAAATCCCGCCTGTATGATTTCCAACGCAGGTTTTCTGGTGCTTTTATATTTTTTAATTGAGCTGCAAAACCAATCGTTGAACAAACCACCTCGCGTTGGATTTTTAGACATTCATTAGGATCCAGTCCTGAAGGGTGAACCTGAATTATGTTTTGGGAAGGTGAGGGCGCTTTGATATACTCCCATCGTCCCGTATTAATTTCATCAAGTGGTACTCCGATCAAGAGAAGAAAGTCAGAAGTGCGAAGGGCAGTTGCGAGTTTTGTATCCATCTTGATACCAAGATGGCCGACATAGGAAGGGTGTCGGTTATCGATATAATCTTGAGCTCTAAAAGCTGCCGCGACTGGAAGATCAAGACGGTGTGCAAAACTTTGGAGATCCTCTTGGGCTTTGTAAGACCATCCAGATCCGCCCACAACTACGAGGGGCTGCAAAGCAGTCGAAAGTTTTTGCTCTATTTCTAAAAGGATCTCTCTTGAAGGTTCGTCAGGTGAGTATTCCGTGCGAGCACAATCCCTGACATCTAAATTCTCTGACAAAATATTTTCAGGAAGTCCTACGACGACTGGTCCTCGTCTGCCCTGTAGAGAAAGAGCAAAAGCGCGTGAAAGAATGTCAGGAAGTTGCTCTATCTCATGAGCGATATCAACTTTTTTTGCTATGCTTTTGAAAAGATCTTTCACATTGCAGCTCTGGAACGCTTTTCTATTCAGAATATCTTGCGCAGGCAGGCCAACAAAAAGAATGAGAGGTGTTTCTGCTAGATAAGCAAGGTATACTCCAGCTACTGCATTTGAAGCACCAGGCCCCTTAGTGACAAAGGCCACTCCAGGGCGCCCACTCAGGCGTCCCGTCGCTTCCGCCATCATGACAGCACTTCCTTCGTGCCGACATATAATCGGTCTTATGGTGGGTCTATCAAAAAAGGCATCTAAGACCCCAAGAAAACTTTCACCAGGCACAAAAAACGCTGTAGGAACGCCTTGCACGACAAGGGCATCGGCAACAATTTGCCCCCCTGTTCGCATAGGAACGCCGGTGTTTACAACGTCTGACATTCTTCTATTAAACTCGGCCCTGAGGGGTCATTTTTTTTGTCATAAAAATTTGAGAAGAGGTTTCTGATATCGTTGTTGACATGTAAGTTCTCTTTTCATGCAAAGATCTCTTGCACACGTAAAATATACTAAATAGGGGGTCATTTAAGGGTCAAAACACATCACGGTATGGATGGTTTTATTGGGATTAGAGAGGCTTTTTTCTAGTGCATATGGTCTGGAAATGAATTTACTTTTTGACCTCACGTATGTTGTTCCTCTTGTTCCGTTCTATGCACCTCCGCAGACAAAAACACAAACCTTAGAT
>JBJTOZ010000120.1:0-17036 GCA_046074825.1 Hyphomicrobium sp.
TAATGCAGCAAAGATCATGACAAAATAAACTGACAGATCGGAGAAAATGAAACTATTTTTATTTTCATCGAAAAACATAATTTTTATAATTCTAAGATAATAAAAAGAACCAACTACGCTCATTAAAATTGCAAAAATAGCGAGCCACATATACCCACCCTTTATTGCGGACTCCAGAATATAAAACTTTGCAAAAAAGCCTGCGAGTGGAGGAATACCCGCCAAAGAAAAAAGGAGAATTGTAAAAATTATAGCAAAAAATAAATTCGGTTCAGATATTCCTGACAGTGCATCAATCTTCTCAAGCTGCCCATTTTCTTCACGCATCGCAAGGATGCAAGCAAATCCCCCTAAACTCATAGTCAGGTAAATAGTAAGATAGATCAAGACAGCAGAGACCCCTTGTTCTGAGCCTACAGCCAATCCGATAAGACAGAAACCAATATGGCTTATTGTAGAATATGCAAATAGCCTTTTGATATTACTCTGTCCAATAGCACCGAATGTACCAAGTAGTAGTGATAAGATAGAAAGAAAGACAATAATTTGCTGCCATTTTAAAATATCATTTCCAAAAGCTTGAAATAAAATTCTTACGAGCAATGCAAAAGCAGCTAATTTGGGAGCTGCGGAAAAGAAGGCCGTAACAGGGGTTGGCGAGCCCTCATAAACATCGGGGGTCCACATATGGAAAGGGACGGCTGAGATTTTAAATGCGAAACCTACTAAAAGGAATACAAGTCCAAAGATAAAGATAAGATTAGAATCTCCGATGTTCTGAGAATGGAAAGAAAGGATATTTTCGAATGATGTTGAGCCTGTAATCCCATAAATAAGAGATGCTCCGTAAAGAAACATGCCCGATGAAAGGGCACCTAAAACAAAATACTTTAATCCGGCCTCACTAGATTGAACATTATCTCGATCTATTGTTGCAAGAACGTAAAGAGGTAAACTCATGAGTTCAATTGAGAGATAAACCGATATTAAATCATTGGAAGAAACCATTAAAAGCATCCCTGTCGTTGATAACAGAATGATAACAGGGATTTCAAATTTCAAAATTTTGGCTCGAGAAAAATATCCAAGACCAATAAGAAGTGCTATTGAAGCTGAAACTAAAATTAAAATACTAGTATAAACTGTAAAGGCATCATAAATTACTATATTATTTATCAAATCGTTTATTTTGATTTGGGTTGGTGGTTTGATAGCTATTAGATAAAATGCAAGGAGTAACATTATGATGACAGCTACCCAACAACATTGAGATCCATTTCTTTGGTCTTCATTGCGAAAAACTGAAACCATAAGGAGAAGAAACGAAGAGAAAGAGAGGACAATCTCTGGAAAAATTGGAAAGATGGAAAGTATCTGCTGCATATATGATTTTTACAAATTAGCTAGAGAGTTGATCCTAACTACATTCTCGTATTTCGTAATAAGATTTTGAACAGATGCGCTTGTAATATCAAGAATTGGCGCGGGATAAAAACCCAAGTATAGAGTGAAGAAGACAAGGGGGAGGAGAATAAGGATCTCTCTTAAAGATAAATCTGACAGCATTTTTAAGGTCTGGTTTTTAACATCTCCGAAAATAATTTGGCGATAGAGAGTAAGAGCATAGACTGCTGAGAGCACGACACCCATAGTGGCAAAGAAGGTGACTAATGTGTTCACTTTAAAACTTCCCAAAAGACAAAGAAATTCACCTATAAAACCACTCGTTCCAGGAAGTCCGACATTAGCCATTGTAAAAATCATAAAACATAAAGCATATATTGGCATGTTATCAGCCAATCCTCCATAGGCCCGAATTTCCCTAGTATGCATTCTTTCATAGAGAACACCTACACAAAGGAAGAGTGCTGATGAAATAATCCCATGAGAGAACATTTGGAATATTGCTCCATCAATCCCTTGAGTTGTGATGGTAAAAATCCCTATTGTCACAAACCCCATATGCGCAACGGAAGAATAGGCAATAAGTTTTTTAATATCCTTTTGAGCGAGTGCTACGAGAGATGTATAAATGATCGCTACAATAGATAGAAAAAAAACAAAATTAGAGAAATCGGCTGATGCAAGAGGAAACATAGGTATTGAGAAACGAATAAAGCCATATCCTCCCATTTTTAAAAGAATTGCCGCTAAAACAACAGATCCTGCTGTTGGAGCCTCCACATGAGCATCTGGTAGCCATGTATGAAATGGCCACATGGGCATTTTAACTGCAAAGGAAGCAAAGAAAGCTATCCATAACCAAATTTGTAAATTATGTGGAAGATTAGCTGTAGTTAAGAGTTTCTCAATATCTGTTGTCCCTGTGTATGAAAAAATATAAATTATTGCGATTAGCATCAAGACTGAGCCAGCTAAGGTGTAAAGAAAGAATTTAAAACTAGCATAGACACGTCTTGGTCCCCCCCAGACACCAATAATCAAAAACATTGGTATGAGGCCACCCTCAAAAAAAAGATAAAAAAGAATGAGGTCCAGAGAACAAAAAACACCAATCATCAAAGTTTCTAATAATAAAAATGCGATCATAAACTCTTTGACACGATCGGTGATTGACCCCCAACTTGAAAGGATACACAGAGGTATCAGTGAAGCTGTGAGAATAACAAATGGCATTGATATTCCATCAAGCCCCATTTTGTAGTGTATAGATCCCAACCAATCGTACTCTTCAACAAATTGAAACGTAGAGAGACTTCGATCAAAGTTTATCCAAATAATGATAGCAAAAAATAACGTCGCTAGCGACGTCCAGAGTGCTACCCAACGGGCGTTGTTTTGAGCCTCATTAGGGAGAAAGGAGATAAAAATCATTCCTAATAAAGGTAGGAAAGTAATGATCGAAAGTATAGGTTGTGTAATTGTGTTCATCGAGGGATCCCAGAATTCCACAATACCCATGTTAGTAGGATAGCAATTCCAATAATCATGGCAAATGCATAATGGTAGATATAGCCTGTTTGCAGACGAACAGCTCTCTTAGTAATGTGAACTACTGAAGAAGCAAGACTATTGATTGCGCCATCGATGAGAAGTTGATCTCCTCTCTGCCAAAGAAATCGCGCAAGTCCTTGGGTCGGTTGAACGAAGATGCGATCGTATAGTTCATCAAAATACCATTTATTGAGAAGGAAAAGATAAAGCGGTCTTAAATGTGAAGAAAGACTTTCAGGTATATATGGCAAACGAATATACAAAAGATATGCGAACAGAAAACCAAAAACCATCGCTAAAGTCGGTGACCACACAACCCATTCTGGAAGAAGATGCATCTTTTGATCTTCAGACTCACCTAGTAAATGAGGAAAAGAATTTCCCCAAAAGGTAGTTTTAAGATCACCAACAAAATAACTTTGAAAAAGTAAACCCGAGAAAATAGCACCTACAGCCAGAACACAGAGTGGAAGTGTCATGACAAATGGACTTTCATGGGCGTGTGCGTAAGTTTCGTAATTAGTACGTGTTTCTCCATAAAAAGTCAGAAACATTAACCTCCATGAATAAAATGAGGTCATTAATGCTGCGCTAACAAGAACCCAAAATGGATAATGCCATGACGATTGGGCTAAATAGGATGTTTCAATAATAATATCTTTAGAATGAAAACCTGCAAAACCAACGATATGCGGAATACCGACACCAGTTAAAGAAAGGGTACCTATCAGCATCATTGCCCATGTGAATGGTAACTTCGATTTTAGTCCGCCCATATTTCTCATATCTTGTTCATGATGCAAAGCATGAATAACGGACCCAGCGCCCAAAAATAAAAGCGCTTTAAAAAAGGCATGGGTAAACAAATGAAACATACCCGCAGGGTAATTGCCAAGGCCGCAAGCAACAAACATATAGCCAAGTTGTGAACAGGTAGAATATGCGATCACGCGTTTAATATCATTCTGAACAAGACCCACAGTTGCTGCGAAGAAAGCGGTGATGCTTCCTATGAAAATTACAAAATCAAGTGCTAGTGGTGAGAGCTCAAAAAGTGGAGAAAGGCGTGCAACCATAAACACACCGGCAGTGACCATAGTTGCGGCATGGATAAGCGCAGACACAGGAGTTGGTCCCTCCATAGCATCAGGTAACCACGTATGGAGAAGGAATTGTGCAGATTTGCCCATTGCACCCATAAAGAGAAGTAGACAGAGTGTTGTTAGAATATCGAGGTCAAACAACACGAAAGACATTTTTTTTCCAGCCATCTCTTCAGCAATGCGAAAAATATCATCAAAACTGATAGTTTGGAAAATATAAAAAATTCCAAAAATGCCTAGGGCAAAACCAAAGTCTCCTACTCTATTTACAATAAACGCTTTTATTGCAGCAGCATTAGCTTCTGGTTTTTGATACCAAAACCCGATTAATAAATAACTGGCAAGACCAACCCCTTCCCATCCAAAAAACATTTGAAGTAAATTGTTGCTGGTGACCAACATCAGCATCGCGAATGTAAATAAGGAAAGATAAGCAAAAAAACGTGAACGACTTGGATCTTCATGCATGTATCCAATAGAATAAATATGAACAATCGAGGATACAGTTGTAACGACGATGAGCATTACTGATGTTAAAGTGTCTATCCTAAGAGACCACGATACATCCAACTCTCCAGATGTGATCCATCGAAAAAGATCATTGACTGATGTCTCATGTGAAAACCCCACTTTAAAGAATGTAATACAGGATAATATTTGAGATAGCAGAACTAAAGATGTGGTCAGGATTTCAGAAGTTCGGTCTCCTAAAAATCTGCCAAATATCCCTGCTATAAAGGCTCCTACAAGAGGAAGGACGATGATAGCTAGATACATCATCCCCTTAACCTCTCATTAAATTAATATCGTCTACTGCAATGGAAGATCGATTACGATGATAGACAACAATTATGGCTAATCCAATTGCAGCTTCAGCCGCAGCAACAGTGAGAACGAATAAAGCAAACACTTGACCAGTTATATCTGCATTGTAGTAGGAAAAAGATACAAGATTGAGATTTACTGATAGCAGAATGAGTTCCACAGACATAAGAATAATAATCACATTCTTCCTGTTCAAAAAAATGCCGAGTATACCTAAAGTAAATAGACAAGCCCCTACACTTAAATAATGCACCAGACTTATATCCATCTCTCTAACCTTTTTTTGTGATTTCTGGAATAATGGCTTGTCCTGGGGCTATTTTGACAAGGCTAAAGCTAGTCTCGGGAGTTCGCGCATTTTGATCAGAAATATTCTGTCGCTTCACCCCTGCTCGATGACGAAGAGTGAGGGTTATGGCACCAATCATTGAGACAAGGAGAAGTAATGCAGATAATTGGAAATAAATAAAATACTTTGTGTAAAGAACATTTCCTATTGAAAAAATATTGGACACCTTTAAGGGCTCTGAGGAAATTTTTGTCTTAAAAGGACTTTCAGATAACCCAATGTAAAATACGTATATTAGTTCAATAATTATAAAACTAGCAATTATGAGACCTAGGGGAGCACTCTTGATAAAACCAGCTCGTAGTTCATCAAAATCAACATCAAGCATCATAACAACAAAAAGAAAGAGAACTGCAACTGCACCTACATAAACAATGACGAGAAGCATTGCGAGAAACTCGGCCCCGAGCAGTATAAATAAGCCTGCGGCGTTAAAGAATGTTAGAATTAGAAATAAGACTGAATGGACTGGATTTCGGGAAAAGATTACCATTAAAGCTGAAAAAATGGCTCCCACTGAAAAGATATAAAAGAATAAAGCTATTACATTCATTTTTTCTAGTTTCTAATAATCAATAATCAAGAGAATATAAATTGGGTCATCTATACGGTGCATCTATTTGAATATTGTGGGCAATCTCTCTTTCCCATCTATCGCCATTGGCAAGAAGTTTGTCCTTGTTATAAAAAAGCTCTTCTCGTGTTTCCGTTGCAAATTCGTAATTTGGTCCCAAAACAATTGCGTCAACGGGACAAGCTTCTTGACACAAGCCACAGTATATACATTTGGTCATGTCAATATCATAGCGTGTCGTACGTCTCGTTCCATCATTACGTCGTGGTCCAACTTCGATAGTAATGGCTTGAGCGGGACAGGTTGCTTCACAAAGTTTGCATGCAATACAACGCTCTTCACCATTAGGATACCGCCTCAGAGCAAGCTCACCCCGGAAACGAGGTGAAAGCGGACCCTTTTCAAAGGGATAATTAATTGTTTTTTTGGGTGAAAAGAAATAGCGCATAGAAAGAGCAAAAGCCTGAATAAATTCTATAAGCAGCAAGGAAATAATCGCCCTTTTAAACTTCATTGTTCATCCTGTGGGAAATGCTTTATTCTGAGGATAATAAATAATACTCTTGAAAGAGAACTGCTTTTCTAGTGTTACGTCGAAATAAATTTTACAATTACTCGATTGAAACTTTTCTCAAGAGTGAAATACTTTTACCCAAATATTGAATTCCTGATTAATGAGATAGTTAACTTAAAGCTACGAATTGAATGATACTTGCAACAAAAACAAGCATCAGCAATGATAACGGCAAGAAAATTTTCCACCCTAATCTCATTAATTGATCATATCTGTATCTTGGAACAAAAGCTTTCACCATTGCGAACATAAAAAATATAAATGTTACCTTTATAATAAACCAAAAGACCCCAGGAATACTATTAACTGGCCATAAATCAACTGGTGGAAGCCAACCTCCAAGAAATAATATCGTCAAGAGTGCACACATTGTAACTATAGCGACGTATTCACCGAGCATAAAAAGCAAATATGGAGTGGATGAATACTCTACCATAAAGCCAGCTACTAATTCTGACTCAGCCTCCACAAGATCAAAAGGGGGTCTATTAGTTTCAGCCAAAGCAGAAATAAAAAAAATTACAAACATCGGAAATAAAACTAACCAATGCCAATCAAGTAGCGAGGGTGGCATACCCAGACTTGTCCCGAGGCCCGTTGTTTGAGATCGGACAATATCCGTCATATTTAGGGAGCCAACGAGGAGAAGTACAGTGATGATAACAAATCCAATTGAAACTTCGTATGAAACCATTTGAGCTGCAGATCGCAAAGCACCCATAAAAGGATATTTTGAGTTTGAAGCCCATCCTCCCATAATAATACCATAAACACCTAATGAAGAGATGGCCAATATGTAGAGTATACCAACGTTCAAATCCGAAATTACCCACTTACCTAGTCCATCCTCATTAACGGGAATTACGGCCCAAGCGGAGAGGGAAAAAACAGCTGTTGCAAGAGGAGCAATTAAATAAACACCTTTATTTGAGCCAGCTGGAATAACTGGCTCTTTAACAGCAAACTTTATAAGATCTGCAAATGATTGAAAAAGACCCCATGGACCAACGACATTTGGTCCCTTTCTCATTTGGACCGCAGCCCACACTTTTCTATCCAAAAGTAAAAGATATGCGATGATAATAAGAAGCACCGTTAAAATTAGAAGACTTAACCCTGCAGTTACTACAAACCAAATGAAAGCTTCCCACAAATCTGATGATAAATAATCAAACATGCTTCCGATCCCCCCTATTATTCAGCAGCAGCATTATGGAAAGATCCTTGGCGACGATTAGAATGATGAATTCTGCTAAGCTCTGACATTGTGCGAGATGCACGTGCTATAGAATTGGTCAAATAAAAATCTTTAATTGTAGATTGTAAATTAGTTTCATCTAATTGTTTTAGATTTTTCAAATTCGACAACATCTCAAATGTTTTTCTGCTTCCTCGTAAGAGAAGATTATTTTCTAATCCTCTTTCCTTTCGAATAGTGGTTCTTAAATCGTCCAGTGTATCAAACGACAATGTATGTCCGACTTTCTCTGAAAGAGCTCTAATAATTTTCCAATCCTCTTGGGCATCACCAGGGGGAAAAATTGATTTGACTGTTTGCTGAACACGCCCTTCCATGTTGATATAGGTTGCACTTTTTTCAGTATACGAAGCGCCAGGTAAAATCACATCTGCCCTTTCAGCGCCAGCATCACCATGACTACCTTGATAGATTACAAAAGGTCCGGAGGGTATATTGATTTCGTCTGCCCCAAGATTATACAAAAGATCTACTCCACCGTTAATGATTGAAGAGAGAGATTCGTTTTCGTTAGAAGGAACAAAACCCACTTCCAATGCACCTACGCGAGCAGCTGCTGTATGCAAAATATTAAAGCCGTTCCAATCATCTTTAACTATTCCTAGCTCACCTACAGTTTGAGCCAACTGCGCAAGGATAGTTTCGCCTAAAGGATGAGAAACGGCTCCCATACCTAGAATACACATAGGACGTTGATAGTTTTCCCAATCAAGGGCGGATATTTTTTTAATATCTGCAGCAGTTGAGCCTATGTGAAAATAGGGATATCCTAAATTGATAGCTTCTCCTATCAGAAAGACTTTAAGATCTCCTTGTCGCACTCTTTTCCGTATGCGCGCGTTTAGGACTGGAGCTTCGATGCGTGGATTTGATCCTACGAGAATGCAAGCATCTGCAATTTCAATACCTTCAATTGTGGAATTAAAGAGATACCCTGCTCGACCATATGAAGTATTGATTTTTTCAAAAGCCTGACGGCAATCTAATTTTTGTACACCTAAGGTTTTCATTAATTCCTTAAGAGCAAAAATTTCCTCAACTCCTGACAAATCTCCAACAATGGCCCCTATTCGAGAGAGATCTGTATTTTTTAGTCTATCCGCCACAACATTGAGTGCTTCTGTCCAACTGACGTCCTGAAGTCGACCATTTTTTCGAATATAAGGTCTATCAAGGCGTTGAGATTTTAACCCATCAACAACATGACGCGTTTTGTCAGAAATCCACTCTTCATTTATAGCATCATTGTTGCGGGGTAAGATTCGCATGACCTCATTCCCTCGAGCATCAACGCGAATGGAAGAACCAAGAGCATCCATAACATCTATTGTTTCTGTTTTTTTAAGTTCCCATGGACGACAATTGTGTGCCCATGGCCTATGCGTTAGAGCGCCTACAGGGCAAAGATCAACGACATTGGCGCTCATTTCGCTCGCAATGCCTTTTTCTAAGTAAGTCGTAATCTCTGCGTCTTCGCCCCTACCGATCAAGCCAAGCTCTTCAACTCCAGCAACTTCAGTCATATAACGGACACATCGCGTGCAATGAATACAACGTGTCATCACGGTCTTGATGAGAGGACCAATATACTTATCTTCAACTGCCCTTTTATTTTCTTCATATCGAGATCCTCCTAAGCCAAAAGCCATTGCTTGATCTTGAAGATCACATTCTCCGCCTTGATCGCAAATAGGGCAGTCTAAAGGATGATTAAGAAGAAGAAATTCTAGAACGCCCTCGCGAGCTTTCCGCACAAGCTCACTTTTTGTGGAGATTTTTTTTGGTGAGCCGTCCTTGGTTGGTGGCAAGTCATTAACTAACATGGCACAAGATGCGATTGGTTTAAGACTTCCTTCAACCTCAACAAGACACATTCTACAATTGCCCGCAATGGAAAGTCTTTCATGATAGCAAAACCGCGGAATCTCAGCGCCCGCAGCCTCGCAGGCATGCATCAGGGTCGTAGCATTATCGACCTCTATTTCATTGCCATCGATGATAAGTTTTCTGGACATTTCTTACCAATTCATTACTACCGCTAAAATAGCAACTGATTAAAAATCACTCAGCCGCTTGGCTCATTTCATTTTTATAGTGATTAATTCTTTGCTCTATCTCACTTCTAAAGTGACGTAACAAACCTTGTACAGGCCATGCTGCAGCATCTCCTAAAGCACAAATGGTGTGGCCTTCCACCTGTTTTGAAACTTGGTAGAGTAAGTCGATCTCTTTTGTATCTGCATTTCCTTCAGCCATACGCGTTAGAACTCTCCACATCCATCCCGTTCCTTCTCGACATGGCGTACATTGCCCACAACTCTCATGCTTATAAAAATAGGAGATCCTTGCTATAGCACGAACAATGTCCGTAGATTTGTCCATTACAATAACTGCAGCCGTACCTAATCCAGATTTAACTTTTTGAAGTGAATCAAAATCACATTTAAGATCTTGACACTGCGCCGCAGGGACCAAAGGTACTGAAGATCCTCCTGGAATAACAGCAAGCAAATTCTCCCAACCACCTCTAACACCACCAGCATGTTCATCTATAAGTTGCCTTAAAGGTATTCCCATTTCTTCTTCTACGACACATGGTTTGTTGACATGCCCCGAAATTTGAAAAAGTTTGGTTCCTGTGTTGTTCGGCAATCCAAGTGTTGCAAACCAATTTGCTCCTCTTCGCAGAATGTCTGGGACAACAGCGATACTTTCAACATTATTTATAGTCGTTGGGGCGCCATAAAGCCCAACATTTGCAGGAAATGGAGGTTTTAAACGGGGTTGTCCCTTTTTGCCTTCAAGACTTTCAAGAAGAGCTGTCTCTTCACCACAAATATAAGCTCCAGCTCCATGATGAATATAAATATTAAAATCCCAACCGTTTTGATTGTTTATGCCAATTAAGCGAGCATCATAGGCTTCATCAATGGCACGTTGGAGAGCTTCTCGTTCACGAATATACTCACCCCTTATGTAAATATAACAAACGTGGGCTCTCATGGCATAAGAAGCAAGGAGAGCTCCTTCGATGAGAAGGTGGGGTTCATGTCTAATGATTTCCCGATCTTTACACGAACCAGGCTCGGATTCATCGCCATTTATAACAAGATAACTCGGCCGTGGATCATTTTTTGGCATGAACGACCACTTTAGTCCTGTTGGAAAACCAGCACCTCCTCGTCCTCGCAATCCCGATTGTTTAATTTCATTTATGATCCAATCTGAACCTTGATTAATAAGGATGTGTGTTCCATCCCATGCTCCACGTTTAAGAGCATTCTTTAAACCAATACCGTGCAAACCATAGAGATTTGTAAATATTCTATCTTGATCGGATAGCATGGGCATTGAAAAAATTATCTTTCTGCTTCTTCATTTGGTCTATCGACAGAATTGTAACCTAATTGAAGTTTTTGACATTGTCCCTTCCAATTGTTGATTTGGAAGTATCCTCTATTAAAATTCATTTTCTTTTCAAACCAGATAATTTCAATATCTGTCATTGAGATAATTTGGTCATAGTGCCAGATCCCAAGTTGATTAATTTTTTGTTCTATTTTTTCATTCACTCCTGATATCATACATAAGTTATCCTTAAGACCATGTCGTGGAGTTACCCTTAAATTGCTCATGGGTATATCGAGGGACTCAAAAGTGAGAGAATCTTGATAAAAAAGTGGTCCATATTTGCGGCTCAACTCCGCAATTTTTAAAATGTTACTTAAAGGCATCGCACGAGCGGTTCCACTTCCTTCTTTTTCATCAGGAAGATTTGTTTTTTGTTGACTTGTATTGGGAGGAATAATCTGCGAGCGGAGATCATAACATTCAAGTTCACCGCAAGCAGCCATACTTTTAGGAGGATTTTTTGTCATTTTCTAATCTTCTTTTCCATTTTCCAAGACGAGATCCATCGTAAAGTGAGGGATCCTTTAACGTCGTAGGTCCACCGTCAGGACAGGACGCAGAACGCCCAGTTTGTGATCCAGGCAAGGGAGGACATCCTCCTGCATAAGCATCGAGTATCGCTTCAAAGCTCGTGGAACATAGATCCTCAAAAGTATCGGGACCTATTTGAATGATAGGGGCATTTGCACAGGAGCCGAGGCACTCAACCTCTTCCCAGGAAAAATCAAGATCAGATGAGAGAGAAAAAGGGTCTGTTGCTATTCTTTTTTTGCAAATTTTTACTAATTCTTGAGATCCTCTTAACATGCAGGGTGTTGTGCCACAGATTTGGATGTGTGCTTTTTTCCCAACAGGGGATAGTTGGAACATTGTGTAGAAGGTTGCAATTTCAAGTACTCGAATGTAGGCCATGCCTAACAGATCAGCAACTACACGAAGCGCTGGTTCAGTAAGCCATCCACCGATTTGCTCCTGTGCTTTCCAAAGTATTGGGACAACGGCGGAAGCTTGTTTACCGTCTGGATATTTGGAAAGTGTATTTTTTACCCATGACGTATTTTCTGCTGTGAATGTAAAGTCAGAAGGTTGGTCAGGGCTTAGACGACGAACAGCCACACTTATCTCCAAAAAAAGAGATTACGTTCATTAACCTCAAAGCGCGATAATTTTTATTATCAATGAAAGACAATAGGGTCTACTAAAAGATGACAAATTTTCAGGTGTCCCTTTTAAGTTTTCAGATTTTCAAAAGTTCAACGATCAATTTCACCAAAGACAATGTCAAGAGAACCAAGAATTGCTGAAACATCTGCTAACATGTGTCCACGGTTTAGTTTGTCCATAGCGGCTAAATGTGGGAACCCTGGGGCACGTATTTTACAACGATATGGCCTATTGGATCCATCTGAAATAAGGTAGACACCAAATTCTCCCTTTGGTGCTTCGACAGCTGCATAAACTTCTCCCTTGGGAACATGAAATCCTTCTGTATAAAGCTTAAAATGATGAATAAGAGCTTCCATAGATCGCTTCATATTTTCACGATGAGGCGGAGCTACTTTTGTGTTTTGGGTGATGACAGGACCTCCACCCTCTGAGGAATTAAGTTTTTCGCAACACTGTCTCATTATTTTCAGACTTTCATGCATCTCAGCTATTCGGCAAAGATAACGATCATAGCAATCCCCATTTTTTCCAACAGGGATATCAAAATCTAATTCAGAGTAACATTCATAGGGTTGTGCTTTGCGCAAATCCCAAGCTGCCCCAGAACCTCTCAGCATTACGCCAGAAAAACCAAGATTAAATGCTTCTTGAAGGGATACGACACCTATATCAACATTGCGTTGCTTGAAAATTCTATTGTTTGTTAGAAGCCCTTCGATATCATTCAAAACTTTAGGAAAAAGGGTGCACCAATCATAAATATCTGAGATTAATTCTGGAGGTAAATCCTGGTGAACCCCGCCGATACGAAAATATTTAGCGTGCATACGACTTCCCGATGCACGCTCATAGAAAACCATAAGTTTTTCTCGTTCTTCAAAACCCCACAGAGGTGGGGTCAACGCCCCAACATCCATTGCTTGTGTTGTAACATTCAAAAGATGAGAAAGTTGTCGTCCTATTTCTGAATAGAGTACTCTTATAAGCTGAGCCCGTTTTGGAATAGTGATTTTGAGGAGTTTTTCAGAAGCAAGACAAAAAGCATGCTCCTGATTCATTGGCGCAACATAATCAAGTCTATCAAAGTACCCAATCGCTTGAGTATATGTCTTATGTTCGATTAATTTTTCAGTTCCTCTATGTAACAAACCAACATGGGGATCAACGCGCTCAACAACTTCTCCATCTAATTCTAAAACAAGCCTTAGAACCCCATGTGCTGCAGGATGTTGGGGACCAAAATTAAGAGTAAATTTCCGATTTTCAGTATCAGCCATAGAATTTATTTTTGTAAGAAAAAAAAATCGATTTTATAAAATATTTAATTATGAATTTCGGCTAGTCTTTTCATCCCCTGGCAATAAAGAACTTGTAGTGATGCTTTCCCAGGGACTTTCGAAATCAAATGATCTGTACTCCTGATTGAGTTTTACAGACTCATACACAACCCTTTTCTTTTCATCGTCATATCGAACTTCGACGTATCCAGTAAGAGGAAAGTCTTTTCTCAAAGGAAACCCATCGAAACCATAGTCCGTGAGCAACCTCCTAAGATCTGGATGTCCTACAAATAATATTCCATACATGTCATAGGCTTCGCGTTCAAACCAATTTGCAGCCTCATAAATTTCAATAACGCTATCGACAGTAAGGTTATCATCCGTCATTATTTTAACTCTGATCCTTTGGTTTAGACGCGGGGACAAAAGATGGTAAACGACATCAAAGCGCATATCGCGCTCTGGGTAATCAACACCGCAAAGATCTATAAGAATTTCAAATTTACATAGTTCATCATCACGAAGAAAAGTAAGTATGCGACAAATTTTATCGCGCTTTACGGTAAATGTTAGCTCATCATTTGCGAGGAAGGTTTCAAGGATATCTTCTGAAAGTTTCGAAGAAACATAGCTTTTAAGTTCATCAAGTTTAGTCATTGAAAATTCTTTATAAAGATTTTGATATTTAAGAAGCAGAATAAAAGCAAAGATTATCTATCTATTGTTCCTGTTCGTCGAATTTTTCTTTGAAGTAGAAGAACACCATAAACCAGCGCCTCAGCAGTTGGAGGGCAGCCAGGAATGTAAATGTCGACAGGTACTATACGATCGCAACCCCTCACTACAGAATAAGAATAATGATAATACCCTCCCCCATTAGCGCAGCTGCCCATTGAAATAACATACCTTGGTTCGGGCATCTGATCATAAACTTTACGTAAAGCAGGTGCCATTTTATTTGTCAGCGTACCAGCAACAATCATAACATCAGATTGTCTTGGAGAAGCACGCGGAGCAAAACCAAATCTTTCTAGATCATACCGAGGCATCGAGGCTTGCATCATCTCAACAGCACAACAGGCTAATCCAAATGTCATCCACATCAAGGAACCCGTTCTCGCCCAATTGATGAGATCATCCGCGCTTGCGAGAAGAAAACCTTTATCTGAGAGTTCATTTGTCAAATGAGAAAAAGATGGGTCATCCGGTCTAATGATGGAGCCCGATTGATATGGCTGGAGAGAGGAATTATGACTTTGACCACTCATCTGAAACCCACCTTAACTAGTCCCACTCAAGAGCTCCTTTTCGCCATTCGTAAATAAAACCAATTGTAAGAATGGCTAAGAAGGACATGATTGAGAAAAAACCAACCAAGCCTATGTCTTTTATGACAACCACCCAAGGAAAAAGAAATGCAACTTCCAGGTCAAATATTATAAATAATATCGAGACAAGGTAAAAACGGACATCAAATTTCATCCTCGCATCATCAAAAGCATTAAAGCCACACTCGTAGGCAGAAAGCTTTTCAGGATCAGGTTTGCGTACAGCGATAAAAAAAGGTGTCAACAGCAAAACTGCCATAAAGACAAATGACACCCCTATAAAAACAACCAGTGGAAGATAATCTCTAAAAAGTATATCCACGCTTGGCTCCAATGATTTGTAAAATATTAGTCTAAAGTAATACGTATCATCATCATAATCAAAAGCCTAAAGGTAGCAAAATAAGAGATTATCAGCTTAATGCTGTTTATGATCACAATAATAGGGGCTGATCTTCTTCTAGGATAAGGACGACAGCCTTCTGGATTGGCAGTAATAATGAAAATCAATATGCTGAAATATAACGGCTTAAAATTGTAAAATGTAGAATTTTACTTAATTCACAACTAGCAAAAATCAAAATAATGAAAAATTAAATTTAGAGGATATCTGGCGCGAGAGACGGGACTTGAACCCGCGGCCTCCGCCGTGACAGGGCGGCGCTCTAACCAACTGAGCTACTCCCGCATTAGTAGCTATAAATATTTAACCGTTAGTACTGCGATAAGAGCTTGTACCCTTGAAGTCAAGTGAAGTCCCAGAATATAGAGCTTTCTGTTGAGTATTCGTCACACATTCGATCCACAGTAAATATGTGATACTTTACCGTCTTCTAGCCTAAAATGAAATGGTGGGCGGTGAGAGGGTCGAACTCCCGACATCTTCGGTGTAAACGAAGCGCTCTACCACTGAGCTAACCGCCCACAATGTTCCAATAAAATGCAATTTCACAAAAATCTAGACGTACATAAAGTAGCATCAGAAATCTGCAAGCAAGCCGTTACCATCCATAGAAGAGATGGTTCCAAAAGTTAATTAAGTGCTTCTTTTAAACCTTTTGCTGGAGAAAATTTGGGAACACGACTTGCTGGAATTTTTATCGTTTCTCCAGTTGCAGGATTTCTACCTTCGCGCTCCTTACGTTTAGAAACTTTGAAAGTACCAAAATCTGGCAAGCGCATCTCATTTCCATCCTTCAAAGCTGCTCTTATGTGATCGAGAACATTATCAATGATGAATGTAGCCTTTTCCTTTGTCAGTTCACAATCGCGGGCTACGGCATCAATCAGATCCTTTTTATTACTCATCTGAATTAACCTCTTAAAAATGGAATATCAATTGTATGGATAAATTCGATGTAGCGAATTCCTTCGCGGTTCGCACTTTAGTAAGGGGCAGAAAGCGCGCAAACAGCCAAGGCGTCAAGAAAGATTCGATTTTTTTAAAAGTATCCTTTGACGATATTTAATAAGATGTTGAAAGATATGGAGAAAATTTCCTAACTAGTTGCTCAGGAAACTATTGGAGCAAGAGTGAGGCCTACAAAAATTTCCCGAAAGAAGATTAGTGTGCTGTCACTCGTGTTCCATTAATATCATTTGTCGATCCAACATTAGTTGGCGCGACCTCATCCCAACTGATCGGCTCTGGCTGCCTGACAAGAGCATATTTCAAAACATCTTCAATTCGGGAAACGGGGATGAGCTCCAACTTCGTTTTAACTTCTTCAGGAACCTCAGCAAGATCTTTGACGTTTTCCTCTGGTATCAAAACAGTTTTTATCCCCCCACGAAGGGCAGCCAAAAGTTTTTCCTTTAATCCTCCAATAGGTAGGACGCGGCCACGTAAGGTTATCTCTCCCGTCATTGCAATATCCTTACGTACAGGAATTGCCGTTAACACAGAAACAATCGCTGTAGTCATCGCGACACCAGCGGAGGGGCCATCTTTAGGGGTCGCTCCTTCAGGTACGTGGACGTGGATGTCCTTTTTTTCGAAAAGAGAGGGATGTATGCCAAATTCAACGGAGCGAGAACGTACATAAGCATTTGCAGCCTGAATACTTTCTTTCATAACATCGCGCAAATTACCAGTGACGGTCATTGCCCCTTTTCCAGGCATCATAACGCCTTCGATGGTTAACAGCTCTCCACCGACTTCTGTCCATGCCAAACCAGTAACTATTCCAATTTGATCTTCTAATTCAGCTTC
>JBJTOZ010000121.1:0-4266 GCA_046074825.1 Hyphomicrobium sp.
ACGTGATTCACATCAACTAAAGCCTCAAGACCTGAGATCCTTTCCGTCGTCTCAGATGCCCAAGACATCTCCGCAGAGAGAGAAGCGTCTCCAATGAGAATTTTTTCAGTTTTAATATAAACCTTTTTTCCATCATCACGAACTGTGAGACTTCCTTTTAAAGGAACAGCTTGAAAGGTCCATTGAGGCAACAGGGCAGATATCAGAAAAAATTCATTCAGGTTTTTTGAATTAAATACAATATTTCCATCCTTTAAGAGTTTAGTATTATCTGAGAATGTCAGTGCCCCTTTAAATTCAGCCTCACTCTCTTTGGTTTGCACTTTTGCTAACGTCTGCATCCCCTCAATGGGTTTGCCCTCAGAGGAAAGGAAAAATTTTCCTGATGTATTGCTTTCGAAATCCGAAGGAGGAGATTTTTCCTTCACATCCTCTCGAAACAAGCTGATTATTTTTGGACTTTCTACTGTAGCGATTAACTTAGCTGGACCTTTTCGCCAATCACCTAGAGGATCGTGTAGAAAGCCCGATATTTCAGCTCGCCCGTCACGAACTGACCCACGAATATTAAAGTCTAAGAGAATTTCATTGCTCTCCTCAAAATTAAAAACACAATCCAAATTCCATGGTGTCATAGGTGCCGAATTCTTAAATGTCTTTTTAAACTCCTCAGATGTTCTGAAAATTTTAAAAATTTTCTCCCCTGCCTCAGGAGAGAGAATCTCAATTTTTCCTTCTAATGTTCTTTTGGAGGGTGCGGAGCCGTCGGTAGTTGGCGATTGCAGGGCGATTGCAAATTCGTTAGCAGACTGAAACTTAATTTTTGAGAGGACGATGTTTTTATTTTTTGAATTTGCGGCCCATTCAAAATTTTGGACTTCTACACCCATTCTCTTCAGTACATTTGATTTTAAATTAAGTTCCCAATCAGCTTTTTGAACCCACTGAGCACTCTTTGTACCCTTTGAAAGAGGGCTTTTCTCTTCTCCAGAAAGACCTTCCAACGGCAAAACTCCAGTAAGAGCATCAATCTTGTCTAGGAAGGTGCGCTGCCCTGAAGCATCTAAATCCATTTTTTCGGACTGTAGATCTAATTTTATGGAAGGACGATCGGCAAAGCTCACCTTGACTTCACCATTCCATAGATTGCCATTAGTGAGGACCTTCATCTTATCAAGTTGAACATTTTCAGAGCTTGCTTTTATTTCTCCTGAAAGAGAGAAAGTGGCATCCTCTTCAGATTTAAATAAGGGACCCTCTTTAGAAAGCCAATGTGAGAAAAGATTCAATCTTCGACCATCGAGACTAAGAGTGCCCGACAATCCTCTTGAATTTTTCTCTCCAGAAATTTCCCCGTTCAATAGAAATTTTGTGTCACCTGGTAATAGAGCTCGGGCATCTTTTATTTGAACAGAATTTCCAACTGTCTCAGCTAAGAAGTGTAAAGCTTTGATATTTTGTTTAGTTATCCCTAAATCATCAACAGACAGTTCAAATTTGACATCTGCTTGCTCAGGCCATTCACTCACAAAGGCTTTTGTGAGGACAGATATGAAAGTGAGGGGGTCTTTCGTGTTATCGTTACCCTCGCTTGCAAAAATTTTATCAAAATCAATCTGGGACGACGAAAAAGAAATATCCGCAGACAGTTGATCTTTCCACGTGAAGAGACTTCGACCACTTAGTAATTTTGGAGGAATAATACTCTCGCTATTTATAGTTATTTCATCAAGCTTAAGGTCAGTTCCTGTGATCTTAATAAGAGAGTTAACTTCAAGATTGAGTGCTTGTTGGACTTTTTCGAAATCAAGATGCGTTTCACCTAAAAGGGATTTCGATAAAATGTATGAACCATTGATCTTTCCTTTAAAATCTCCCTCAATTCTTGGGTGCCCAAAGAGATCAGAAGCAACTGCATCAACTGTGTAGGTGTTCGTAGAGTTGGGTGAAAGGACCTGCGCCTTGAAACGAACGCTGCCATTCTCATCAGACTTTCCTGTGTTGATCCGAATTTGCCGTGTTTCATTCTTTTGAACATATTCTCCCGCAAAACGAAAGGGGCCATCCAATGCGTCTGCTGAAAGTTCTCCATTTATATTTTCAAAACGAACAAGATCTGATCCGTTAGGCGCGATGAACCCAAGACTTCCATCAATAAACTTTACGGATTGCAGAGAGATATTATTAAAGAGAGAATAAACCCCTCCTTGCTTCAGTTGACTAGAACCAATCGCCAATCGACCTTCCGTATCAAGCGCCGTCTGAATAATGGGCTTGGTGAGCTCAACGCTCTTTGCCTCCAAGACTCCCTTGAGCAGAGGAGGAACAGAAATCCATATTCTGAAGTCATCCGCCTTAATAAAAGAACCTTTCGTCTCTCCAGACGCCGCACTGCCAATTCGAATTTTTTCAACTTGGAAGTAGGGGGAAGGCAATAGTTTCAACTCGACATTGCCCCCAACGCGGACTTCGCGTCCTAAAACTCTTGAGGCTTCTTCTTCAAAGACCCCTCTGTAACTGTTCCAATCTACAAAATAAGGCACACCTAAAAGGGTGGAAAAAATGATAACAAAGAATGCGCCAATATATAAAAGAAAGTTATTCATTGCACCGATATCACTCAAGAAGAATTCTAGATAACTGACTTAGCAAGACATCTAGTTATGATTTTCGTCGTTAAAAACGATGTGTGTTTCAATCTCGGATATTCAACCTCAGATTAGCGCGTATCGTTAAGTGTCTTTAAGTGTCTTTTGAGGAAGACTTCAAATACTGCAAACGGAGTTCTCATAAGCAAATGAACAACTGTTAAGAATTGCCTTTACTAAAGCTGATTCTTGCCCCTACCAAACAGACAGATATGCCCTTATTTTGCCCCATCAGATATTTGATGTTGATGAAACGCAAAAGCCTGTTTCTTTTAAGAGGGATTAATGAAGGAGTTTACGGATCATTTTTATAAAAAGCCTTGAAAAGTGGACCAAAAAAAAACCATATCTCTGAAATCTCGCTATTCTCCTGAATTCCTTCTCTGCACATTCCCTTCGGTTTCAATTGAGTGAAAAATACACTATTTATCATCCCTTTTTCAGTCCGACACATGGTATGACCCAATCACTTGATTCTGCAGCACATTCTTATCTTGGCGCCCTCAATGAGGAGCAACGTCAAGCTGTAGAAACGCTTGAGGGCCCCGTGCTTGTGCTCGCCGGGGCAGGCACAGGGAAGACGCGTGTTCTGACCACACGCATCACCCACATTCTTGCAACGAGAAGAGCACATCCTTCTCAGGTTCTCTCAGTGACCTTTACGAATAAAGCCGCCCAAGAGATGAAAGAGCGCATCGGACATCTTATTGGGCAAGCGGTTGAGGGCATGCCCTGGTTGGGAACATTCCACTCTATAGGCGTTAAAATATTGCGCCGTCATCCTGAACTTGTCGAACTCAAATCCCAGTTTACGATCCTTGATGAAGATGACCAAATTCGCCTTATGAAACAGGTCATCGAAGCTGACGGACTTGATAAGGACCGATGGCCCGCCCGTCAGCTTGCGGGATTAATTGACAGCTGGAAAAACCGTGGAATGCTTCCAAGTCGCGTTCCACAGGGAGAGTCTTTTTCTTTTGCTGGGGGCAAAGGGGCTGATCTTTATGCAAAGTATCAAAAAAGATTAAAGGAATTGAATGCGTGTGATTTTGGAGATCTTATTCTCGAAAACATACGGCTTTTCCAACAAAACCCAGACATCTTAGCAGACTATCATAAGCGGTTTCGCTATATTCTGGTTGACGAGTATCAAGACACGAATCTTGCTCAGTATCTCTGGCTTCGCCTTCTTGCGAGTGGTTGCCCTAACATTTGTTGCGTTGGGGATGACGACCAATCTATTTATGGATGGCGGGGTGCGATGGTCGAAAACATCCTCCGTTTTGAAAAAGATTTCCCAGGCGCCCACGTGTTGCGTCTGGAGCGTAATTATCGATCGACAGGACACATTCTTGAGGCCGCCTCGGTTTTAATTGCTAACAATAAAGGCAGACTCGGCAAAAAACTCTTTACAGACGGAGAGGAAGGACATCGCGTCAGCATTTCCTCTGTGTGGGATGATGAGGAAGAAGCCCGCAGCGTCTCTGATGAAATTGAAAGTCTTCGAAAAACGGGTCTTGTACTGAATCAAATTGCCGTTCTCGTGCGCACCTCCGCTCAAATGCGGGCTTTAGAAGACCGCTTTATTACGGTTGGGCTGCCCTATCGCGTGATTGGG
>JBJTOZ010000122.1:0-4436 GCA_046074825.1 Hyphomicrobium sp.
TAGGACAAGATCTCTTGGAAAAGATTTTCCCTAGCAAAATCAGCTACTTTGATAGCGAGTAGTTTAAATCTTGATATCTTTGCAGCCGCAACCATATATGATAATATAATATTACCTATTTTGACTGGGAAATTTTTTAAAAAAACTTCATTTGGTGCAAAACTCACGAACTCAATACCGTGATGGATGAGTAGCTAAAGATCTTAAAAAGAATCATAATAATTTTTATGAATTTTTTAAATCGTAGGAAAGGTTGTCTTAGTTATGATTAACAGTTTTCAAGATTTACAAAAGATACATCAAACAGGAATTGACGGTTATCTACGATTACTCGAAGAATGGAACAAAAGTTGGCAAGCTATGGCTACTGAAATTACGGATTATTCAAAACGCACATTTGAGGGTGGTACGGATACGTTAGAGAAGCTTGCTTCTGCAAAAACACTTGAGCAAGCACTTGAAATTCAATCAAGTTACGCCAAACAAGTTTATGAAGACTATATGAGGCAAGTTTCAAAATTTGGGGCCATGTATCAGTCATTTGCAAAGGATGCTTTAAAACCATTTGAGGGTACCGTAAGTGCAAGTCGGTAGCATAATTTAATAATGCTATATCCTTAATAATTTATATTTACTAAACAGGGCTTGGGTGAGTAATCCAGGTCCTTTATTTTAAATAGTCCTAACTTCTTAATCTTATTCTCTCTTTACTTATTATGTAGGACTTTTAAATTTACAGATAGTAATGGAATAAAACTGATTTGATTTGATTTTTGTATTCAATAACATTTGAATATTCTGTATATAATTTCGTGAAAAATAAAACTTTTCAATCGAAAAAATAAAAAATATGCATCATGAAACATAAAATAATACGTATTAAGAGTTTCATATGTCCGGTTTGAATGACGGCCAAAAGAATAGATGGCAACAGAATTTAATCGTTCTGCAGAGAGTTTTTGGTTCTCACATGGGTTCTCCTAAAGAAGGTGAGGGGGATGAAGGGAAGACTGGTCTTGTAACAAAGACGAGACCAAAGACAAAAAAACCTTCTCTATATAAAGTTCTCTTGCTCAATGATGACTATACGCCGATGGAATTTGTTGTCCATGTGCTTGAAAAGTTTTTTCACAAAGGTCGACAAGAAGCGACTGATATAATGTTAACTATTCATAAAAAGGGGGTCGGAATGTGTGGAGTTTTTACTTATGAAGTAGCAGAGGCAAAAGTCACGCTAGTGATGGATTTTTCACGTCAGCACGGACATCCGCTGAAATGTACATTAGAGAAAGAGTAGGTGAGTAGTGCCGTCCTTCTCCAAAAATCTTGAAACAACCCTTCACTGTGCAATTGAACATGCCAATCAACGCAATCACGAATATGCAACTTTAGAACATTTACTTGCGGCATTAATTGATGATCGAGATGCCTCAGCTGTTCTGCAGGCTTGCGGTGTTGATATTGATAAATTACGTGCTCGAGTTGTGGATTATATCGATTCGGATCTCGGTTCTATTCAATCCAAGAGCGTTACTGAAGCCTCTCCAACGCCAGGTTTTCAAAGAGTAATTCATAGAGCAGTTGTACATGTTCAATCCTCAGGGAGAGAGGAAGTGACTGGAGCTAACGTTCTGGTTGCAATATTTGCGGAACGGGAGAGTCATGCTGCCTATTTTCTTCAAGAGCAGGATATGACCAGATTTGATGCTGTTCAATACATTAGCCACGGCATTGCTAAAAGACCTGGTCTGTCTGACCCAAGACTCGTAAAAGGATCTGAGGAATCCGATCAATCTGAAGGAAGCGAAGATAAAAAAGCTCAACAGGACGCTTTAAGTACATATTGCGTTAATCTCAATCGTAAAGCAAAAGATGGTAAAATTGATCCTTTAATTGGAAGGGAAAATGAGGTTTTGCGCACAATACAAGTTTTGTGCCGTAGACAAAAAAATAATCCCCTGCTTGTAGGGGACCCTGGTGTCGGTAAAACAGCAATAGCTGAGGGTCTAGCGCTAAAAATACTACGTGGAGAAGTGCCAGAAGTTTTGAAAAATTCTACTATATTTGCTCTGGATATGGGAACATTACTCGCTGGGACCCGTTACAGAGGAGACTTTGAAGAGCGTCTCAAAGCTGTAATGAAGGAGATTGAAGCTTATCCATCCGCAATTCTTTTTATTGATGAAATTCATACAGTGATTGGGGCTGGCGCAACATCTGGTGGTGCAATGGATGCTTCTAATTTGTTGAAACCAGCACTTCAATCGGGTGGCCTTCGTTGCATAGGTTCAACCACGTATAAAGAATATCGCCAACATTTTGAGAAAGATCGTGCTCTTGTTCGTCGTTTCCAAAAGATTGATGTGAATGAACCTACTATTTCTGATAGCATTGAAATTTTAAAAGGTCTTAAACCCTATTTCGAGGACTACCATAAACTTAAATATAGTAATGATGCAATTAAAGCAGCTGTTGAGTTGTCAGAACGCTATATTCATGATCGCAAACTCCCCGATAAAGCAATAGATGTGTTGGACGAGACAGGTGCCGCTCAGATGCTCTTGGGCGAGACCAAACGCAAAAAGAAAATTGGTGTTAAAGAAATTGAAGCAACCATAGCCACTATGGCGCGTATACCCCCACGAACAGTCTCTAAATCCGATGTTGAAGTATTGGCCAATATAGAGAAAGATTTAAAGAGGCTGGTTTTTGGACAAGATAAAGCAATATCAGCACTTTCGACTGCTATTAAGCTTGCTAGAGCTGGCCTAAGGGAACCTGAAAAACCAATTGGATGCTACCTCTTTTCTGGTCCAACAGGAGTTGGCAAAACGGAAGTTGCAAAGCAGCTTGCTAATTTACTTGGGGTTGAACTTCTGAGATTTGATATGTCCGAGTATATGGAGAAACACTCTGTGTCACGGTTAATAGGTGCTCCTCCAGGATATGTTGGATTTGATCAGGGCGGTCTTCTCACAGACGGTGTAGATCAACATCCTCACAGTGTACTTCTTTTGGATGAAATTGAAAAAGCGCACCAAGATTTATTTAATATTCTTTTGCAAGTTATGGATCATGGAAAACTGACCGATCATAATGGTAAATCCATAAATTTCAGGAATGTTATTCTCATTATGACAACAAACGCAGGAGCATCGGATTTAGCAAAGCCTCCTATGGGTTTTGAGCGCGATAGACGCGATGGGGAGGATACGGAAGCTGTAAATAAATTGTTTACCCCTGAATTTCGCAATAGGTTAGATTCAATTATTCCCTTTAATTCTCTTGCGCCTGAAGTAATAGCGCGTGTTGTTGATAAATTTATATTTCAATTAGAGGCGCAACTTTCAGAACGAGGAGTTACAATAGAACTTACAGATAGCGCGCGCAAATGGATCGGTGAGATTGGATATGATGATAAATTTGGGGCCAGACCTCTTGCTCGTGTTATTCAGGAACACATCAAAAAGCCATTAGCGGATGAATTGTTATTTGGGAAGTTAGAGCATGGAGGAACGGTTAAAATTGACTTGATAGGCTCAGGTCTAGAGAAGAAGTTGGACTTTGAATTTATCCCTTCCTTTTTTGGAAAAGCAAAGTCAGATAATACGGAGGATTCAGATAACGATATTGAGGCAGCACTGGTCGATTTGACGCCTAAAAAAGCTTTGCCTGGACCTAAAGATAAATCAAAACGTCCTTCATCTGTAGGTCCATCTCTATCACCACGCAAGAAGCCAGAATAAATAGGATATGATCTAAAATTCTTGCTCTCTGTTTTATTTAACTCCAAAAGTTAGCCTACATCAAAACAGGTGTTTATATCATTTTTTGTAGGCTTCAGTTCATAAATAGTCTATCAGAAATCAGCGACAGCATTAATGATTAAGATTTTGTAGTGAGGAATGAACGATTTAATGTTTAATAAAATTCTTATTGCCAATCGAGGCGAAATTGCATGCCGCATTATAAAAACTGCTCGGAAGATGGGCATAAAGACAGTAACCGTTTATTCTGATGCAGATAGAGACTCGCTCCATGTTGAGATGTCAGACGAAGCGGTTCATATTGGTCCAGCTCCCGCGATACAGTCTTATTTAGTCATTGAAAAAATTATTGATGCCTGTCGCCGTACAGGGGCGCAGGCTGTTCATCCTGGTTATGGTTTTCTCTCAGAACGAGAGGCTTTTCCCATAGCATTAGAGAAAGAAGGGCTCACTTTTATAGGTCCAAATCCTCGTGCTATTGCTGCTATGGGTGATAAAATTGAAAGTAAAAAAGCCGCCGCTGCAGCAAAAGTTTCAACTGTTCCTGGTTTTATGGGTGAAATCAGAGATTCTAAGCATGCCATAGAAATATCTGACGGCATTGGATATCCTGTAATGATTAAAGCTTCCGCAGGTGGTGGCGGAAAGGGTATGAGAATTGCTTACAAT
>JBJTOZ010000123.1:0-8049 GCA_046074825.1 Hyphomicrobium sp.
CCTTCAATTTCTTTAAAGAGCTTTTGTTTTAATTCTATTTTTTCTACAATTGCTTCAATTATCACATCTGCTCTTGATATCCCTTTTCCCTCTTGATCAAATATAAGACGTGTCTTAGCAGCCTCAAAACTTGCTTTTGTTTTAAATTTTTTACTAAAGAATTTATATTGAGAACGAATTCCTTTTTCTATTTGGTCGCGCGAGATATCCTGCAGGGTCACCTCCATACCCGATGAGGCGCACACACCTGCAATATCTGCACCCATTGTTCCAGCGCCAATAACATGCACACGCTTTGGTTTCCATTTTAATGATTTTGGTGCTTGTGCCTTGAGAGATTCAGATAATTTAAAAACACGCCTTAAATTTTTTGATTGTTCGGATATCATGAGAGGTGCGAAACTCAGTGTTTCAGCATCTTTCATTTTTTGATAGGAACCACCATATTTCTCAAAGAGGTCTATGAGGCGAAAAGGAGCAGGATAATGCTCCTCCCTAATTTTCTTCGAAGTTTCACTTCTTAATTTATGTACCAATAATTGACGGAAAGGAGTAAAGCATAGAAAACTTTTATAAAGTTTAGCAGGACTGGAATGTCGATGTGATAAAATTGCTTTCCTTGCTGCCCATCGTAAAGAATCTGCAGACCCAACAAGTGCATCAACTAATCCCTGTGCGCGAGCGATTTGTGCAGATACCATTGAACCTGACAACATAAGCTTCATGGCATTCAATGGACCTATTTGCTTTATGGATCGTGCAGTTCCATTAAAGCCTGGAAATATACCTAATTTAACTTCAGGAAATCCAAATCTCGTCGCAGGATCTCTTGTTGCAATTCTATAATGACATGCCAAAATAAATTCTAATCCGCCACCTACACATACGCCATGAACAGCTGCAATTACGGGGATAGACAAATGTTCTATTTTGTCAAAAAGTGCATTTACTCCTTTAATCTGTGCAACAACGTCATCTTCGGTGTGAAGGCTTTCAAATTCATTTATATCAGCACCTACTATAAAGCTTTTTTCTTTAGCTGAAAGAAAGACAAGACCTTTTAATTGTTGTCCTTGATAATTCTGATTCACATGATTAATAATTAAGCCAAGTTCCTCTAGAGGTGCACGCCCAAGAGCATTCGCACTCGAACCTTCCCTATTGAAACTTACCCATGTGATTTTTTCCCTATCAACTTCGTATCGCCAGTGCTTAAGACTTTCCAGATTTTGGCTCATAGATTGAAACCTGAGAATTGAAAGATTGTTGAGATACAGGATATTACTTAGTACGTCGTAAGTTCATTAATCGTTCGTAGAAACTTAATGTTTCTACCATGACCTATCATTTATCAATTCATAATGTGGGCGTATTTCCCTAGGATCAAAATGATCAACAGCTATAACTTTTGATGTAAGTGCTACCACTTCTCGAAGAAGATGGGTTTCATGTTCTGATATTATTCCTTTCGATTGAGCCTCATGTATCCAATCAAGACCATGAAAATGCTTCACTTGACCTTGACGAATAGCACGTTGAATTTTCTTTTCTAAATCTTCTGTTTGAATGACTTTCTTTAAAGTCTCTTCAAGGACACAAACCGGATCTGTCTCTTTTTTCGGAATATAGATGTTACTTGTTAATCGGTCACGGAGTGGACCAGGTTTTAGAACGAGACTAGCTATTTGACTTTCGAGTTGATCAGATGCTTTATGAGATCTTCTTCCAAATGGAAAAAGAATAAATTTTAGAAACAAACGAACAGCAATATTGGGAATATTTCTTATGACTTCGTGAAGAGAGTTTTCAAATCTTTCTAGACAATTTTCAAATGTCATTTGTAAAATTGGTAAATCATCTTTTGGATATCCCTCATCCTCATAACGTTTTAGGATACAGGCCCCAAAATATAACTCTGATAAAGCATCAGCCATACGTCCAGATATTTTCTGTTTCACTTTTAAAGCGCCACCTAAAGTTGCAATTATAAAATCTGATAGAACCGCAAAATTTGAAGAACCTCTTGAAAGTTGTCGGTAATAGGGTTTAAGAATTTCAGCGTCCTCTGGAGCAGACGCGAAAATCCCAAAAGTCAGATTATGAATAAATGCCGTTGAGATGTTACAAACTATATCAGAGATATGTTCTAAAAATTCATTTTCGAATTCAGCAAGACCTATATAATTATCGATGTTTTGGACTGCTTTAATTTCATTATATAAATGCGGATGTGAACGTAACGCCCCTTGTGCGAAGGTAATAAGTGATCTTGTTAAAATATTTGCTCCTTCCACAGTAATACCAATTGGCACCATTTCAAATGCAGATCTTAAATAATTTTGCGGGCCATCACAGATGGCTTTTCCACCATGAATATCCATAGCATGGTTAACCGATTGCCTTAGCCGTTCAGTTGTTTGATATTTCATAAGCGCTGAAAGGACAGAGGGCCGCTCTCCTCTTGAAACCATGCCTGCAGTTACAGCCCGTGCCGCTTCATTCAGATAAGCAATTTCTACGATACGGGCTAAGACTTCATCCACACCTTCCATTTTCCCGATTGGTATACCAAATTGAGTTCTAATGCGCGCATAAGCGGTTGTAACCCGCAACAACATTTTCGATCCTGCTGTTGCTGAAGAAGGAAGTGAAATGGCTCGGCCTGCGGCTAAGCATTCCATTAACATACGCCATCCTTGTCCAACCTTTTTTTCTCCCCCGATGACCCAATCTATCGGTATAAAAACATCTTTCCCCCAATTAGGACCATTAGGAAATGCTGCACCTGAGGGTAAATGCCTTCGTCCAATATTAACGCCCAAATGCGTTGAAGGAATAAGAGCCAATGTAATACCAACGTCTTCCTTTTGACCAAGTAACTTCATTGGATCAAAAAGGCGAAATGCTAGTCCAACAAGAGTAGCTTTTGGACCAAGTGTTATATATCGTTTTTCCCATGTTAGACTTATACCGATGATTTCCTTTCCCTCATGCTGCCCCTTTTTAATTATTCCAATATCTAACATTGTTGCAGCGTCTGAACCAGATGATGGACCTGTTAAAGAAAAACAAGGAATTTCTTTCCCACTTGCAAGACGAGGAAGATAATGCTTTTTTTGTTCAGTCGTTCCGTACTTCTCAATTAACTCCCCAGGGCCCAAAGAATTAGGAACCATTATTATTGTCACTACATCAGGGGATCGAGATGCAATTTTGCCTAGTATGAGGGATTGAGCTTGAGCTGAAAATCCAAGACCTCCGTGCTCTTTAGAGATCAGCATTCCTAAAAATCCATTTTCTTTCACAAATTTCCAGATATGTTCTGGTATGTCTCGCTGACGATTCCTTATGTCCCAATCATCAATAAGAGAACATAATTGCTCTGTGGGGCCATTCAGAAAAGCAAGTTCTTCGGAACTAAGAGTATTTGTTGATACTGATCTCAGCTTATCCCAATTTGGTTTGCCAGAAAAAATTTCCGCGTCAAAACCTACTGTTCCTGCTTCTAAAGCCTGCTGTTCGGTTTCTGAAACCTTAGGGAGAATATTTTTAACATATTTGTAGGCAGGGTTTACAAGAAACTGTCGACGGAATTTTTCAATTGAAAGACAAAATAGTATTATGATGGGAACCCAAAGCAATAGTGATCCACTATTTCTTAGTGGTGATTGCAAGTCTCCATGTAGTAGGCCTACTTGCCAAAAGAGAAGAAGTAAACCTAACGTAATTGACCAAATTAAAATTGGCGCTCTTTTCATACTGAGTGAAAGTAAAACAATCAGTATCAAGATAACAAAAAATAAATTTGCCACCATTGGCTTAACTCCCGATACCTAAGTTAAATATTGAAGTCTTATATAAGTTTATCACACTGGATCGGAATGGGTCTAAGGATAGAGAGCAATATAAGCAATTAATAATCACCAAAATTCGTAAAAGACGACATTGTCTTTACTTGGGCATATTTTAAAAAATTAAGCTGTATTTTAGACTATTATAAAGATCCCTCTTGAGATCATTTCCAAAACGATTTTTCACGTACAAATTATCACTTGTTAAAAAGAGTAGATGTTAAGGTTTGATACCAATTAATAGCCTCATCGTATGTCGCTTTACGAATTTTAGGACTTTCTCCAACTTCAGAAACTGACATATGAATGGATTGCAAACCATGGTATTTTGAATAATTGGACGATGGCACATAATCAGATTCAATTTTTATAGCATTATCCTTTTCAAGAACGGACCAACAAATGTTTTTATATTTACTCGATGAAGCTTGCACTCCTCTAACTTCCGCTGCAATAGCAGCGGCAACAACAAGCCCTTGACTAAAAGCTGCATAAGCAGATTTTGGCATTTGATCAGCTTTTGAGGAATCTCCTATTATATAAACATTTTCAGAATTCTTGGATTTAAAGTTTTGAGGATCAACAGTACACCAGTTATCCTCTCCTAATCCAGAATTCAACGCAATAGCTGCTGCCTTCTGAGGAGGAATGAGATTTATCACTGAACCTGACAAATGAAGTCCTGATTTTGTAAAAACTATATTCTTTTGTGGATCTACTCTTGTGACAGAAAAATCATCTATGTCGTTAGACAGATAACATTCTATATAGTTGTTATATTTATTTTTAATAATTTCCATAAAAGGCTTTTCTTTTGTGATTGTGAAATTTGAATCAAATATAACAACTTTAGACTTTGGTTTATGTTGAGAAAAATAATTTGCAATCAAGCAAGCCCTTTCATAAGGTGCTGGCGGACATCTATAAGGGAGTTTTGGCACTGTAATAATGACAGTGCCTCCATTTTCTATATTTTCAATCCGCTTTCGAAGGAGCATACTCTGCTTTTTCCCACGCCATGCATGGGGCATACTATCTGCTGTCTCTTCATTGTAGCCCTCAATACTATTCCAGATAAAATCGATACCAGGCGCTACAACAAGCCAATCAAAAGATAAAATATTTTCATCTTGCAGACATACCGTTCTATCAAGAATGTTGATAGATTTTACTTTTTGATAAACAAGCCTAACACCAAAGGTTTCAAGACCTCTATAAGTATGTGTTAAATATTTTATTGGGAATATTCCACCAATGTAGGTGTTGGAAAAAAAACAGCTCGTGTATTCTTTGTTCTGCTCTATTAAAGTGACATTGAGGGAAGGTATTAAACGCTTTAAAGATGACGCTACTGTAGCCCCCCCTGCGCCACCACCAATGATAACAATTTTTGGCTTTGTTGAAGCCTTACTAGAAAGGCTGCGGAGATCGGTAAGAGCAAATGACAATCCAGCATTGAACCTCCTTCTGTTTATATTTACTGTCATACCCACCTTTTTTTGAAGAAAAAGTATTAACAAAAATTATCTAAAAATTTGCTAGAAATATTGATTATATATACCTGTAGTGATGAAAGTAGATGATGAAGTAGGATCAAAAATATATAAATAAATTTTTATATTTGAGATCTCAGGAGTATTAGGGAAGTGATTTAAATTTTTCAGTGTTTCAAAAGTTCATTCATAAGCAAAAGTTCAGTCATAAGTAAGAGTATATAGATTTTTGAAATGCATATAATTTTCATTATTATCGGTAAAAGGTTATTTAGATAAAAAAAGTTTTCTCAACATAATGCGCAATGATAACCAAAGAATAGCTATTTTGTCTCGACGTTTATTTTGTCTGAAAGGACCCTCAGCCTTTATTCTTTTTAATTTTCTACAACAGAAGGCTTTTGCTTATAACAACCAGGACGATCTTAGACTGGGATCATTTAATATCGCTAATAAATTATACTCCGATCAATTTTCTACAGATCTTGGAAAAATCCTTCAAGGCGCGGAACCTTTGGCTGACGATATTTTCAAATTAGACATCTCTGAATTCGCCGAAAACGGAAGTATCGTTCCTTTTAAGATGGCTGTAAACCATCCCATGAATACTATAGAATATGTCAAAGCTTTACATCTAATTTCTACTCTAAATCCAAATGCATGGGTTGCAAGTTTTGTCCTAACGCCCCAATGTGGAAAAGCAGAAATTTCAGGAAGAATGAGATTAGCAAAAACACAAGATGTTTATGCTTTAGCCTATTTAAGTAAAGGTCAATTCTTAATATCATCACAAAAAGTCGAGGTCCTCATTGGTGGTTGCGGAATGGAATAAAAAAACCGATTTTACGGACACAATAAGAGTGAAGATACCAGATGAGTGTCAAGTGGGGGACATCATTGAGCTTCGCACATTAATTAAACATCCGATGGAAACTGGAAATCGCAAGAATTCCTCAGGACAAATTATTCCCAAAAATATTATCAAATATCTGAAAATAATGTATGATAAACAGATCATATTCTCTGCCGAGTTTGGCTCAGGTATCTCCGAAAATCCCTATATTTCGTGTTATATGAAGGTAGACGATAGCCCTAATGTTTTAATAGTTTGGGAAGATGATCAAGGTACGCAATGGTCAAAAGAAATTTCATTAAATATAATCTAAAGAAGCAATCTTTCCTGTTGTCTAATTTTTGGAGAAATTGTAGGCAACATTTTTGATAATCAATACATTGAATTACTAGTATTCGGAGATACCTATTGATGGGACAAGAACCTGTAGTAGCACAAAAGGGACCCTACCAAGTCGAATTAGTTGAAGGAAAATCTTATTGGTATTGTAAATGCGGACGTTCTAAACGGCAGCCGTTTTGTGCCGGAGCTCACAAAAACACAGGGATTGAACCTCTCCAATTCAAACCACCATCTTCTGGAACCTATAATTTATGCGGGTGCAAGGGGACAGATGAGGAGCCTGATGGCGACGGCTCCCAGAATGTCCTCGAAACGAAACGCTACACTTCAAAGCATCAGAGAGTTTCTTTGCCTTTGTAAATATAATACTATCCTTAAGAGTTTATCATCAAAATTATCAAGACAATTTGCTATGCCGATAAGAATATAAAAAGTAAATTATAATACCCACCATAACCCAAAGTAAGAATCTCAAATGGGTTACGGAGGGAAGGAAAAGAATAAGAGCTAAACAAGATAACGTACCTAAAGTTGCAAGAAGATATCCAGCAGGCATCTTATAAGGTCTTTTCATATTTGGCTGCGTATATCGAAGGAAAATTACGCCTGCACAGACCATCATAAATGCAGCAAGCGTCCCAATGTTAACTAACTCTGCAAGAATTCCCAAAGGCATAAAACCAGCCGCTACTGCCATGATAACTCCGCAAACTACAGTTGTTGTAATCGGGGTTTGTGTTTTTTCATTCACATGAGAAAACATGGATGGAATAAGTCCATCGCGAGAAATAGCAACTATGATACGTGTTAATCCATAATAAAGCACAAGCATCACTGTTGTAAGACCAGCTATAACACCTGTTGCTACAAGTGCAGAAGCCCAATTATATCCTATGATTTGTAAAGCATGCGCAACAGGTGAAGAAACGTTGAGTTCTTTATAAGGAACAATACCAGTTAAAAGAGCTGAAACTAAAATATAAATAATTGTACAAAACAAAAGGGAAGCAATTATTCCCTTAGGAACGTCTTTTTGTGGATCGCGGGCTTCCTCAACTGCTGTTGAAACTGCATCAAAGCCGACATATGCAAAAAATACAAGAGAAGCACCTGCTAAAATTCCTACTGTATTACCTTCGGGGGTCGTATCAAACCAGCCAAAAGGCATAAAAGGAGACCAGTTAATTGGATTTATATTAAATATAGATACCGTAATAAAAATAATGATTGTTAGAACTTTTATGAAAACCATTCCTGCATTAAGGCGCGCACTTTGCTTGATCCCAACAATGAGCATGAGCATCAGCAAAAGAATTATAATCATCGCAGGAAGATTGACTAAGCCTCCTGCGACAGGACCTTTTGTTAGAAAATCAGGAAGTCCAAGTCCAATTGCTGTTAAAGCGTTATTGAAATATCCAGACCAACCATTAGCCACAGCAGCAACAGACACCCCATATTCTAAAATTAAAATCCATCCAATAATCCAAGCAAAAATTTCTCCAAAAGT
>JBJTOZ010000124.1:2500-6384 GCA_046074825.1 Hyphomicrobium sp.
AAATTCGGAGAGACTTTACGTGGATCGGAACAAAAACACGAAAATGTATTTAATTCTCGCGTCTCTAATATTTTAAAGCTTTCCATGCACATGGAGCAAAGAACTTCGTGCATAATTATCGCAAATATCAAATAAACTCTTTACCCTTGTATGTCCGTCATTCCTCTCGTTTGAGAGGAAAACGTATAGGCGTTTTGCCCCATCTATATCGTGGAGCGAAGCTCCGTCATCACGACAATCACGTTTTTGAAGCGGATCACGTGGATTCACATTTGCAGGGGCGATTTCGTTGGTTTCTAAGCACTTGTCTTGCCGCAGCAGTCGGTAGTGTTGCTATAGTTGTCATAATTTATGGTTCTTCTGACACCATTGAAAGCTCTCAAATTCTTATGCCAGCGCTTGAAAAGATCCATAAAAATAAATCGTTCGCCGCCATACCAGAGCCTCATAAAACAGAAGACGGCCTGAAGTGGGCTATTGCAAAAACTGATAGGCTGCAGGAAACAATTGGCACAACATCTACACGATTTATCATTCATGAGACATTAAAACAAAGACGAAAGGGGCGCGATTATATTTATGCAAAACCCTATGTTCGCATAATATCAAAATTAGCTTCTGTCCCCGATAACTTACAAGAAAACATACCGCCTTTTAATCCTCTAAAGCTTTATGTTGAAAGCAAACCTGTTACGAGTAATCTTGATGACAAACAGGAAACTCTACGAACAGACATCTCCATTCGAATACTAGAGCTTCTTGGTGCGCTTTTACCAATTGATGATGAGCAGGAACTCAATAGCCAAGAAATTAACGACATAGTCCAACGCACCAAAAGAGATAATTTTAACAATACTAACTTTGTTGATGTTGCTTCATCTTCAATGTTACAAAACAACAACAAAGCTGACATAGCTCCTGATACTAATGTCGATCTCCTTTATGGCTCAGCGCCTAATCAAAGTATTTTGGTGAAAACGAGTGAAGATAGTTTAAATTTACCAGATGATTTTGAAAACCAACAGGTTCGCGTTATCAAAGTCAGTGCTAACGACACTCTTTCAAAAATTCTCTCCTCTACAGGAGCGGACGCTTGGCTTATAAAAGATATGTTAGAGCCCGCAAAGACAGTATTTCCGGAAGCTGCCTTGGCCCCAGGACAAGAAGTTCATATTACGCTTGTTCCTTCACTTGATGATAATAACAAGATGGAGCCTGTTAGTTTTTCTATATTTGGCGATGGGCACGAACATTTGATTACAGTTAGCCGCAGCGCGGGAGGTGAATTTACTGCAAGCGGTAAAATCCCCCAGACTGGAGAAACTGTTCACCTCAATGTAAATGGCAGCGCAAGCTCTTCTTCAAATCTATATTCCAGTCTTTTCTATTCAGCTTTAAACCAGAATATCTCCGGAGAGACCATCCAACAAATTCTTAAAATACACGCATCTGAGACCGATTTCCGTCGCCGCCTGAGTGTCGATGATACAGCAGAATATTTCTTCGATTTAAAACAAGAAAATGGAACTGAAGGTCCCCCAGGAGATTTAATTTATACCTCTCTGAGGTCAGGCGGAGAAACATCAACCTATTATCGTTTCAGATCTTCTGATGGAATAATAGACTTCTATGACAAAGATGGAAACAATTCACGTAAGTTTCTTCTCAGAAAGCCAGTAAGAGGGGAAGATTCTAGACTGACCTCAGGATTCGGCATACGCTTACATCCCTTGCTGGGTGTGCGCAAAATGCACACAGGGGTTGATTGGTCCGCTCCTCCTGGAACTCCCATTCTAGCAGCTGGAAGCGGAACAATCGAAGAGGCTGGCCGCAAAGGTTATAATGGTAATTATGTTCGCATACGACATGCAAACGGCTATCAAACTGCTTATAGTCACATGTCTGAATTTGCTCCAGGTGTCCGAACAGGCATTAAAGTAAAACAAGGTCAAATCATTGGATATGTTGGAACAACTGGCCTATCATCCGGACCTCATCTTCACTACGAAGTTCTTATAAATACGCGATTTGTTGATCCTCTTTCAATTCAAGTCCCTCGTGAGAGACGCCTTGTCGGCAAGGACCTCGAAGAGTTTCAGAAAGAACGCAGACATATTGAGGATATTATGCGTCTCACACCAGTAATGACAGCGAGCCGCTGAAAATTGGGGGATGTGGCTTTTTTTTTAAAAGCTACGCCTGATAATTCTAAAATAAATCATTATTGGGGCTAAATTCGAAACGTGAATTACGTAAGCATTGATATTGATGTTTTGCTGGGTTTTATGGGCAAAATATATATCTTACCTACTTTTTTAGGCAAATTATTTGCCCTTTCTAAGCTGCAATTTTAACTGGCCAACCATTGATAGTTATTTCCCCATCACGGACTGAAACTTTTACTCTGTCTCCATCTTTAACACCGCCAGCCAGAATTTGCTCCGCTAGAGGGTCCTGCACTTGCTTCTGAATTACGCGCTTTAAAGGACGTGCCCCATAGGTTGGGTCATATCCCCTATTAGCAAGCCAAGTGCGTGCTTGCTCATCAAGTACGATAGTTACCTTGCGATCCGACAATAGGCTTTGTAAGCGCGCCATTTGAATATCAACTATCTGAGCCATGTCAGCTCGTTGCAATCGATGAAAGAGAATAATTTCATCTAATCGATTGAGAAACTCGGGTCTAAAATGATTTTGCACATCTCTCATGACTTCATCTCTGACACCCTCAGTATCTTCGCCCTCCTTCTGGGCCACTAAAAACTGAGAACCTAAATTGGACGTCAGCACGATGAGAGTATTCTTAAAGTCTACAGTTCGACCCTGTCCATCTGTAAGTCGACCATCATCAAGAACTTGAAGCAGAACATTAAATACGTCAGGATGCGCCTTTTCTATCTCATCAAAAAGTACAACTTGATAAGGGCGTCTTCGGATCGCCTCCGTTAGAAGACCACCCTCTTCATACCCTACATAACCTGGCGGGGCACCAATAAGTCTAGCCACAGAGTGCTTTTCCATGAACTCAGACATATCTATACGAACCAGGGAGCTATCATCATCAAAAAGGAAGCCTGCGAGAGCTTTCGTAAGTTCTGTTTTCCCTACACCTGTCGGCCCTAGAAACATAAAGGAACCAATCGGCCTATTAGGATCTTGGAGTCCAGCGCGTGCGCGACGTACAGCGGTTGAGACGGCTACAATTGCTTCTTTTTGACTTACAACGCGCTTCGCAATAGCTTCCTCCATTTTGAGGAGTTTATCCCGTTCACCCTCAAGCATCTTATCAACTGGAACTCCTGTCCAGCGCGAAACAACAGAAGCAATTTGATCTGGTGTTACAGCTTCTTCGACCATCGCACCATGAAGGTTACTAGTCTCCATCGAGAACAGTTTTTTTTCTAAATCTGGAATAATACCATACGCAAGCTCACCAGCACGCGTGAGATTTCCCTTCCGCCGAGCCACCTCGAGTTCGTTTCGAGCGTGATCTAATTCTTCTTTTAGTTTTTGAGCTGAGCCCAACTTTTGCTTCTCTGCCTCCCACCTGGAAGTCATAGATTTCGACTTTTCACCTAGTTCGGCAATAGACTTTTCTAATTTAGAGAGACGATCTTTAGAAGCAGCATCCGTTTCCTTTTTCAAAGCCTCACGCTCAATCATGAGCTGCATTAGGTCACGATCAATTGCATCCAATTCTTCAGGTTTACTATCAACCTCCATACGCAATCGAGAGGCAGCCTCGTCCATCAAATCTATTGCTTTATCCGGCAAAAAACGATCTGTTATGTAACGATTAGATAAAGTTGCCGCAGATACTAATGCGCTGTCTGTGATGCGAACTCCATGATGTATTTCGTATTTCTCTTTAAGACCTCTTAGAA
>JBJTOZ010000125.1:0-3074 GCA_046074825.1 Hyphomicrobium sp.
CCAAGAAAAAAGTATAAATAAGTTGAAATTATAAAAATGAGTGATTTATAAAAACTTTTGTAAAAGTAACTCATTACTTTCAAATTATATGTAACAATAGCACTTTATTATTTTTACAAATAAATCAAATTGCCTTTTAAAAGATGTTCAATAACTTTCTAAAAAGTTTCTATTATTATTAAATAACTAACATTAAAAGTTTTTTAAGATTTAAGTATTCTTTTTCAATATTTTAATAAACTTCATTATTTTTATCTTAATTCTCAAGAAACAAAAAACAATTTGATACTCAAATTTAAACTTATTTAACTTAAAAACTTTGATCCGTTTTATAAAATTTAACTTTAATCGGGCATTCTCTGGCTACTAAACCCTTAAAAAGGGCTTTCAGGTATTCTTTCTTGGGAGTCTTATGAGTGAGTAGCCCTATGTATCGCGTACAAAAAATACTAAGCAGCATTTATGCTTCTATTTCTGCTCTAATGTGCAGCAAATGGATTGTTTATACGCCTCCTAAAAAGCGCCCCTATATCTTCGGAGCAATTTATTTAGGAGAGAAGTTTTTATCTCTGCTCATCATACATTTATTTCAAAGTCCCAAATACATTGAAGCGAGCGTTTTATCGCCTCTATATCAAATAGAGACATCTTAATTTCCATCCATATTCTTCGAATTTCAATGAAGGTAATTTAAATCAAGAAAAATAGGTCACTAAAATGCTAAATCCAATGATCTCCACAGAAGTAACAATGCTAGCCTTTTCCTCTGATTCTGGGGTAAGTACTTCTGACTTCATAACACGATCAGCGAAGCAAACCATTTCTGGGACATTAAATAGTCCCCTTATTTCTGGTCAAGTTGTCAAGATTTCTCTTGATAATGGAAAAACGTGGCAGTCTGCAAAAGTGGCTGCTGGCTCTAATATCTTTACTTTGAGTGGCGTGACCTTGAAGGCGAGCAATACTCTTAAAGTGCGTGTGGAGGATACTTCCGGAAATAAAGGGCCTGAAAAGTCTCAAGCCTATATTTTTGATACAAAAGCTCCCACAACACTTGTCAAATCTATTGCGTTTTCAAACGATCTTGGCACAAGTGCAAGCGATTTTATAACCAACTCTGCCTCTCAAAAAATTTCTGGGGTTCTTTCAACGAAGCTTGCCAGTGATGAAGTTGTAAAAGTTTCTATCGATAATGGTCTTTCATGGCAGACAGCAATTTCAAACGTAGGCTCATCGACCTTTATGATTGAAGGCGTGACCTTAAAAAATAAGAATACTCTCAAAGTTCGTGTCGAGGATGCTGCTGGAAATTCAGGGCCTGAGAAGTCTCAAGCCTATACATTGGATACCGCTCCTCCAACAACGGCTGTCTCAACTCTTAAATTCTCAGCTGATAGCGGTAAAAGTTCCAGCGACTTTGTAACTAAAATGGCTGCTCAGAATATCTCTGGGACCTTAAGTGCAAAATTATTGACTGGGGAGGTTGTCAAAATCTCAGTCGATAATGGCGTTACTTGGCAGACCGCTAAAGCGGCTATTGGTTCTAATGTTTTCTCATTAAACGGTATAGGTTTAAAATCTAGTAACACTCTTCTTGCGCGTGTTGAAGATACGGCAGGTAATGCTGGTCCAACAAAGGCGCAGGCTTATGTCCTTGATACGATCGCTCCTTCTCCCATTCTCGCTCTTGAGAACGATACGGGGACTTCTGCATTTGATGGAATAACTTCTGTCGGGACTGTAAAAGTTTCTGGATTAGAAGCTGGAGCACTGTGGCGCTACAGCACGAATGGTGGCGTTGGTTGGGAAGTTGGTTCAGGAACCAGCTTTACTGTATCAGGTTCTGGTCCCAAATCAGTCCTCGTCCAACAAGTCGATGCTGCTGGAAATATTTCTAGTAATACAAACCTCAAATTTGTGCTTGATAATTCAGCGCCCACGACAAAGGTCTCTGCGTTTGGCTTTTTGAATGATACGGGTTCTAATAAAAATGATTTTAAAACAAATCGGTCTGATCAAACAATCTCTGGTACTTTAAGTTCTAATCTCGCCGATGGTGAAATCGTCAAAGTTTCTGTCGATGGAGGGGCAACCTGGAAAGCTGCAACCACCAATGGAAAGACCTTTTCTCTGAGTGATGTTACGCTCAAAGGGGACAACGCCCTCCAGGTTCGTGTAGAGAACGCAGCTGGAAATCCAGGCGAGGTAATAAGCCAAAACTATAGTCTTGATACGACACCCTTCTCAGCGCCCATTTTAGGTCTTTCAATAGATTCGGGAAATTTAAACTCCGATAAAATAAGCAACGTCGGAACTGTGCATGTCACAGGTTTAGAAAATGGTGCTTCTTGGGAATACAGCATCAATGGTGGAGACACTTGGATCGTTGGTTCAGGTTCGAGCTTTAATGTCTCTGGTGATGGAGTAAAAACAGTTCAGGTTCGGCAGACAGACATTGTGGGTAATGTCTCAAATGCCATGAGTTATAGTTTTACATTAGATACGACATCTTCTGGTCCTCAAGTGTTGCTGTCATCTGATACAGGCACTTTAAGTTCAGATGGAGTTACAAAGATTGGTGGACTCAGTCTTTCAGGTTTGGAGCCAGGTTCAAAGGTTGAATATTCTGCGGATGGAGGAAAAAACTGGAGCGCTACCTTCAGCGCAATCGAAGGGCTGAATACGGTACTTGTGCGTCAGACGGACTCCGCGGGAAATACTTCCAACGCTACAAGTTATAGTTTCACATTGGATACAACGGCATCTGCTCCCCAAGTAGCATTGTCATCAGATACAGGCGCATCCAATTTTGATAAGATTTCAAAAGTTGGCACGCTTATCCCCTCGGGATTAGAAGCAGGTTCAATCGTTGAATACTCGATAGATGGTGGAAAAAACTGGAGTACAACATTTAATGCTGTTGAAGGATTGAACACGGTTCTCGTACGTCAGGTGGACCTTGCAGGGAATATCTCGAACGCAACAAATTATAGTTTTACTTATGATACGACAGTAGTAAGCCCATCAGTCGGATTGAGTTCTGATACAGGAACATCAGCAACAGATAGAGTTAC
>JBJTOZ010000126.1:0-29573 GCA_046074825.1 Hyphomicrobium sp.
GCAGGTAGCGGACCAGCGTGCGGTCCTCGCTCACCTGCTTGGTGCCGGCGCCGTAGCTCACGCGCGCGGCCTGCACGATCGCGGCATCGGCGGTCTGCCCTTGCGGCACCAGCCGGGGCATGACATCGACCAGCGCGATGAAGCCGTGCTCGTGCACCGGGATCTGCCAGCGCGCATCGCCCTGCATCAGGTCGACCATCGGTCCCTCGGGCTTGATGTGCTGAATCGGCGCCTCGCTCACGATGGACTCCTTCGGGCAGGTGGGCTGGGACATCGGGCCCATTATGGCGCGGCGGGCGCGGCTTGCACGGCCTGATTCGCGGGGGAACCGCGAGCCAGCGAGCGGAGCCGCCCGTTCACGCGGGGCACCGTGCCGATGCCCGTGGGCAGACCGTTGGCGCCAAGGATCGGCGCGTGATCGCCGTTCGGCGGCCACTGCACCTGCAGGAACTTGATCCCTGCCTCGAACTCCGGCGACGCCACCACGGCCCCCGGGACGCCCGCACGCAACTGCGCCTCCGACGTGGGCATGTCGCCGCCGTGCGCGGACGCGTAGGCCTCGATCGCTCCCGCCAGCGCCTCGATTCGCGCATCGGTCCGCAGCGCCGTGCCTCGCACCTCGCGGGTGATCATCCATCCGAAGAGGAACGAGAACACCCCCACAGCGGCCACGAACACCACGATGGTGCGGCCCGTGACGCGCATCACATCCGGGCGCCGTCGGCGAGCGCCAGCGCGCGTCGGGGCCGACGCGGATCCGCCTCGGGCACGGCCGCCAGCAGCCGCTGCGTGTAGGGATGCTTGGGCGAACGGATGATCTCGTCTCGCGTGCCCGCCTCCACGATCTTGCCGTCGTACATGACCGCCACCCGATCGCAGATGTGGTGGATGACGGCCATGTCGTGGCTGATGAAAAGGTAGCTCAGCTGGAACTCGTCCTGAAGGTCCTTCAGCAGGTTCAGGATCTGGCTCTGGATGCTCACGTCAAGCGCGCTGGTGGGCTCGTCGCAGACGATGAGCGAGGGCTTCAGCGCCAGACGTGGCTCGAAAAATGGGCCTGCCGATTGATGTTCTCATTATTGGATCAAATCAAAACGACATTCTCCCGCGCACATTAGAGACAGGTGTCTATGAAATGCGTGAAGTGCAAGCATCGACTTCTCCCTCCATGGATATCCAGATTTCTTCAAACTTTGAACGTTATCTTTTTGAAGCAGCTGATCGAAATGCCCAAATCGTTTCGGACCAAATGCAAATGTTAAATAAGAGTCGCCGCTTTGAATTAACCCATCAGCAGTTAAATTCTTTTCGTAAAGATTTCTACGCCGCTGCAATAAGTGAAGAGGGAGTTTCTGAAACTATTAAGAGTACTCTTGCTGAAAGTAATTATCTTCTCGATCCTCATACGGCATGTGGGCTGGCAGCTGCCAAAAAAATTATGTCTTCTGATGCCTATAGAAATGTTCCTGTAGTTATTTTATCGACAGCTCACCCTGCAAAATTCCCAGATACTATTGAATTGATAACGGGTCATAGGCCAGCTCTTCCTTTGGGGTTGGAATCTCTTTTGGTCGATCAAGAACAGTTCTCTATTCTGCCCAATAATCTTAAGGATGTTATCGAATTTGTTAAATCTGTGTCTTAACGACAAATAATTCTTATTCATTCAGGCATAGAAACAGTGAAAAATTGTAAAATGTACTAAGACATTTAGGATTTTGGCTCTCTTTAGTTTTGATTGCTGTATTGATAGAAAACCACCTCAATGACCAATTAAAAAAACGACCTGTTTACAAAAAACGTCTCGTGCTTCTGACATTATGAATGGAAGTAGGGCGTCTGCCTTTTTTCTCCCAAATTTTCATGGTTTTAATGGGGATAATCTGTGAGTTGCCCCAATTTTAAGGTTCTTGGCGCATAGCTATATAGCTGTAATAATCAGCTTAATGGGGGCCTAAAAGGAATCTGCTGTTGAGGTTGGTTGAAATGACCCTTTCTGATTTTGAAGGGACTTAATAATAGGGCGTCGTTCTGCTTTTGCTAGGACAAGGAGGACAACAGCAGACACTGCAAAGATGCTTCTGCGAGGGGGTGCTCAGCAAGAGTTTTTGGGGATATAACATGGAGCGGGTTGAGTGAGGGGGGCAGATGTCAAATCAGTTCATCTCTGGGTCTTGGAGAGATTTCTCTCTCTTTTTGGGCCTACTGATTATGTGACAGAATTGTTTAAATCCCTAATTATCTATATTCGAGGAAGGCTATTGCTTTCAGGCAAAGATGCTTTCCTTAAAAAAAAGTATTTGGGCTCCGTTTTTAAGCAAGTAAACAACAATCATTTTACAAAAATTTCACCTACTTCTTCTTCGCTTTTGGCCCGCAACTGTCCTCATATAATTTCCGCTTCTTATTTTATTCTGGGGACCAGAATTAAAAGATTGCGCTTCCTCTTCTCTCTTTTTGCTTTCCTTGGAGGAGCAATTCTTCAACAAAATAGTGCAATGGCTTTAAAGGCTATTAATATCTCACCTGACATTGGTCGTCTTGAAATCACACCTCTTGGGGAGCTTTATGAAGGTCGTGGAGATAGTCTACAAATTGAGACAGCATCAACTGTTGAGGGGACATCTGGTCGGCTTTCTGTGCGTGCATCTTCCCCAGGAAGCAATCCGAGTTGGATGGTTTTTGCTTTACATAATCCTTCAGATACAACTGTTGAGCGTTGGATCTCATCTGACAGATATACCATTATTGGATCTGGCATAATCTGGCCTGATCTTGATACTCATCGCATTGAAGCTGTTACCCCATCAATGGGTTTTGTTCCTGAGCGTATCAAGAATGAACGAGCAGATTTGTTTCGGATCACTTTAGAGCCAGGGCAAACCATCACTTATATTGCTGAACTCTCCTCAGACAGATATGCCCGTATCTATCTTTGGAAGTCTCTAGATTACGAGTTAAATGTGAGAGATCGCCAACTTTTTAATGGTATTATGTTAGGGCTTACTGGTCTTCTTGCTGTTTTTCTTACAGCGATATTTGCTGCAAATCATAAGATTATTTTCCCAGCAGCCTCACTTGTTGCGTGGAGCGTTCTTGGATATCTTTGTGTTGATTTTGGTTTCTTCCATAAATTATTTCAGCTTAAGGTCGAAAATAATTCCATTTACAGGGCTGCCACAGAGTCTGCAATCCCTGCTTCTTTAGTGTTTTTTCTAGGGCTTTTTTTGCGTGCTCCGCTTTGGAATAGGGCCGCTCGAATGTTATTCAGCGTATGGCTTATAACGCAAGTTTCTTTTATATTTTTGGCCCTTGTTGATCCTCGACTGGCTTCAACATTTGCGCGTTTATCCTTTGCTTTTCTAGGGGCTCTTGGTTTCTTGATAACCTCATTTTTTGCTGCGCGCGGTCAAGATAGAGCCATATCACTAATTCCAACTTGGCTATTTCTTTTAGTTTGGATTTTTGGGGCGGGCCTTACTCTTGCGGGTCATCTCTCGGGGGATATGGTGGTTTCTGCCCTCGTAGCAGGTCTTGTTCTTATTGTTTTGCTTATTGGTTTTACGGTTACTCAGTTTGCTTTTAGATCTCAACAACCTCTCTACGGATCATCTCCCTCAGAACTGCAGTTCAAATCTATTGCAGTTGATGGGGCAGGTGCTGGTGTGTGGGAATGGAATTCTCGCCAAGATAAGATCAGAGTTAGCGAAAATGTTGAGGGAGCATTAGGTTTAAACGTAGGAGAGCTCAATACTAATCTTCAAGATTTTTGTCGCTATGTTCATCCTTCAGACTTAGAGCGCTTTAAATTGTCTCTCGAGGGTTCAGAGGAACGCAACGGTGGGCATATGCGGTGCGCTTTTCGGCTTCGAAAAGCAGATAATAGTTATAGATGGTATGAGGTTGATTCCTCTCCAATCCTTAATTCCGATGGGAGAACATTTAAAAGTGTTGGTTTAATGCGTGATGTTACAGATAGCAGACGCTCTCAGGAACGTCTTTTGCAAGATGCCGTAAAATGTAGTTTGACGGGCCTTCCCAATCGTCAATTACTTATTGATCGTTTGCAGAATATAATGCGAAGGGCGAAAAGTGAGCCTCTCCTCAGGCCCACGATGGTGGTTATAGATCTTGATAGATTTAAATCAGTAAACATCTCTTATGGTCTTGCATTAGGGGATAGTCTTCTACTCGCAGTGACCCGTCGCCTGCAGAAATATGTTGAAGAGGACGATACGCTTGCTCGCATAAGTGGGGATCGATTTGCTCTTTTGCTTGTTAAAGAACGTTCTGCTGCCGAGCTTGCGGGATTGGCTGAAAATGTACGCAGAAGTCTACGTTCTCCAATGACCCTTGCTGGACAAGAGGTTCTTTTAACAAGCTCTGTAGGAATTGCAGTTTATGATCCGCTGAACGCTGAGGACCAGGATATGCTCGGGGAGGCAGAGGCTGCAGTCTTTAGGGCTAAAAGAGCAGGTTTGGATAGTGTAGAAATTTACAGGCCAGAAAAAAATCATCTTCAGGATGATCACACTCAGATTTGGAATGAGCTACAAAAATCAGTTGAGAAAAGCCATCTCAAACTTCTCTATCGCCCGATTGTTTATCTTCCGATGGAAGAGCTTGCGGGCTTTGAGACTATTGTCAGGTGGGAGCACCCTAAATATGGACTTATCAATCCCTTTGCCTATCTCCAAGAAAAAGGGCATCGTGATCTTTTCTCACAAACCCTCAGATTAGCTCTTGCTCGTTCTCTTAAGCATTGCAATCATTGGCATAAAGAGCTTCCACGGTCTGAAAGACCTCTTTTTGTTAGTCTTAATCTTCCTGAAGGCGTGCAGTTGGGAGAAGATATTGCAAATGAAGTCAGACGGGCCTTGTCGCATCCAACTTCAGCAAAAAGTTGCCTTAAAATTGGAATTGCTGAAAGTTTAATTATGGAGAATCCAGAGCAGAGCATAGAAATTCTTGGTAATCTCCAAAGCTATGGTGCTGAAATCATTCTTGATGGTTTTGGGATGGGCTATTCTTCCCTTCTTTACTTAGAGCGTCTGCCTATAAAAAAAGTCAGAGCAAGTCTTCAAATTATCGGAAATGGCAGTTTTTCTAAATCAGCTTCAGGAGGCATGCTGAGAGCTGTCACTGCCATGGCTCATGAGCTCGGATTAAAAGTTCTCATCGATGGTCTTGAAACCAATGAGGACGTATCTTTTATGAGATCGATATCCTGCGAATACGGTCAGGGGTTCTACTACGGGGATTATCTAAGTCAGAGGGAAATATTAAAATTTATAAGACAGATCCGTAAGGCTGAACAACGCATGCAATCTAGAGGTTTATTCTCAAAATCGTCGGCTAAAAAGGCTTCCACAAGATCGCGTCTTTCGCCATCTTCGCAGTCAGAAACAGAAGCTCTAGAAAACTTCCATGATTCATCTCTCCAAAACACAAGAGCACATTCTTCAGATTTAGAAAATAAAAAGTCCTATTCTGTTTCATCTGTTTCTGAAATTTCTGAAAAAGTTGTAGGGTTAATGTCAACCAAAGAAGTGTCTGAGACATCATTTAACGCAACGGAAAGCTCCCAATCCGCTTTTGCAGTATCTGAACAGACTATACACGATGACATACGAAACGGAGCTTTTGTAAATCAGTCTTTTGAGGAAAATTCCTCCATTCCTGTCGTTCAGTTAAAGGAAAGTCCCAGCACGAATGCCTTGTCTTCAGGATATTTGGATGACACTTACTTGCCCGCAGCATCCGGTGATGTTCTCGTCGCAGATATTGCGGAATTATCAACTGAACCAGCTAATGTTTCGGTATCTATTGTTATGGGAGGAGAAATAGAGCCACCCGCTTTACCTCCTAATAGCTCAGATTATTCAGAGGCTGTAGGGGCTTTGAAATCCACTTCGGCAGAATTAAATTCAGCTCTTCGAATGGTTAAAAAACCAGACCCCCTAGAAAACATACCAAATTATGAAAAACTTCCTCCGCGTATTGCAGAAAGTTTACGCAAGCTAGCGGGATAAAATTCCCTGATTTAAGGCATCAGGATTACATGCTCGTATAATTTACGCCAGTCACTAACAGTGTCCAGCATCACCAACAAGGAAAGCTGGATTTACACCAATCTTCGCGAGAGCTTTGTCGTATTTTGCTTCAAGATCGGGAGTAAAAATAATTTCGCTGTCAGCAGGACAATTTAACCATCCATTGGCTTGAATTTCATTCTCAAGTTGTCCAGCAGCCCATCCTGCATAGCCCAGAGCCATCAATGATTGTTTCGGCCCGCGTCCAAAAGCAATATCTTTAAGGATGTCGATTGTTGCTGTTAGACTAATTCCACTACAGATATTGAGCGTTGCATTACGACACTGATAATCTTCTGTGTGAAGGACAAAACCACGCCCCGACTCTACTGGACCTCCAATTAATACTTTTTGATTGCGTATTCCTGGAGCCAAAGTTTGTTCTAAGGGCGTCGATGAAATATTGAGACGGTCTATAAGATCAGGGAAGGAGATATGATTGGCTTTATGGTTTATGATTAAACCCATTGCTCCATCTTGCGTATGTTCACACATATATATAACGGATCGCATAAATCGTTCATCAGTCATGATCGGCATTGCGATTAAGAGCTGTCCTTTAAGTGAGACAGATTTATCTATTTTATTTTTTATTTTTTGAGTAGCCATAGGCTTTATTTAACGCCTCGAAATTGAAATTGTGAAGACAATTTCAAATATTGAAACAACTATCGATATTTAATATATCATGGGTAAAAACGAATTCAACATTTTGGTATTTAGATCTATCGTTTCTCAGATGATACTAGAAAGCCCTTTCTGGAAGTGGGATTTTTTGTTTTGGTTTAGGATTATTTTAAACTGTAGTTTTATCTTATTAACTTTCGTACCTCCTGCAATATCCGAAGACATTCAAGGGCAGTGGGTTGAAGGCTATAAAAATAGGACGCGGCTTTATTCAGGGACCGTGAAAGGAGAGCCATCTGTAACGATCTATGCTTTTATTGAGATTGAGATGGCTAAAGGATGGAAGACCTATTGGCGTAACCCTGGGACAGCTGGGGGCATTGCCCCAGAATTTGATTTTGGCAAATCGAAGAATATCCGCCATGTTGAAGTGTTATACCCTGTTCCAGAACTTTTCAGTGATAGTGCTGGTGACACAATAGGATATAAAGAACGTATCATTTTTCCAATTGCTATTCAACAGCACTCAAAAGCAGAACCCATTGATCTTGATCTTACAGCCAATTATGGAATTTGTGAAAAGCTCTGCGTTCCGGTTGAAGTCAATCTCAAACTCAATATCCCTCCTGATTTCTTAATACCTGCATCTGAAGACGCACTTGCAGCCCTGTTATCAGTTCCAAGGCAAAAAGGATCACTTTTACAGGGGGATCCTAGAGATTTGACTGTCACACAATTTTTCTCTGAGGGATCACCACACATCCTTTTGTCAGCCCGTTTTCCAGGATCTGCCGAGGAAGCAAGGATTTTTCTGGATGTAGAGGGTGGAAAATATATTCCAATTCCAAGTCAAAAAGAGATTAAAGACGAAATTATCACATTTAAACTTGATCTTTCCGATCCACAAATTCTAGTATCCTTGAGAGGTTCTCAAGTGCGCGTGACGATGAAGGGGCAAAGTGGTCAGTCAGAGGATACGTTTGTCATCAACTAAAAACTTTTAGATCTTAGGTATTCTATTCAGAGTAAGAGTATTCTATTCAGAGTAAGAGAATGTACTTTTAAAGTGATGATAGAGTTTTACTTCCGGAGTTTTAATAATGATTAAAATTGGTGATCGCCTTCCTGATGTTCAATTTATGACTCTCACTAGCGAGGGTCCAAAACCTTTAAAAACTGCGGAGGTTTTTTCTGGAAAAAAAGTGGCCATTTTTGCTGTCCCTGGAGCTTATACCCCAACCTGCCATAATCAACATATGCCTGGATTTCTAACACGGGCGGACTACCTCAAATCTAAGGGCGTAGATACCATCGCATGCATTGCGGTGAATGATGTTTTCGTAATGGACAGTTGGGCAAAAGCATCCAATGCTTCTGGCAAAATTCTGATGTTGACGGATGATAGTGCTTCTTTCGCAAAGGCCATTGGTTTAGAGATAGATTTAACAGGTACACACTTGGGTCTTGGTGTCCGATCAAAACGATATTCGATGCTTGTTGATAATCAAATCGTTAAAGTATTGAATGTTGATGAGTCACCCCCTGTACATGACAAGTCGAGCGCAGAAGCGCTCTGTAAGATGATTGATAATCTCATTTTATAAAATTTTACTCTTACCAAAATCTTGAAAAAATTTAAATTTTATAAGGTGTCATTCCTTGACGTGCCAACTCATCGGCACGTTCATTTTCTTGATGTCCGGCATGTCCCTTAATCCAATGCCAATCTATTCTGTGGCGATGCCGCGCCGCCTCAAGTTGCTGCCATAAGTCTATGTTTTTGACGGGTTTTTTATCCGATGTTCTCCAATTATTCAGTTTCCACGTTTGCAACCAGATCGTAATCCCGTTTTTAACGTAGCTGCTGTCGGTATAAAGATCGATGTGGGTTCCTCGTTTTAGTGCATCTAGGGCTTGAATAACTGCAGTTAATTCCATGCGATTGTTCGTTGTCATTTCGGCCCCTCCAAGAAGTTCTTTGCGATGCTCTCCCCAAAGCAATACAGCTCCCCAGCCACCAGGCCCAGGATTACCAGAACATGCACCGTCAGTAAAAATTACAACTCTTTTTGGTCCTCCATGGGTCATCTTTATTCATGATATCCGTAATCTGCGAAAGAATGCACAGAGTGATGAAATTTTAAACGATGCAAGTAATCTAATGGATTGTGCGGGGAGACAAGAGCATTTGAGGGGCGGTTCAGCCAATCGTAAGCTCTCGTTAGTAAAAATCTCAGGGCTGCCCCACGAGCCAAGATTGGAAAAGCATTTTTTTCATTTTCGGACATAGGGCGAATATCATTATAGGCATCTAATAAAGCTGAGCTTTTATGGGGGTCAAAGGAAAAATCTGATCTAAAGCACCATGCATTTATGCATATAGCAAGATCATAAGCGAGCATATCATTACAGGCAAAATAAAAATCTATTAAACCTGAAAGTCTGTCATTTTGAAAAAAAACGTTATCCGGAAAAAGATCCGCATGAATAATACCTTGTGGTAATTGAAGCGGCCATTCAATGTCTAAATAATTAAGCTCAAGATCTATTAAAGTTGATAGTCCTTCGCTTATTAGATCTGAGCGCGCACGGAACTTGTTAAAAAAGCTGCGCCAGGTACCTTGACCTAAGGAATTTCGACGAGAAAGTTTAAAATTATTTGCTGCAAGATGTAATTCAGCAAGAGCTTGACCAACTTGTCTGCAATGATCGATTTTGGGATTACTAATTGAGAAACCATCTAAAAAGGAAAAAATAGCTGCCTTTCGCCCCGAAATATCTTGTAGAATACTGCCATTTAGGGAATGCACTGGAATTGGGCAAGGAATTCCATTTTTTGACAAGTGCTCAATGAGTTGAAGAAAGAAAGGCAAATCCTCAAAAGCGACTCTTTTTTCATAGAGGGTCAGTATAAATCGTCCAGAAGTAGTTTGTAAGAGATAGTTGGTATTTTCAACGCCCTCTGCGATCCCCTTGTAGGCTAAAAGCGAGCCAATATCATATAATTTTATGAGAACGGACAGATCTTCATCATTAACCTTTGTGTAGACGGCCATTTCTGAAGCTCATATGTGCTCAGAAAGTTTATGTTGTCCAAGAGAGGAAGTTGATCCTCGGGGCTGTATATCTCTAAGTTCTCGCGGAATATTAAAATTGATATGTTCCTGAACTGTAGTGTGCACTTCAAGATTTATTTCATAAGTCTCTTTTAATCTATCAATGACTTCTATGACGAGCTGTTCAGGGGCTGAAGCTCCAGCTGTAATACCGACACTTCCATTACTTTTTATTTTATCCCATGGGATCTCATCGGCGCATTGAATGAGAAAAGAATTGACGCAACCAGAACGCTGCGCCACTTCGACAAGTCGAAGAGAATTTGATGAATTTTGTGCCCCAATAACAAGCATACAATCAACGAGATGGGCAAATTGTTTAACAGCGGTCTGGCGATTAGTCGTCGCATAACAAATATCGTCCTTTACGGGACCAACTATGCTAGGAAAGCGTTCACGCAGAATGTCAATAATTTCTGAAATATCGTCTACGGATAAAGTGGTTTGCGTGACGTAGGCAATCTTCGATGAATTTTTAGGAATAAAGGATCGCGCCTCTTCAGCGGTTTCTACCAGACGTACGGCACCTTCAGGTAACTGTCCCATAGTCCCTATAATTTCCGGATGCCCTTTATGACCAATAAGTAAAACCTCTCTTCCTTCCTCAAAATGTCGTTTGGCTTCGAAGTGAACTTTAAAAACAAGCGGGCAAGTGGCATCAAGGACAAACATGTTCCTAAATTTGGCTTCTTGTACAATTTTCCGAGCAACCCCATGCGCAGAGAAAATAACGGGTTGCTGAGTGTGAGGTATTTGATCCAGTTCATCAACAAAAACTGCCCCTTTTGCCTTTAATGCATCAACCACGAATCGATTATGAACAATTTCATGACGCACATACACTGGCGCACCATATTTTATCAAAGCAAGTTCTACAATTTGGATGGCTCTATCAACACCAGCGCAAAATCCTCGAGGAGCGGCCAACAAAACCTTCAATTGCGGGCGTTTATTTTTGATTTCTTTTTGTCTTTCACTCATTTTTTTATATCTTTGAGAAATTGTCGACTTAATAATGCCTTATACAATTGGTCACATTAGCATTAGTTTGCATCCAATCGAATCATATTTTTTTCTTTTTCATTGCGACAACCCCTTTTTTCAAATGAAAAAAACTTCAGCTTTTTCTAATCGTTATGCGGTTAAAGGGGGTATAGTTCCCACATACACATTGTATTATAGCAATTATTGCAGATTCGCACTTTTATCCTCTCTTGTAACACTTCTTTCAGGCTGTGGGCTCGGTTCACTCTCGGGCAGTTTGGGATCGGTATTACCAGGAGGGAGCAGTTCATCAGCACCCCAAACAAGCTCCCTAACTGAAGAACAACTTCTTTCTGCAGCTCAAGCTGGGGGTAATAATCCCATCGTCGCAGGTATGGAAGTTTCGCCGGGCTGCCCACGTTTTTTGCCTGCTGCCCGCGATAATTTTTTAACAATTTATGAGACTGGTCGGCCTGGCGATGGGTTAGCTATTATGCATCGTGGTGAGATCACTAAAACAGCTAGAGAGTGTTCTCTCCAGCCAGGCTTCGTGACCGTTAAGTTTGGATTTGCCGGTCGTATTTTACTCGGACCAAAAGGTAAACCTGGTGTGCTCACTTTTCCAGTTACAGTTGTTGTTACCGATGAAAAAAGAACTCGTGTAACTAGCGTAAAATTAAGCGTTACTGCAGCGGTGACAATTGAAAAGCCTATTGGCTATTTCTCAACTGTAGATAGTGTTTCTTTTAAAATCCCAGAAGGTTCACGGGCTGGGGACTATCAAGTTTCGGTCGCTTTCGATCGTAATGTGCCTGGTGCGGGATAGTAGCCTGTCTAAAATTTTGTGCTACACTTTATGGGGCCATTCAATTTAAACGCTGTTTTAACTCTTGAAGCCCGCTATCTATTAAATTTTTTGCCTCTTGCTCGGTAAGTTTTGTTTGAACGATTTTCTCAACTGCATCTAATGCTACATCAACGGCAAACGATCGAACTTCCTCAATGGCCTGTCTCTCTGCTCGGAGGATTTTCTCCTCTAAGGATTTAGAGCGTCGATCAAGTTCTTCTCGAAGAGCGCGTCTTGCTTCTGCAGTTGCTATTTTTGCTTCCTTTTCAGCTTGAGCAACAATTTCTTTAGCGATAGCTTCTGCATTTTGGGTGCGTTGTTTATAATCAGCAACCAATTTCTGTGCTTCTTCACGCAGTTTTCTTGCGTCCTCGAGTTCTTTACGAATGGCGTTTGATCTCTCATCAAGAGATTTGGCTATGAGAGAGGGGACTTTGAAGTAAAGTAAAAGTATAAAAAAGGACAGGAGCGCAATTGTTGTCCAAAAATACGTATCAAAAGGATTAAGCATGAAGATTACTCTCTGCCTCTTTCGGGCATCGCTCTTTTAATATCTTCGGGACTAAAATTTTTACCGAGCAATTGATTGAGGATGGGTTGTGAAATTTCTAGAGCAATATCATTAATTTTAGTGAAGGTATTGCGTTTAGTTTCAATGATAGTCTTTTCTGCTTTCGATAGTTTTTCAGCCAACTGCGCCTCGGCTAATTGGCGTTCTTTTCGCAAATCGGCAGAAAGGTCCTCTTGTATTTTACGTCCAATATTTTGGGCATTGGTTCGTGCTGTTAATAAAGTCTTATCATAAAATTTAATTGCACTATCAACTTCTTGTTTCAACTGTGCGGCAGAGTTAAGATCTTTTTGTAATGTGTTCTGACGTTCTTCGACAATCCCCCCAATTCTAGGGATGATAAACCTTTTGAGAAGCAAATACAGAACTATAAAAGAAATAGCCAACCAAAACAACTGAGGTTGCAACGTTGTTGGATCTAGCGGAGGAAAGACTTTTTCTACAGCTCCACTGCTCAATACTTCATTTTCACCAATTGCAGGCTCAGTCATTTTTGGTCATTTCGGCTTTGATCAATTTTCATAGTTTTTTGCTTTTCTCATTTCTGTTGAAGTCTATGTGGGCGAAAAAAAATCGTAGACACAACAGTTTAAGAGTAAGGAAAAAAATTAAGTAAACAGAAGAAGGAATGCGATCAGCAAAGCAAAAATTCCCAAAGCTTCGGTCACAGCGAAACCAAATATGAGGCGACCAAATTGTCCTTCAGCTGCAGATGGGTTTCTCAAGGCACCTTGTAAAAATTGTCCAAAGAGGTTGCCCACTCCAATCGCGGCAACACCAGTGCCAATAGCCGCCAATCCGGCACCAATTAATTTTGCTGAAGTTTCATCCATTTTTGGTTCTCCTTTAAGGGTTGTTGATCCGTAGTGGGTAGAGAAATATATTAATGACTTGGGTGAAGTGCATCATTGAGATACATGCAAGTTAGCATTGTAAAAACGTAGGCTTGAAGAAAGGCAACAAGAAATTCTAACGCAGTCAAGGCTATTGCCATGAAGAGAGGTAAGACAGCAAGAGTTTTGTAGAGGCCAGCGGCACCCAGCAACATGATTATAAAACCCGCAAAGACTTTGAGCGTGATGTGACCAGCTAGCATATTAGCAAATAATCGAACAGAATGACTGAGGGGACGTGAGAAGAATGATATGACCTCGATCATTGAGACAAGCGGCAAGACATAAATAGGGACACCTTCAGGTACGAAGAGCTTTAAAAAACCTGCTCCATTTTTTACAAACCCAACTACAATTACTGTTAAAAATACGAGCAAGGCGAGAGCGGCAGTAATCCACAATTGACTGGTGACAGTGAAGAAGCCTGGCACCATTCCATACATATTAAGCGTTAGAATGAGGAGAAACAAAGTAAAAACGAGTGGGAAAAATTTCAGACCTTGTTCCCCCATGCTATCCCTAACCATGCCCAAAACAAACTCATAAATCGTTTCTGCAATTGATTGTAGGCGCGTAGGTACGAGCCTTTTATTCCGGGTCGCTACCATAAAAAATGCAAATATTGTAACAATAGAAAGCCCCATAAAGAGAGCGGAATTGGTTATTGTGAGGTCAAATCCCAAAAAATCTATGGGGATGAGTCTTTTAATCTCAAATTGATGTATAGGGTCTGGCATTCCCCCCGAAGAATGTGAACCAGTGTGCTCTGCTTCCACGATAGACCCAACCTCTTAATGTTTTTTTATATGCTAAGATTTATTGTGCGTTGTTCGTGCTTAACTCTTTTTTGTCAAGACCTTTATGAACCTTTACTTCATGCTCAAGCTCTCGAAAGCCCCTCATAACATTTAAAATACCTGCAATAAAACCTACTATCATAAAAAGCATAAAGAACCACGGTTTTGTGACACATACATAGTCCAAACCATAACCTATAAGAGTGCCAACAAGGATACTAGCAACCATTTCTGAAGATAATCTGATACCTAAAGACATTCCTCGCATTCTGTTGGCGCGATCTTCTTTTTCCTCTGCATCCCTTAAAATCTTTGCTTCAGTATCTTTGATCTCTTCGCCAAGCTTTTGCGTGCGATCTTTAAATTCCTGAAGCTGGTCAGAATTTGAATACCCCTTTTTAGAGCAGGAATCTAATGTTTCTATATGCGACATCCCCAGAACTCGGAAGAATTGATGACCTTTTTACACTCTTATATACAAATCATAGAGTGGGTGAGTTGCAAGTGTCAATAAATGGAGAATTCAAAAAGGGGTATGGCTAAACCGCGCATCTTAATAGGGCTGTGCTCAAAGATGCTCCACGCAGAAAACACGATATGTGATTGAGGCCCCGTCTAAACAGCTTCACGATAACTTTGTGCAGTTTCCAAATCCACTGAAACTAACTGGGATACACCTCGCTCGGCCATTGTGACTCCAAACAGGCGATGCATTCTGGCCATTGTCATAGGATGATGGGTAATAACTAGAAATCGAGTATTTGTATCTGATGCGATTTTTTCTATTAATGTGCAGAAACGATCTACATTTGCATCATCTAATGGGGCGTCCACTTCGTCCAAGACACAAATAGGCGAAGGGTTTGTCAGAAACACGGCAAATAAAAGTGAAATGGCTGTCAGAGTTTGCTCTCCACCAGAAAGAAGAGAGAGAGTGGCAGGTTTTTTCCCTGGGGGTTTTGCAATAATTTCAAGTCCACCCTCTAGTGGGTCCTCAAGCGATTCCACCATTTCTAGACGTGCTTCGCCCCCTCCAAAGAGTGTTGTGAAAAGATTTTGAAAGTGTGTGTTCACGGATGAAAACGCTTCTTCAAGGCGTTTTTTACCTTCTCTGTTTAATTGCGAAATCGCTGAGCGTAATTTTAAAACAGCCTGTTCAACATCGGTCCTTTCTCTTTCCATAGTAGAGATCTGTGTTGATAGGTCATTCAAATCCTCATCCGCTTGTAAGTTCACGCCACCAAGAAGCTCTCGATCAACTTTTAATTTTTGAAGCTGAATTTCAACATCGGCTAAGGAAGGGAGGGGGTTGCTATCTTTCCAGCCACTTAGCTTCAGACAATCTTCGGGAAGAACTTGCAAGGCTTCATTGATACGGTGAGCTTCTTCTTGCAGGCGAGCAAGTGCTGCTTCTAGTCGTGCTTCGCCCCGCGCGCGATGCTCGCGCATTTGTGCGATCTTTTTTTGGATCGATCTTACAGAAAAAACGGCAGCACTTAGGGCATTTTCTGCTTCAGCTAATTGATCTGCAGCGGAGGATCTATTTTTTTCCGAGTCATGAATGGCCGACAGGATTTTATTTCTTTGTTCGGAAACTTTTTCAGGTAATATGGAAAGCAGAGCCAGTTCTTCTTGTGTGTTTTTAAGTCTTTTCTCAAGAGACTCTAGCTGTTGTTCAGCTCCAAGATTACGCCGCGACCAACTTTCATATTCAGCACGATTGGATGCACGTCTTTCTCCATTGAGTTGGCGCTCACGCTTAAGGGCAAGAAGATTTGCTTTTGCTTCACTTGCAAGCCTTCTTGCAGTTTGAGCAAGATCATGAGCTTTATTTGCTATGCTCTCTAGATTCTCTTCTTTCATTTCTTCGTCTCTAACAACTTGAACTTCTTTGAGACGTAGTTGGGCGCTTTCAAATTCTTGAGAGAGATGAGTTTTTGCAGCTAAGACTGCAGCAAGTTTCGTTTCTGTGTCGCGCGCATGTTTTTCAATTTTTGTAAGATGCTCTCGTGTTTCACCCAGATCTGATTGTGTTTTGCGCCACTCAGCTCGAAGACGGCGCTCCTCTGTTTGAGCCGAGGCTAAGGCATCGTTGGCTTCGGCTTCTGATTCAAGAAGGGACTGAGCAGATTTGCGTTCTAAATTCTCAAGTTCTTCGATCTCTACGATACGGTTGCGTTCCGCCAGACGTTGCGCTGCAGGTGTTCCCTCTCCGCTAGCAGCAAAATACCCATCCCATCGCCATAGATCTCCTTCAAGACTAACAATCCTTTGCCCTGCGTGCAGGAGTTTTTGAATTTTTGGTCCCTCTGACTGTTCAGCGACTCCAATTTGACTGAGCCGACGTTGAAGCTCAGAAGGAGCTTCTACATAGCGGCTGAGTGGCTCAACCTGTGGAGGCAGAGCAGGATCGATTGTTTCCACATGTATCAAATGCCAACAAACGGGCGCATCTGTTGCAATGGGGGCTGACAAGTCATCTCCCAATGCAGCACCTAATGCTTTCTCATATCCGGATGCGACCCTGATCTGATCGACAACGGGAGGTAAGTCGTCTGATCTGATTGGAATGAGTAGTTTTGCGAGGGTTTCTCTTTCAGTTTTTAAGTTTGAAAGTATTAATTGTGCGGATGCTGCTTTTTCTCGACATTCTGCAGCACGAGCTGAGGTTTCTGTGACCAATTTTTCTGCTTCATTAATTTGTCTCTCAAGAGAGGCGGAAAGTTCAACAAGAGTTTGTCCTTTTTTCGTAGTTTCCGCTAATTCTAATGCATCAGGGGCAGATCTTTGAATGTCAATAAATTGCGCCTGAAGCTCTTCTGCTTTTTTTTCAAGTCTTGTTATAGCTTCAAGTCGTTCACCAACAGCTGTTTCTAAACTACGGCGATGGGCACGCTGTTCTGCAGCCCGTTGCGTTATATCTGTAAGATTTTTTTCTGCTTCTTCTAATCTCTGTTCAAGCATAGAAAGTTCGGAAGAAAGATTGCTCTCTGTTCCTACGAAATTTTCATCAGCTTTCTTAAGTTCTGTGTACTCAAGACTCAATCTCGCTACTATTTCTTGAGCTTCTTTTAGGACACGCTTTTCTCGTTCAATATCTTTTTCGAGTTGGATGTTGTATTGTTTAAGCTCTTCACTTCTTTTGCGGGATCTATCAAATTCTTTATCTAGGGTTTCTAATTCAATATTTAGTCGAGACAGGGCAGCGCTTTTGGCAGCCTCTGCTTCTCGCAAGGGTGGAATAATGTCTGCTAGTTTAGCCTCCTCATTCAGGGCACTAGCTTCTTCTTGCGTTATAAGCTGAAGCTCCTTGGTTGCGTGCTCAAGATTGGTTTCTTCTTGCTCTGCTATTTTGAGGCCTTCTGACCAAGATAAATGAAAAACTAAGGCTTCTGTTTGCCGAATTTCAGATGAGAATTCTTTATATTTTCTGGCTTGTCTTGCTTGCCGTTTGAGGCTTTCTGCCTGGGAAGAAAGACCTGCTATCACATCACCCAAACGTGTCAAATTGCTCTCAGCGGCCTTCAAACGCAGCTCTGCTTCATGGCGCCTTGTGTGCAGACCTGCAATACCTGCAGCGTCCTCTAAAATGCGGCGTCGTTGTTCAGGTTTCGCGTTGACTATCTCAGAGATCTGTCCTTGTCGAACTAGGGCTGGTGAGCGGGCTCCAGTTGCTGCATCTTCAAAAAGAATCTTAACATCTCTTGCGCGTACTTCCTTACCATTAATACGGTATGCTGAACCTGCTTCTCGTTCAATGCGTCGCGTAATTTCTATAATATTTAAATCATTAAACTCTGAGGGGGCTTGACGTTCTTTATTATCGATTAATATTGTCACCTCAGCGGAATTTCTTGAGGGACGATGTGTTGTTCCTGAGAAAATCACATCATCCATTGCGGCTGCGCGCATGGATTTGTGTGATGTTTCGCCCATAACCCAACGCAATGCTTCTAAGAGATTTGATTTACCACAGCCATTTGGGCCCACAATACCTGTGAGACCTGCCTCAACTATAAGTTCTGTAGGCTCAACAAAAGATTTAAAGCCTAACAGGCGAAGGCGATTGATCTTCATTCCTTGAAAACCTCGTATCGAATACGCAGGAATATTAGCGGCATTGGCATGCTAAAATCAGATTTAATTTGAACCTGTGCCTTGCGTCAAAGTTGATGCTCGGACGGGGACTAAAAAAGGGTCAACCATGGCGCGAATTTCATCCATTGTGAGTATTTTTTTAACAAGAATATTCTGAATGAAAAAGTTAGGCGTTCCTACGACCCCTAGCGTGCGTCCACGATCTTTTACCCCTTTTAAGGCCTCTATCATGGGCTGATTCTGCAAACATTCCTCTAATTTGTCTCGTTTCATCCCCACTTCTTGCGCAACTGAGAATATCTGCTCTAGTCGCACATCTTGGGAAACCCATAAAGGCTGATTTTCCAGATATTTAGAGAATAAAACAAAGTATTTGTCTGAAGGAGCGCATCTGAGGGCAATTGTGGCATTTCCCGATGATTTGCCAATGGGAAATTCGCGCACAATAAAACGAACTTTACCCTTATCAATGTACTCTTTATTTAGTTGAGGAAAGACATCATGCATAAAAGCTCGACAATAAGGACACGAAAGAGATGCATACATGATCATCGTGACAGGGGCATCAGGTCGTCCAAGAAACATTTCTGGCAGCTCGCCAGATTTGAGCACATCGGCAAGATTAGGATTTGAGATGATTTCTCTGGTGCTAGGTGTTGGAGAGGGTATTCCCGCAAAGGGATGAAATGTCTGGTCTTCACTCTTTGAAGCTGAGGAGGTCGTGTTCGGCGATTGTGTTATTAAATTCTCAGAAGAACTTTTTCCAAGATCAGGCGTTGAGCCCGTACATCCTGTTAAAAGAGAAAAGCACAAAAAAATAAAGGGCAGGAATTTAAGGTTGGAAGGCCATTTCCTCCTCCAGTCTATCATTTAAGAAGAGGTTCCAGTGTTTTTTCAAAATTTTCAATTGTAGGGGGTTCTAATAATCTTTTGCCATTAATAAAAAAAGTGGGGGTCGCGTTCACACCAAAAACCTCAGAAGCACGGGTTCGTGAAGCAGAGAGTTTATCAAGAAGGGATTGATCGGTGAGGCATTTATCAAATGTTTCTTTTGTAAATCCTGCTTGTTTGGCAACTTCAAATAATTTAGGCGTCGGATTTTCTTTGACAAAGGCCCAATCTGCTTGCGTTTCGAATAAAACAGTAATCATGGGCATTGTTTTGTTGTCCCCAACGCAACGGGCCAACATTGAAGCTGCAAAAGCGCGTGTGTCGAGAGGGAATTCTCTAAAAATAAATCGGATCTTACCTGTGTCGATAAATTTACTTTTGATATCAGAAAAAACAGTGGTGTGAAAATTTTTACAATGTCCACATGTCATGGAAGCATATTCAACTATGGTAACCTTTGCATCGGCTTGTCCCATCGTTATCTCAGTAAGGTCCCCCGCCTTCAGAAGTTCATCAACAGGGACCTCTGATGGAGCATTCGTTGGCGCGGAAAAGGGTGTGTTTGGATAGTAAAGTGCGAGCACAAAGAAGAGGAGGCAACAAGAAGTCATCCCCAGCCCTATGGATCGACAAAATTTCAATGTCGACAAGTTGAAGAAAAGCTTTTGAAGCACGCCCACCTCCGTTTTCATGCAATATCTTAAAGTCTCAACATTGAATAAAGGTCGTAGTCAAGTCCTATACAGTCAAGACAGGATAAAGATCCTCAAGCATTAAATGTCACTTAAAATTTTGTCCACTTTTGCTTAGGGTTTCAAAGAATTCGTACATTTATCATTTTGATCAAGAAGTAGACATTAATCTAATTTTGAGTCGGGCAAGAGCGCGATGAAGCGGATCCTCGAGGGTTAAAATATTTTTTCCAGTATCTTGTTCGAAGTTTGTGAAGGTCGGCGTCTTTTGTTTAGGAGGGGGCTCTGTTTGAAGAGGGGCTGACAATAGTCGAATATCAGAAATAGCCCGATAACCGAAGTATGCATTGATGCGGTCTAGGATTTGGCGCACACTGTAACTGATCTCAAGGCTGTGGGCCGGATCAACGCGAAGAATAAGAAGTGCGGCGGAGGATCGCGCGTGTGAAGAAATGGAGTTTTGTTCTTTGTTTTTTGGCCACTTTACTTCTTCGGGCATGGTCCATGATGCAAGGTCAGATCCTGCAATTTTTTCCCAATCAAAAATCAAAGATGTCGTGGAAAAACCAAATTTCTGAAAAGCTTTACGCGTTAGCTGAGGTAGGAAAGATCCAACAGATTTGCTAAGTGTTGGAGAATTTCGTCTGTTATCGAAGCTAAATCGACATTGTGTCAGACCGTTCCAAGCTGGTTTTGGTGAATTGAATCTTTTTTGTTTGTTAATAAACATCAGAGCCAAAGCTTAATTGACGTAATCGTAAAGTATGTTTGGATAGTCAAAACTGATTCGCTCAGACTGCGAAAGGGGAACCCTTGAACCTCGCGGCCCCAAAACACTCCTTACAGAAGGCCCCCTCTTTGGATACAGCAGAGGCACTTCTTGCTTGGTACGATTTAGAAAAACGAGATCTTCCGTGGCGAAGAGGAAAACCTGATCCCTATAGAACGTGGCTCAGTGAGATTATGTTGCAACAGACGACAGTGAAGGCGGTCGTCCCATATTTTGAGAGATTCTTAGATAGATGGAAAACAATTGAGGAGCTTGCAGCTGCTTCTTTAGACGATGTCCTCTCTATGTGGGCAGGTCTTGGATACTATTCTCGCGCCAGAAATCTTTATCAGTGTGCACAAGAAGTCGCCCAAAGACCAGATAAGCAATTTCCCAAGACGCTTGACGAGCTTCAGTCCCTACCAGGTATTGGGCCCTATACGGCAGCCGCTATCGCTGCTATCGCTTTCGGTACCCCTGTCACTCCGATTGACAGCAATGTTGAAAGGGTCATTGCGCGTTTTTTTGCTATCGGGGTGCCCATGCCTTTGGCGAAGACTGAGATTAAAAGACTAGCGTCGCTTCTTACCCCATCTCGTAGACCAGGCGATTTTGCACAAGCAATGATGGACCTAGGGGCAACAATCTGCACGCCTAAGCGCCCTTCTTGTCTAATGTGTCCTGTTCAAAAAGGGTGTTTGGGGCATCAAAACGGCCTTGCTAACGATCTTCCAATTAAAAAGGTCAGGTCTGAGAGACCTATTCGCCATGGAACTTTTTTTCTTGTCCTTCGAGAGGATGGAGATCTGCTTCTTCGAAGACGTCCTCCTGCTGGTCTTCTAGGGGGTATGTTAGAAGTTCCTTCGACTGAGTGGCTGGATACTCCTAGTTCTAGGGATCAGGTTTTAAGTGCGGCTCCAGTAAAGGGAAACTGGTGGCCTGTTCCTGGTCATTTGAGCCATACTTTTACACATTTTCGTTTAGAGGTTCAGGTTCTTCAGTCTATTGTTCCACGCGATACGCCCTTAACATTCTGGGCTGAGTCCAGTCGTTGTCTTTGGATGCCACGTCGTGATTTTCACAAAGCCGCTTTGCCTTCGTTGATGCGCAAGATTATCGTTCATGCGCTCGATAATAAATAATCGGATGTCGTTTGGATTTTTCTGTGCACTTTCTGTCCCGCTGCTTTGGCCTTATGAGACATAGTTTCGTAGATAAAAATCAAAGACGTTAAAAAAAATCATCGAGGGTGGGGGTGTTTCAAAAGCTTCTGGACTTCATTTTATTTTTATTCAGAATTATTCATGATAACGCTTATTCTGTTTGACTGCGGCGAGCATAAGCCTAATTTTGCTTTGGCTGTCTCTCTTAAGAGATCAATGGGTTTTAGCCTCCCTTCATTCTCAAAGTGCCAGAATGTCCACCCATTGCATGCCGACTTGCCTTGAACCATAGCTCCTACCCTATGGATAGAGCCTTGCATTCCTGAGAATTGAATGGATCCGTCAGCCTTCACCTCCGCGCGAACCCTCTTGTCCTCATCATATAGTGGGCTGCCAGCATTCAGAATTCCAAGTTCAATGATTGTACCAAAAGGCACTCTTGGTTCCTGTCTTTTCGACCGAACGGTATCCAATGTTGGAGAAGTCAAAGGTTTGATGCGAGCGATTCGAGATCGTGCGACACGCGCATACTTTTTTTCGCGTTCAATTCCAATCCATTTCCGTCCAAGATAGTGTGCAACTGCGCCTGTTGTTCCCGTCCCAAAAAAGGGATCTAGGACGATGTCCCCAGGGTCGGTGCATGCTAAAAGAATTCGTTTGATGAGGGACTCAGGTTTTTGCGTTGGATGAAGTTTTTGTCCGTCTTCTCCTTTTAATCGTTCTTGGCCCGAGCAAATAGGCAATAGCCAGTCAGATCGCATTTGAAAATCGTCATTCGAGGTCTTAAGACTTTCATAATTAAACTTAGGTCGAGATTTTTTATTTTTGGAAGCCCATATCAGGGTTTCGTGAGCATTCGTAAAACGCTTGCCACGAAAATTTGGCATGGGATTAACTTTACGCCAGATGACATCATTTTGTATCCAGAAGCCTAGATCCTGTAAGGTTGTTCCGAGACGAAAGATATTATGATAAGAACCAATAACCCAGATGGCTCCATGAGGTTTGAGGATTCTCTGGCAGGCACTCAACCAAGACCTTGAAAAAGAATCGTAGGTCTCAAAAGATGAAAACTTATCCCATTCCTCATCAACGCCCTCTACGAGGGTATCGTTGGGGCGAAGTAATGTTTCAGATAGCTGAAGATTATACGGCGGGTCCGCAAAAATAAGATCAACGCTTTCAGCGGGAAGTTTTTTCAGTATCTCTAAACAATCACCGGTAACCACAAAGTTAGATTTTATGGGTGAGCTTAACGTATGCTTTGCTACTGAGGAAACTTTTGAACGCATAATACTCTACTTTCGATCGCAGTATGTATCTCTAGTTTTAGGACAACGTCTTTACTACTTTTCTGAGCCTGCGGTACTTAATAAAATTTCTCAAATAAATGCAAGAGTCCGTTTTTGATTGGGTGCAGAGAATAAAAATATGTACTCTTTCCTGCAGAGAAATGGTATGTCTCTTATTGAGGAGAAATTTCTACAACACAGCTTTCTTATCTATCTTGTTTGACGCCCGCCCTATTAATATTTGAATGGGTTTAAATGTCCGCCTGTGAATAGGGGAAATCCCGAGGCTTATTAAAGCATTCATATGTTCTGATGTGCCATACCCTTTATGACGTGCAAAGCCGTAACCAGGATATTCAATGTCATAGTCGCACATAATTCTATCACGGATGACTTTTGCAAGAATGGATGCGGCTGCAATTGATAAACTTTTTCTATCTCCTTGAATTAGGGTTCGGGTTTGGCACTTCACATTAGGTGCAATCTTACCATCAATAAGCGCGCACAGTGGAGAAAGAGGTAGGCTATTTATGGCCTCAGCCATAGCCCATAAACTAGCATTTAAAATATTATCTTGATCTATACGGGCTACGTCTGCGATTCCAATTCCAAAAGATGCCCCACTTTTTAGTATATCTGCGTAAAGGATATCTCTTTTTTTGGGATCCAATGCTTTGCTGTCATCAATTCCTACTGGGATATGTGATGGATTAAGAATGACGGCGGCAGCAACCACCGGTCCAGCCCAAGGGCCTCGACCCGCCTCATCTACGCCAGCTATTGGTCCAGAGACTTCTTTTTGGACTTCTGTTTCAAATTCATAGGTGGGGCGTTGCCTAATTTTTTTTGCTAGCATGAACCAGAGAACGGTCGGAAGAAGAATAAGAGGAAAGAAGATATTTGGTTTAATATTTTGCTCAGTCCAAAGCAATCAGGATATATAAAAATATCCTCTATAGGTCTTTCATAATTAAAAAAGAAAAAGAAATAAAAGATATAAATAAAATGCGCGTAACACTTATTGTGTATTAGACATTAGGAGCTATGAAATTGAATGTTTAACCGTAACTGATCACAAGTTAAGGTGGGGGTTTTCCCTCTCCCTTTCGACTTTGATAAAACGATAACACCCAACTGTGATAAACGAGCTAGAGTGCGTGTGAGGCTAGCCTTTGGCCTGCCAGATATTCGTGAAAGTTCTGCAAGTGTTTTGGGTTTTTGAGTACCGATCATTGATAAAAGTTTTAAATTTCTATCAGAGAGCAGGCGCGTGATTTTTTCAAGTTTATCATGAGCGTGAATACTGAGTACCCCTTTTTCCATTTTAGGATCTGAGTTTAAGCCTGTTTGGCAGTCGTCCGATAACGGAGATATCTTTATCTCATGTGGTTGATTGAGATGGGCAGTATTTTTAAGAGTATCCATGTTTATGACTTGGTCTGAACAAAAGTTATAAAAGAAGAAAAAACGTATATCCTTAGTACGGTGCCACTTTAGAAAGGATCACTTTCAGTAGCTTAAAATCTGGTGCATAAGGAGAGATTAGGAGTTTAGCCGGCAATCCGTGTGAAGTCGGCAATTTTTAAAGTCGTGGCGCGGCTTTCGGAGAGGATTTTCAAGCGATTAACGCGTAATTCCTCATTAGGGACATTCACCGTCACTTTCTCAAAAAAGGCGTCAATAGGTCTTCTCAAAGCCGCCAATGCATTCATTGCACCTTGGAAATTTTCGACATTGATCGCAGCGTCGATATCGAATTTCGCCTTATCTATGGACGTAACGAGGGCTCTTTCGGATGCTTCCACTAAAAGGGAGCCATTAGGTTCGCCACGATATTCTTTTTTATCTTTTTTTTCTTCAATCGTAAGAATATTTGACGCTCTTTTTGTACCAGCAAGAAGGTTAACCCCATCCTCTGTTTGAAGAAAGGTATCTAACGCTGCAATTCTTTTAACAATGATGGCTAGGTCATCTTGATCCGGAAGGGCGTAAATAGCATCAATAAGGTCGTGCCGCAGTCCTTTTTCTTTTAAATAAACTTTAAGTCGATCAGCAAAAAAGGCCATAAGGTCTTTTTTTACCTCAAGGGGATTAAAGGGAACAATAAAATCTTGAGGTATTTTTGAATTAGGATGAAGGGTTGATAGCCATTGGCGAATTTGGCTAAGCTCCGTTCTTCTTAGATGGAGGGGTTTGTTAGAGGAAGATGTATCTTTTATAGCAAGCGACCTATAGCGTTCAAATTGGTCGATGTATAATGCCATTGACTCATTGATTTTCTTCCCAAGTGCGACGCGCAAATCATTTTCTAAAACTATTCTGATAATTCCAAGTGCTGCACGGCGTAATTGGTAAGGATCACCAGAACCCGTTGGTTTTTCACCAATGGTCCAGAAACCTACAAGAGTATCAAGTTTGTCTGCCAGAGCTACAGCAATTGCAACGCTGTCGCCATTTTCCTCTTTTGGAACATCATCATTAAAACCTTTTGGTTTGTAATGCAGTTCAATGGCGCGAGCGATGCTAATTTTAGTTCCTGCTTTTTCTGCATAGTAGCGGCCCATGAGACCTTGTAATTCCGGAAATTCACCCACCATTTCTGATACAAGATCGGCTTTTGCTAGTTGAGCTGCGCGCCTGGCATCTTCCCCATTTGCATCAACAGCTCCTGCGATAATAAAAGTTAATTCAGAAATGCGATCAACTTTGTCTTTTTGTGTTCCTAATTTTTCATGATAGGTTACTTTAGCGAGTTCTGATGCCATCTGATCAAGCGGTTTCTTTAGATCTTGATGCCAGAAGAACATTGCATCAGAGAGCCGTGCTCTCATAACCCTTTCATTGCCGGAAATAATGGAAGAACCGCCATCTGTTGCTTCAAGGTTCGTAACAAGGATAAACTTGTTGGCAAGTTTTTTACTCTGAGGCTCCATCAACGCAAAGCACTTTTGGTTGCGTTTCATAGTAGTCATTAGAACTTCCGGTGGGATTATTAAAAAAGAGCTATCAAACGAACCCATAAGAACGACTGGCCACTCTGTTAAACCCGCATTTTCAGCAACAAGTCCTTCATCCTCAATTAGTTCAAGCTTTGCAGATTTTGCAGCATCTTTTGCATACTCTCTAATTTTTTTTGCTCTGGTCTGTGCATCTAGAATAACTTTTTGCTGAGATAATTGAGCTACATAATGATCGAAGGAGTGGACTTTGAAAGGGGAGGGAGCATGGAAGCGATGTCCAAAAGAAATGTCTCCAGATACAATACCGTCGATTTGAAAATGAATAGGACTTCCGTCTAAAAGACAAAGCATGGATTGTAAGGGCCGGATCCAATGAAAAGATCCATTGCCCCATCTCATAGATTTTGACCAAGGAAATTTAGCAAGAATACTAGGAATGAGCTCTCCAATAATCTCTTGTGACGATCGTCCTGAGCGTGTCACTCGTACACAGTAATGGTCACCTTTTTTCTCATCTTTAATGATTTCTGCCTCTTTAATCGAAGTTAAACCTGCAGATTTGACAAAACCTTGTATGGCCTGATCTGGGGCTCCTAGTCTTGGTCCTTTTTTTTCCTCCACTACGGTAGGGCTTTGATTGGGGAGATCATCGATAACCAATGTGAGCCGACGAGGGGTGCTAAAGACACGTGCGTGAGTAAATGTTAATCCCGCTGTTGTGAATTTCTCTCCAACCAGATTTTTTAGATCTTCACTGGCCCGCCCCTGCAGTCTGGCGGGTATTTCTTCGGAAAAGAGTTCAAGCAGAAATTCGGGCATGATCTTACTGTGATGGAATGAGAAGATTGATATCTCTTAAGCAACTCCAAGGGCAGGGGCAAGATAGGGAAAGCTTTTCTCCTAAGCCAATATCCCCCTAATTCGAAACAAGACCTAATCTTTTGGTGGTTGAGAAGCAAAGACAAGAGCCCACATTCCAATATCCTCTACTGCACCCGTTGTCACAAGGTAGCCAAATCCAATAACGCAAAGTACGAAATAAAAGGCTAAAATAGGAAGATTTCTTTTAATGAAGAGAGCCCCAATTAAAAGCAGTGGGCAAAGAGTAAATAGGGTTCCAATTAAGAGCGGTCTCATAGGAGGAATAATCCGAGAATGCCTGTTTCAAACCAAGATATCCTAATCGGACTATGTCAGTTGCACAATTTGTTTTTCCAATAGCCTGTGAAGCTTTATATGACTGAACCCAAGGTATAATGGTTTATCTGGATTTCAGGATTTTTCTATTCCACTTAGAATGTCAGCAGAGTTTTTAAATCAACAACTCCAAACCATTTCCCTTGAGGCAAGATGTTTTTTGTAAGATGTATCCAAGTGTCAGAGGAAAATAAGTATTTAAAAAATCCTTCATGATTTGGGGCGATGCTTATCAGGAAAGCTATTCCACAGAGCATATAAAATCCTGAAAGGAGGTTTCGTGTATCATAGAGCTTAAGGGCAGTGCCAAAAGATCGTTTCGTGTATCCTCCCATAAAATCGACAGAATATATCTCATCGAGCAAAAGATGGATGATGTATCCAATAAAAAGAAAAAGGGCTGATGTCCAAGCTAAGAATTCTGAGTAATCTAAAAAAAAATGAACAAAAACTGCAACCAATAGAGAGAAAAAAACTGCTGAGAGAATTGAATGCCATATTCCTCTATGAACCGTGAAGTTATGAAAAAGAGCTTGTGTCCCATATCGAATGAAAACTAATGAGCCAAGCCAAAGGATCCACAATTCAGAAATGGAATACTTTTTTGCGCTAGCATAAAGTATAACTAATGAAAAAAAGAAACCAAGAGTGCTAAAGAGGACCTGGCTCGGGCGTGATTCCTTCAAATCTATATCAGGGAGGATCGATCCTATGATGCCAACCATAGTGAGAGGAATGAGATCTTCAGAAGGAATGACACCAAGGGATGATGTTATTGATGCAAGAAGACCGGAACTGAGTGTTCCAACACTTAAATGTGTTGCAAAATTAGCCATATTTTATAATGCCATTTCTCATGCTGAGTTCCTCCTGTTTTTGGAAGGACATAGATATAACTAATTCAGGAAGAGTGCCCTACCTGTTGACTTGCAAAACTGGAATTTTATGACTAAGTATTATGCAATTATGAATAAGATCTTAAATAATCTTCATGGAATGTCTGGGGAATTAAAAACAGTGCTTTAGCGGGTAATCTACCAAAAAGATCCTCTGCCAGAGGAATGCGTCATTCCCCAGAGCAATTATTTATTAAACTCTTTTTTATTCTGAGAATTTGAGACAGAGTGCTCAATTTGTTTCCTTTCTCCTATTTCTGTTTGACGTGTCGGATGGTTCCGTGACCCAAAACGTACCCCTTTTGAATAAAGTAGAAGAGCGCAGAGAACCAGAACAAAGCGCTACAATTGCTCCTGTCAAGGGGATTGGTGCTGAGATCGCGCGCCGCAGAACTTTTGCTATCATTTCCCATCCAGATGCGGGCAAGACCACTCTTACTGAAAAGCTGCTTTTATTTGGTGGGGCTATCCAGCTTGCGGGGCAAGTCAAAGCGAAAAAAGATAAACAGAACACCCGATCGGACTGGATGGCAATCGAGCGTGCACGCGGTATCTCGGTTGTAACCTCTGTCATGACTTTTGAATATCAGGGTATAGTTCTCAATTTGCTTGATACTCCTGGCCATGAAGATTTTTCTGATCAAACATATAGAACTTTGACAGCTGTTGATAGTGCGATCATGGTCATTGATGCAGCAAAGGGTATTGAAAGTCGCACACGAAAGCTGTTTGAAATATGCCGTCTTCGCGATATTCCCATTATTACATTTATAAACAAGTTAGATCGAGATACACGAGAGCCGATTGAACTTCTCGATGAAATATCGGACGTGCTTGCTCTCGATACTGCCCCAATGAATTGGCCTATTGGCAGGGGGCGGGATTTTCGTGGGACTTATAATTTATATGAAAAAAAAATAACGCGGTTGGATGATCAGGGTGAGGATTTAATTGTTTCTGGCCCCGATGACGAGATCTTTAAGACCCTTCTGCCCGAAGAAAACATTCAACATTGGCGTGATGAAGTGAGCTTAGTTTTAGAAGCTTGCGGTAAATTCAATCTAGAGTCTTTTAGACATGGTGTCCTAACACCTGTCTACTTTGGTAGCGCACTTCGTAACTTTGGGGTTCGGCATCTCCTTGAGGCTTTAAAAGTCCACGCCCCACCTCCTCGAAGTTTGAAAGCAGCATCTCGTATTGTTAAGCCAGAGGAGCCAACTGTCAGCGGGATTGTTTTTAAAATTCAAGCGAACATGGATCCAAATCATCGAGATCGAATGGCTTTTATGAGAATTGTTTCTGGAAAACTCACACGCAGTATGCGTGTTAAAATTGTTAGAACTGGAAAAACACTTGCTCTTGTTGCGCCTCAGTTTTTCTTTGCTCAAGATCGCACCTTGGCAGAGGAAGCTTATGCAGGTGACGTCATAGGCATTCCAAATCGCGGGATTTTGCGTATTGGAGATGCTCTTACTGAGGGTGAAGATATTACCTTTTTGGGTATTCCAAGTTTTGCGCCTGAAATCCTGAGACGAGTGCGTTTAGAGGATGCAATCCGTGCAAAAAAATTAAAAGAGGCCTTAACAGAGATGGCTGAGGAGGGGGTGGTTCAGGTCTTCAACCCCTTGGATGGCTCCCAACCGATTGTTGGAGTTATAGGGGCCCTTCAGCTGGATGTACTGGCTGAT
>JBJTOZ010000127.1:0-3762 GCA_046074825.1 Hyphomicrobium sp.
TTAATTCCATATCACATCTTGTGCGCATTGTTTCGGATTCGAAATAAATTAAAAAAAAATTTGAGGTTAATTGAATGCGGCTAAATTCGATCAAAGATAATGCGGGTTCACGCAAAATGCGTGTTCGTATTGGGAGGGGTATTGGATCAGGGGTTGGCAAAACAGGTGGACGGGGGGGCAAAGGTCAAACAGCTCGCTCGGGAGTTGCAATTGGAGGATTTGAAGGTGGACAAATGCCCCTCTATCGCAGACTTCCAAAAAGGGGTTTTAATAAATGGCGCCGTAAAAACTTTAATGAAGTAAATATTTATCTGTTACAAGTGGCTTCAGATCAAGGCAAGATAAAATCTGGTCAATCAATTGATGTGGCTTCTCTTGTAGAAGTTGGAATATTACGCCGCACAAAAGACGGATTAAGGGTCTTGGGTTCAGGAGAATTAAAAACAAAATTACAGATTAAGGCAAATTATGTAACTCCTGCCGCTCGCGCAGCTATTGAAAAGGCAGGAGGAACAATTTTGCATGTTCAAGAAAAAGTTTTAGAGGCTGATGAATTAAAGCGAAAAAAATCTGCAGCAAAAAAATCACAGAAATCCAAGACTGTCCGAGATAAGAGCGAGGAAGCTGCTGATAACACTAAAGTGTAGTTTTATAAACGTGTAGAGCTTTCTGAAAAATAATTAAATATAATGAAGTTTGTAGTCCGCTTACTATAAGTGGATGAATTGTCGAATGAGACTGGGATATAAAAGATGGTATCTGCTGCTGAGCAGTTGGCCTCAAATTTAAATTTTAGCGCTTTCGCTAAAGCAGAGGACTTAAAACAGCGCTTATGGTTTACGCTTCTAGCGTTACTTGTTTATCGTCTAGGGACTTTTATTCCTCTTCCTGGTATTAACACGGCCGCATTCGCGCAAGCTTTTAAAGCCCAATCATCAGGCATTCTTGGGATGTTTAACATGTTTGCTGGGGGGGCCGTAGAAAGGCTAGCCATATTTGCCCTAAATATCATGCCATATATTTCAGCCTCTATTATTATACAGATTATGACCTCAGTGACACCTAAACTTGAAGCCCTGAAGAAAGAGGGGGAGAGCGGGCGAAAACAAATAAATCAGTATACTCGGTACTTAACAGTCATACTGGCAACGCTCCAAGCCTATGGTATTGCTATTGGTTTAGAAGGTTCCTCTTCTGGTGCAGCAGGAGCAGTTGTAATTGATCCAGGGTGGTTTTTTAGATTTTCTACTATTGTAACCCTTGTAGGGGGGACACTTTTTTTAATGTGGCTGGGTGAACAAATTACTCAGCGAGGTGTTGGAAATGGCATCTCTCTAATAATTTTTGCTGGTATTGTAGCTAATCTTCCAACGGCTCTCGCAGGTTTATTTGAGCTCGCAAGAGCTGGATCCATTTCGACACCTCTTTTGTTTGGATTATTGATCCTCATGCTTTCTGTTGTGGGAGCAGTAGTTTTTATAGAACGAGCTCAAAGGAGGTTATTAATCCAGTATCCAAAGAGGCAAGTTGGAAATCGTATGACCCAAGGAGAATCCTCACACCTGCCCCTTAAACTGAATTCAGCAGGTGTTATTCCACCAATTTTTGCATCATCTCTTCTTCTTCTTCCAATAACCGCTGCACAGTTTATGGGTACACAGCAAAGTATTGGCTCTGAGTGGTTGAATTCGCTCGTTGCTGCTCTTGGCACCGGACAGACATTACATATGCTGTTGACAGCTGCTCTCATTATATTTTTTGCATTCTTTTATACAGCGCTTGTTTTTAATCCTAAAGAAACAGCAGATAACCTTAGAAAATACGGGGGATTTCTGCCTGGGATAAGACCTGGAGAGAAAACAGCAGAATATATAGATTACGTACTTACGCGAATTACGGTTATAGGTGCTCTTTACTTAGCAATGATTTGTGTGCTTCCAGAATTTTTAGTATCTTATGCGGCTGTTCCTTTTTATTGTGGCGGGACTTCGGTGCTTATTGCTGTATCCGTCACAATGGATACAGTTGCTCAAATCCAAAGCCATTTACTTGCCCACCAGTATGAAGGTCTTATCAAGAAAGCGAAGTTGAAAGGAGCCTCAAGTAATAGGGGGCGTAGGTGAGGTTAATTTTGTTGGGTCCCCCCGGAGCAGGTAAAGGGACACAGGCGCAAATATTAGCAAAAAGATATGGACTTATTCAGTTATCTACGGGGGATATGCTGCGTGCTGCAGTGAAGGCTGGAACTGATGTTGGTAAAAAAGCAGAACTAATCCTACAAAAAGGAGGTTTAGTTCCAGACGAAGTCGTAATTGGTATTGTGGCGCAAAGAATAGAACAAAAAGACTGTGACAAAGGTTTTATTCTTGATGGTTTTCCTAGAACATTAAAGCAGGCAGAGGCTTTAGATACTCTTTTAGCCTCTAAAAAAATGGATCTACATTCCGTTATTGAAATAAAAGTTGACGATCAAATACTGATAAAAAGAATTGAAAATCGTGCTCTGGAGGCACATGCCGCAGGGGAAAGTGTTAGACCTGATGATAATGCGGATACATTAAGAACACGTCTGATGGCATACTACCGTGAAACATCTCCTCTTATTGGTTACTATTTTGCTGGACGTAAGTTGAAATCGGTCGATGGAATGGCTTCAATTGAAGATGTATCCCATCAAATAGATCAGGTGCTCTTACCCTTTTCGGAAGGGTGAGATTTGTGTAAAACACCATGAAATTCTTATGGTGTGACACTATGTTTGATTAGCTTGACGAAAATGCATCTGCGGGTTAAAAACCGCGCTTCCATGACGCAGTTTTACACTTCTAAACCTTAGTAGAACCTCTCTATTTAAATCCTTAATTAAATTCACTGATTTAAGAGTTGGCTTAATAATTTTTTAGCATTCGGACATATTTGTTAACTGTCCTGATGAGGAGAAACAAGTGGCGCGTATAGCGGGTGTCAATATACCTACTCAAAAAAGGGTAATTATTGGACTTCAGTATATTTACGGGATTGGGCCGAAATTGGCCAAGCAAATCTGTAAATCGGTTGGCATCCCTGCTGAAAGACGCGTCAATCAGTTAACAGATGCTGAGGTTCTGCAAATACGCGAGGCTATTGATCGTGATTTTATGGTGGAAGGCGACCTTCGCCGTGAAGTTGCAATGAATATTAAGCGGCTTATGGATTTAGGATGCTATCGTGGTCTGCGCCATCGAAAAGGTCTTCCAGTCCGAGGACAAAGAACCCATACCAATGCTCGAACGCGAAAAGGACCTGCAAAAGCAATCGCAGGCAAGAAAAAGGTCGTTTAATTCAAGTTTTTTATATAATATTTTTGCTTGTTTATTGGACAATCACAAATTTTTTAAATTACAGCTCTGCATATGACTGACGAGGAGAATAAAATCTTATGACAAAGGAGCAGAACCAGGACGCTGGTGTTCGTACGAAAATCCGACGCAAGGAAAAAAAGAATATCGCATCCGGTGTCGCTCACGTTAATGCCACCTTCAATAACACGATGATTACGATTACTGATGCTCAGGGTAATACACTTGCTTGGTCATCTTCAGGAACAATGGGCTTTAAAGGTTCAAGAAAATCTACTCCATTCGCTGCTCAGATGGCAGCGGAAGATGCGGGTAAAAAGGCAATTGAACATGGAGTTAAGGTTTTAGAGGTAGAAGTGTGTGGACCAGGTTCTGGCAGGGAGTCTGCCCTTCGCGCTTTACAGGCTGTTGGATTTCAAATCAG
>JBJTOZ010000128.1:0-5928 GCA_046074825.1 Hyphomicrobium sp.
CTGCACAATGTCGTCGGCGGAATTGGAGTACTCGAAGGAAATGGCGGACCCTTGCGCGCTGGCCTTCCATGGCAGTCTGTTCACGATGGAGGGAAATACGTTCATGAGCCATTACGTTTGTCTGTCTGCATAGAGGCCCCACGCGAAGCGATGATCGATATTTTAAAACGTCACGATGGTGTGCGGGCTCTCTTTGACAATAGATGGCTCACACTATTCGCCATTGATGCTGATGGGCACCTTGCTTGGCGCTATGAACGTGACCTCCAGTGGACGCCTGTTGGTTCGGCCAATGAAGTTCGCACGCGGTTGAAAGCTGTTGGGTGATCTCGGCCTGATCGGGTTTGTCAATGGTAGCGGCTGAAGCGACTTTCTCTCGATAGGAAAAACCCTTTATTTTTTCAAAATTTATTTAAAATTTCCATACACATGAAGGGTGATCGGGATTTCCGATCAATAGTCTGGATAAGTCCAATTTGCTTTTGAGGAGTGTCATAATCAAATATAGACGCAGGATCATGAATAAAGGTATATTGATCCGAGATGAAATATAAAGGTCATTCTACATGTGGGCTGAATTACGTGATTTAAAAGATGACATAGACTTTGGAACTCCACCACGAACTGGAGCTGAGGTAAAGCTTACAGTGGATGGCGTAGAGGTAAGTGTACCTCAAGGCAGCAGCGTGATGTTGGCTGCAGCAAAAGCCAATTGCTCTGTACCAAAACTTTGCGCCACAGACACTCTAGAAGCATGGGGCAGTTGCCGCGTTTGCCTTGTAGAGATTGATGGCCGTAGCGGCTTTCCTGCGAGCTGCACCACCTTGGTCTCAGAGGGCATGGTGGTGAAAACGCAATCTGATGCTCTACAACGTTTACGCAAAGGGGTCATTGAGCTCTATCTTTCAGATTTTCCTGCTACTGATATTCCCAATGGATGGAGTGAGTTTCATAACGCCCTAGAAACGGTTGGCGTCAAATCTCACCCTTATTCTGCAGAAACCAACCATCTTTCTGCTCCTGTAGATGAATCTAATCCCTATTTCCTTTTTGATCCTACAAAATGCATCGTTTGCAATCGATGCGTGAGGGCGTGTGAGGAAATTCAAGGCACATTTGCTCTCACCGTGGATGGCCGTGGTTTTAAATCAAAGATTTCTGCTGGCATGGATGAGACGTTTTTTGAATCTGAATGCGTAAGCTGTGGTGCTTGTGTGCAAACCTGTCCGACACAAGCGCTCGTTGAGAAGAGTTTATTTCCAGGAGGATATGTTCGTGGCTAATCCTATAAAACCAGACTCGAGCGTGGTGACAACCTGCGCCTATTGTGGTGTTGGCTGTGGCTTCAAAGCTGAGACACATAAAGGCAAAGTTGTACGAATGATCCCTTGGAAAGAGGGAAAAGCCAACCACGGTCATAGTTGCATCAAAGGGCGTTTTGCATTTGATTATTATAATCATCCTGATCGGATAAAAACCCCTCTCATTCGCAAGTCGATACAAGAACCATGGCAAGAAACCAGTTGGGAAACGGCCATTAACTTAGCTTCGAGTGAGTTCCGGAGAATTCAGAAAAAATATGGAGTTAAATCTATTGGGGCCGTATCCTCGTCCCGATGTACCAACGAAGAAATTTTTCTCGTACAAAAGCTGGCACGTGCAGTGATGGGGAATAACAACATCGATAATTGCGCTCGTATCTGTCACTCCCCAACACAATTTGGTTTATCAGCGACAGTTGGATGGGGCGCTGCAAGCCAGCACTTCGATTCTATTCTGAAGTCCGATGTCATCATGGTGGTGGGAGCCAATCCAACAGAAGGCCATCCTGTGTTCGGATCATTACTCAAGCGGCGCGTGCGACAGGGTGCAAAGCTTATTGTTGTCGATCCGCGCCGCACAGAAACTGTGAGGTCTGCTCACGTAGCAGCAGCCGTTCATTTGGCTTTACGGCCTGGGACCAACGTTGCTGTGATGAATAGTATTTCTCATGTCATTGTGCGTGAGAAACTTTACAACGAAACATTTGTGCGCGATCGCTGCGAATGGAATGAATTCGAAACTTGGATGGATCTCGTTGGCAGTGATAAATATTCTCCAGAAGCGATTGGACCAATTGCTGGCATTCAACCTGAAGACATTCGCAAAGCGGCCCGCATTTATGCGTCTGGTCCCAACAGCTCTATCTATTATGGCCTTGGTGTCACTGAGCACTCGCAAGGTTCAACGGGGGTGATGTGTCTAGGGAACCTCTCCTTGTCTTGCGGCATGCTTGGACGGGAGGGCGTTGGTGTAAATCCGCTTCGGGGACAAGGGAACGTGCAAGGAGGGAGCTGCCTTGGGAGTTGGCCTCACGTGTTCAGCGGATATCGGTTTGTAACAGATCTAGAAGTTCGCACTTCCTTCGAAAAAGATTGGGGTGTAACCCTCGACGCAGAGCCTGGCCTCAGACTTCCAAACATGTTTGATGCGGCTCTTACAGGCGCATTCCGCGGTATGTATATTATGGGAGAAGATCCTGTTCATTCAGATCCTAATCAGAACCATATTATAGAAGCCATGCGGAACATGGAATGCGTTGTTATTCAGGACTTATTCCTGAATGAGACTTCTCAATATGCGCATGTGTTCTTGCCTGGCAGTTCCTCTCTTGAAAAGGATGGCACATTTACGAGTGCGGAGCGACGCGTTAATCGTGTGCGGAAGGTTGTGGAGCCCATTGCCGGCTATCAAGATTGGGAAGTTGTCGTCAAACTTATGAATGCTATGGGCTATGCTGCCCATTACAATAACGCCGGGGAAATTCTTGACGAAATTGCTCGGCTCTCTCCAGCCTACAAAGGTCTTAGCTTTAAGCTTTTAGATGAGATAGGGTCCGCCCAGTGGCCGGTTGATGAAGCAGCCCCCCACGGTACTGAGGTCCTCCACCGAGTGAAGTTTCCGCGTGCAAATGGTCGGGGCACCTTCATGTTGACCGAATATGTGCCGACCGCTGAACGCACGACGGATAAACTGCCTTTGCTGCTGACTACGGGGAGAATTCTCAGTCAGTATAATGTGGGAACGCAAACGCGCCGTACTGCAAATTCTAGGTGGCATCCCGAAGATGTTCTGGAGATTTCAAAAGATGACGCTGCAGCGCGGGGCATTCGCAGTGGTGATATGGTCAAACTCACAAGTAGATTTGGTTCGACAGAACTGCGAGCATTAATCTCAAAGCGGGTCAATCCTGGCATCGTTTACACAACTTTTCATCATACGAAAACGCGTGTGAACGTTGTGACTTCGGATTTGTCTGACTGGGCTACGAATTGTCCCGAATACAAAGTAACCGCGGTCGAGGTTACTCGCGTGAAATCCTTAGTCGAACAAAAAGTTGGTGAGAGTGAAAAACCACGCGTACCTCAACCAGAGAAAGTTCTTGTGGAGGCATAATGAGCAACAAGAATTCGTCTCGATCGGCAGAAGAACTCAAGTCTGTATTACCGTTAGATCGCCTTGTCATAATGGCTAATCAAATTGGAGATTTTTTTGCTCCCTATCCTCCTCAACGACGCGCAGAGGGAATACGAAATCATCTGCGGACTTACTGGGACCCACGTATGCGACAGAACCTATTAGAGTACATAGATAATGGGGGATTGGGTCTTCAGCCACATGTTGTTGAAGGCGCAATGCTTCTTACAAGACAAGAAGACCCAAAGGGCTATTACGGCCCCCCTAAGGCTTAAGAAAAACAGTCTTTCATAAAGTACTTACGGGTTTCTTCGTTCTATCGAACTGACCCCCGTGTCTCAACGGATATGCGGCTCATATCAATCCAACGTGCATGGCCGTCATTAGAGCGTTGGCATCTCAACGTGCTTGAAGGATTGCATGTCTTTGCCTCGCATGACGCAACTCAGGCTTTGGAGAAAAATCCTTAGAGCGCGGGGTTCCTTGTTCTTAGTGTAATCTCCCAAGGCGACTTGGGCGTGGTGTTCGCTTCCGATGCATTAAGTGCCAACATGAAGAACTAAAGCCTCTGAATAAAACCGAAGAGAAGGCAGATGCTCGTTACTGTGGATACTGCAATCCATTAATTTCTTTACATAAAGAAAGTACATCTTTTTAACACTAAAACTCCATGGTGTAGTCGGTAGTTATGACAAAATTCTCCTTCAATATTAATAGATGCGGCTTCTTTAAGATGCGTATTGAGAATAGAGAGAAGAATCATTAAACGATACATTCTTGCGCGCTTACGCGAACAAGCTTGTTTAAAACACATATCCTTCGCCAAACCATTTTAACAGACTACGTTTATTAGGAATTATTGTGAATCTTTTTGAAAACACAATCAATTGTATTTCTATTTTTATACTCTTAGTTTTTGCCACTTTTTATTTAAGAGCCAGAGGGATTTTAAAATCCTCAAACGCGCCAACGATTGCTCGCCTTATTACAGAACTGATCTTACCAGCTTACCTTTTTCATCAGCTTGCTTTTGCAAACCTATCAATCGCAGCTTTAAAAGCAGCTGGAAGCCTCATCATTGTAGAAATCATTCTGGCTTCACTCTCCTACCCTCTTGGAAAATATTTACTCAAGATGAATGGATCAACATTAGCAATATTTGTTTTGTGCTCTACTTTCAGCTCAACCGGACTACTTGGAAATTCTTTTCTCAAACTCATTTATGATACTGACGCTATGGCTATAGCTCAAGGTATTATTATAGGTCAGCTAGCAATTACTACACCGAACTATCTCCTAACCCCCGCGATATTATCGCAATTCCAATCTACTAATAAAAAAAACTCGCTTTCTTTTCATCTTCATAGTTTTTTCTTCAATCCACCAAACCTCGCCATATTTCTTGGATTGTTATGGGCATTCCTTAACATTGAAACAAACCAATTCTTTCTAGAGCCCATTTTCGGATCAATGAAATTAATGGGAGAAACCATATCCTTTCTTGTTGCCCTTTCCATTGGTCTATCTTTGAAACATTTTCCTGAGCGCAAAGACCTACGTGCAATCCTGATTTGCGGTTTTTTTATCCTGATCGCAGAGCCTATTTTAGCTTATTTTATCGATCAATGGACTGGGGCCAAAAATTTAGATCAGCAAGTCTCTTTTTTATTAGGTGCCATGCCCGCTGCACCAATAATAGCTGTGTATGCTATACGATACGAAACAGATCCAAAATTTGCCAGCACTCTTATAACCGCAACAACTGTGATGAGTGCTGTAACAATTCCAATTCTGATGTTTTGTTTTAGAAGCTTATTGATGTAATGATAGCAAGATAAAAAAAATGCTTCAGTACATCCAAATAATTATTTATGAAAAAAAACCATAAGGCAACTTTTCAATGATCCCAATGCAAATGCCCTTGAAGTACCACAAAAGCTTTGAGATAGTTGAAGGTTAGTACTGGTTGATGTCTTTTGTCTTATCAAAATATTGGAGAACTTTCTTGCTGATTGGCGTTAAAATTAATCCCAATGCGGCAAAGTCTATCGCGTTCCACAAAAGGTTAGGCCCGATAAGATTAAACCAGAGGGCACCTGAAACAAGAAATGCAGCAATAGAAAACGAGAGGTAGAACCCCATAGGGAAGAGAACCTCAACAATAAGAAAAAGTATTCCAATAAAACTCCAGCCGTATGCTGCGTTTCCGAAAATTAAGTCAATGAAACTGTTCATTTTTGATCCTTGAAAGTTTCGAGAAGCGAGGCAAGGCCTCCTAGGGTTTTGGTAATATCACTTGGAATGATGATAAGTTTAGAATTATCGGAAGTTGCAAGACTGCTAATACTATTGATTTGCTGCTTGAGGATTTCGAAGTTAATTGCGGCCTGTCCGTTATTCTCTATTGCCCGACCGACAGTTGTGGTTGCATACGCGTCGGCATCCGCCAAGGCTCTGCGCGCTTCTGCTTCT
>JBJTOZ010000129.1:0-3732 GCA_046074825.1 Hyphomicrobium sp.
TTGTGTACATGCACCATTGCGGGGCATCTCCTCACTTCAGATGTGCCATCGCCGTTTCAAGTTTACGGAAATTGTAATTTTTAGAACTTTATTGGGTTTTACGATATCGCGAGAATTGCTTTAATAAAAAGATAGCGCTTCTTGATAAGGGTTGCTAATTCACGTCTTCTGCTTTGTTAGAAATAAAACAGAAATCAAAAGAAAATAAGAACAATAGAGTTTTCTTTAAATTTGAAAATTCAAAAAACTTTTTTTTGATTTTACTGACATTTCGACAATCTTACTCCAAAAAATTAAACGTTATATTTTAAAAAATTCATGGACGACAATTTTATCGTTGTTACTGGCGGTTCCGGCTATATTGCAAAACATATTGTTCTTCGTCTGCTAAAGGATGGTTATAATGTGCGGGCCACAGTGCGTTCCTCTGAGCGCAGAGCAGAATTACAATCTGCAATGGTTCGAAATACCCTAAATGACAGGGAGCTCCCCCGCCGCCTTAGTATTCCTGATTTAGATCTAAATAGAGATGACCATTGGAATGACGTTGTTTCAGGTGCTGCGGCACTCATTCATACAGCCTCTCCCTTTCCTATGGCACAGCCGAAGGATGAGAATGAATTGGTCCGTCCAGCCGTAGACGGCACTCTCCGCGCTCTTCGTGCTGCAAAAATAACGGGCGTTAATCGTGTCGTACTAACATCCTCTATTCTTGCAGTTCTGTATCCAAAAACAAATCATAAATCCAAATTAGACGAAGAGGATTGGAGCGATGTTGAGGACCCACGTGTTTCCCCTTATGCCAAGTCGAAGATACTCGCAGAAAAAGCAGCTTGGGATTTCATTCGTTCCCAAGCGCCAGAGATTAAACTCACAGTCATTAATCCAGGTTTAGTCCTTGGTCCACCTCTTGATAGCTCGATAGGGACATCATTGCGTGTCATTCAACGTATTCTCAGAGCAAAGGACCCTATGGTACCAAAGATCGGGTTCCCTATAGTCGATGTACGTGATTTGGCGAGGATCCACGTGACTTGCCTTCAACGTAAAAGTACTTCAGGTAAGCGATATATCGCTGGTGATGAATTTCTATGGTACCACCAAATTGCAGAAATATTAAAATCTGAGTTTCCGCGATACGGAATTAAAACACGACCTGCACCAAGTTTTTTAATCCGCTTGAAATCGCTCTTCGATCAGAGATTGCGATCAATTACCCCTGTACTTGATAGGCGGGTTGATGTGTGCGCGGATCGTGCCCGCTCCGAATTCGAACTAAACTTTCGTCCTGCTATGGAATCCATAATTTCCTCTGCACACTTTCTCGTAGACAACAAACTCGTTTAACACATGAATTTGAGAGCAATTACCGTAGATATGAAAGATATAATTGTATTACGGCGATATTTTAAATATTGATAGTTTCAAAATATTTTTTCTATGAGTTCAACAGCGTTTCCGACCCCATCTTCCTGTTGCATCGAAAATTTTATTTTTTCTGCATTGACTGGATAATGAGGGTTCTGCGTCAGGTCTTTTAAGGAGGCCTCGAGACCCTCTACAGACCAATTTTTGACAGGCGCAGGTCTTGGTCCGGCTCCTAATTGAGCGACACGATATCCCCAAAAGGCCTGATCAAATCCTAAGGGGCATATTAAAGAAGGCAACCCTGCTCTCAAGCCAGTCGCGGTTGTGCCAATTCCTCCGTGATGAACAACAGCTTTGACTTTGTCAAAGAGCCACGAATGAGGCATTTCTCCAATTGGTAAAAATTGATCGCTCTCTTCATTGCCAAGCCTAAGATGAGCCCATCCATGCGCAATAATTGCACGAAGCCCTAATCTGCGAAGTGCAGACTTTAAAATGGAAACTTTCTCATCAGGTTTTGGTACTGTCATACTTCCAAAGCCAATGAAAATTGGTTTTGTTCCAGCTCGAATGAAATCTTCGACTTTTTTTGCAGCTTCCTTTTCTGGTTGAGCTGAAAGGGCACTCTCATAGAACCAGAAACCCGTTATATGATCATTTTCAAACCAATCGCTCGGTTTTGAAATCAGATGTTGGCTGAAACCATAAATATTCTGAACGGCCTTGCCGTCAATTGTAAAGGAACGCCAAGTTTGAGGTTGTGGTGCAATCTTTAGAATATCTCTGCGCCAACGAGTGATTTCATTGCGAAGTAAAAAACGCGTTTCTAATGCTAAATTCGAAGATAGCTTGTTGAGCGTTGGACCTAATGTTTCAATTGGAACTAGAGGGCAGGGAAATTTCGAAGTTGGGGTTACAGGATAAATAAAAAGTCCAGCTGCTGGAATTTTAAGCTTTTCTGCAACATCACAGGCTCCGTGAACCAAAACACCAAAAAGGATCCCTTCCGCGTCTCGAGATGCTTCTAGAAGATCGTGGAATTGCCCTCTGAAAACTTCTTTAACTAGGTAATTGATATTCAGTAGAGTGCTAAAAATCGACGAAGACGTTTTTTGAGAATTTTCTGCCATCCATTTTTGCGTGTCGGTTCCTAATTTTCTGCACTCAAAGCCTGCATTTTCAATCCAGTTTTTATAAACATTTGAAACAGCAAAAAAAGGCTCATAGCCTGCTTTTCGCAAACCCTCGGCAATAGCAAGATTTGGTTGAACATCACCTCGCGTTCCTTGGCATGCAATCAGGATTTTTTTTCTCTTAGAAATAATGTTGGTCATATCAGGATTACAGGAGAGCTTATTTTACGATATTCAAAGACGAGTTAGTATGTCCAATACACTTCGTAGAATGGGATTAAAAGAAAGTTTTTATGTTAGGGTTTAAATTGTCTCTCACTTTTATTTGCATTCGGTTTGTAAAGAGAAGCAATGGCAGTAAATTAATCTTCAACGAGGCTGAGGGAGCCTTGATAAGGTCACTTTTGAAACAGAAATATACAGAGGTGCGCCACGGTCATTTAACGAGCCACGTTTCTGCAACCATTCCCTCTCAATTTTTAAGTTTATTCCGTTGATGGACCAATAAATGGATCACAATTTTCCGATTATAACCACCCTTGCCGCTAGCTTCAGTGTCGCTTTGTTCCTGGGTTTATTGGCCGAAAGGATGAAAGTTCCTGCCTTAGTTGGTTATCTCATAGCAGGAATTATCATCGGGCCCGCCACTCCTGGTTTCGTTGCCGACATCGAAATTGCCTCTCAGTTGTCCGAAATCGGCGTCATGTTGTTGATGTTCGGTGTTGGTCTCCATTTTTCCTTTGATGATTTAATGGAAGTCAAAAGTATTGCGATCCCTGGGGCATTGGTTCAAATGACATGCGCGACATTGCTTGGCATGAGTGCCGCAATGTGGTGGGGATGGAGTTGGGGCAATGCTCTTGTTTTTGGTCTTTCACTTTCTTGCGCAAGTACGGTTGTGCTTCTGAAAGCTTTGGAAGGTCGTGGGCTTCTTGAGAGTATTAATGGGCGCATTGCAGTGGGCTGGCTTGTTGTTGAGGACCTTGCGACGGTTCTCATCCTCGTTTTGCTGCCCCCCCTAGCAGGAGTTCTTGGGGCTCCCGTTCTCCCTCAAACGACAGCAGCAGATCCTTTGTGGCTCACTATTGCGATGACCCTTTTGCTTGTCGCAACATTTTTAGCATTGATGCTGATCGCGGGCCGTCGCATTCTGCCTTGGCTTTTGTGGCAAGTTTCTCGAACTGGTTCTCGCGAGTTGTTTGTTTTATCCATCATTGCGGCAGCAATAGGC
>JBJTOZ010000130.1:0-16595 GCA_046074825.1 Hyphomicrobium sp.
GTCTCAAAAAGTTTTGCCATAAGAAACATCGTGGCATGGTTGTGAAAATCAGCCGAGAAATATCCAATCTTTATAGAAGGGGGTTTAGATAGCGGACGCGCTAGGGGAGCGAGTTCAGGATGCGTATGTTTCTCTTTAGCAAATAATGCTGATCTTTTCAGATTTTGCGGCAAAGAATCCTCAAAAGAAAGTAGTGTGAATGGAAAGCAGGATGCTCCTGATGTGCCTAAGGCCGCGATGTCTTTTGATGCTGCTTCGAGAGATTGCCAATCACAAAGGTGGGCAAGAAGATAGAGTCTTTGCGCCTGTGGTTCGGCATAGAAAGGGTTAATTTGCGCAGCTCGAGCATAGGAAAAAATAGCCTCATTAAAATTTTTAAGAATTTTAAAAAGATTTCCTAAATTATTATACGCTTCTGCAAAATGTGGATTGATATCTATCGCTTTCTTTGAGACCGCAATCGCCTCTTCATAACGATTCAATTCGCTGAGGACATTGGCAAGATTATTATGCGCTTCAGCATAAGCAGGCTTCAGTTGGATAGCTTTTTGATATGCAGCCAAGGCTTGGTTGTATTGTTTTAGGTTTTTATGCACAACACCAAGGTTGTTGTAGGCATCGGCATACTCAGGGTTGAGTTGAATAGCCTTTGTATAGGCCGCTATCGCTTCATCATACTGCTTGAGGGTATTATAAACATTTCCAAGATTGACATGTGCCGTTGCGTTATCTGGTTTTAATCGGAGTGCTTTTGTGTATGCAGCCACAGCTTCATTGTATCGCTTGAGGTCATAGAAAGTATTTCCAAGATTATTATGGGCATCTACATAATCTGGTTTAATTCGAATAGCCTCAGAGAAGACAGAAATTGCTTCATTGTGGCGTTTAAGGTCACAAAGTGCAAAACCAAGATTATTAAGTGCATCGACAAAATCTGGCTTAATTGCAAGCGCCTTGGAGTAGGCATTAATAGCATCCTCAGCTCTTCCACGACCTGTATAGGCGGCTCCAAGGATATTAAAAAGAACGCAGGAGTGAGAGAATTTTCTTGTGAGCTCTTCAGATTGATGAATGACGTCTTCAAATGCTCCGGCACTGTAAAGAGTAACAAGCTTGTTGATTTTATCTTGCGGGGGATGAGGAGTTAATGCTGATATCTCAGAAAGAGCTTTTAATGCATCCTGCGCTCTTTGATTTTTAGGAAATTTTTCAAGCAATTTATGCAGAAGATCTTGAGCTTCTTGTTTTTGACCTCGCTTCGCAAGTGATTTAACTTTTTGAAGAGTTTGATCAACTGAAAAAGTCATCTGCAGGGTGGATTTAAAGTTTAAAGGAAATTATAAAATGTCCCCAAGAAGTAAAATAAAAACTTAGATACATTTAAAAAAATGAGGAGAAAGACAAGTACGACGAATCATTATGACTATCCAAATTCAGAAAACTCAGCAAGTCGTGAATGAAAAATGAGCTTGCCGTAAGTTGCTTTAAATCCTACATTCTTGAATGATGCTTTTCACTAAGTAAAATAATAAGCTCATTATATTTTCGCACTCTTATGAAAAAGACACTTAAATTTCTGCACACATTAGCCTCCTGCGGATTTATTGGGGGGCTTTTTGGTTATATGGTGGTTTTGATCAAAGCTCCTCAAGACACCGCAAGCACTTACGCGAATGTTCGCCTCACAATTAGTCATTTATGTAATTATATCTTAATCCCATCTCTGGCTGTCGTGTTGGTGACTGGCCTGCTTTCTATGGCGGTGCATCGCCCCTATCAGGAAAAGCGCTGGGTGTGGATCAAAGCGCTGCTGGGGCTAAGTCTTTTTGAATCAACCCTTGCTATAGTTCAGTCTAAAGCAGACTATGCAGCCAAAATATCTTTAAAGATTGTCGAAGGGGATGCTAAGGGCATTTCACTGTCAACGGCTCTATCAACAGAGTGGTATTCACTAAGTGCCATTTTAGCCCTCTCGATAGCTAATATTGTATTAGGCGTTTGGCGACCCTCCTTAAAAAAAAGAGAAACTCGAATATAAGAATGTTAGAGGTTGTCAGGTGCAGGTGTTTTTCGTCTTATAACGGTTAGAACGTTTTTCCGTGGGACAGGTTTGTATGCGAAGACGATTTGAAGTTGTTTTTCTTTAAGGGAGAGGTTTTTTTTAAAAGAAAAAAAATAAAGAACGAGAACTTCAAAGTATAACTCGATTGAGTGACAAAGATAAGGTGAAGCACAAGAGAGTAAAAGCGTGAACGCAGAAAATAAAGAAAGTTGAAAGCATTCAACTTTGAAGTGCCAGAATTAATTACAAGTCATTCAGAAATAATTTCTAATTGGCCTTAAATACGATCACCCATATTTTCACTTCAGGAAACTGACGTGATCTAATCCAAAAATTTACAATCGGTGTAAGGTTAGGTCTTTACACCGATTGTAGTATCTATGGCGTACTCAGAAGAAGAGATTGTTTTAAGAAAATTGGTTTTTACAATCCTGCATTTTGCTGCGCAACCATCATATAAAGCATAGGAATTGACAGTAATGTATTGATGCGTGAGGTGAGCATCGCTGTTCGTGCCGCAGCTGCTTTTTGAGTTGCCTCAACTGCAACGATTCCAAGAGCCTTTTTCTGGTTTGGCCAAATGATGAACCAAACGTTGAAGGCCATGAGGAGAGCAAACCACATTCCAATGCCAATAGCATGATGCCCTTGCTTGAGTGTTAAGGCATCTACTAGATAGCCGTTCATCCAAGCTACGACAAGTCCAGTAACAACCGTTGCTAGTGCGGCCCAACGGAACCAGAATAGGGCAGTGGGAGCAATCACTTTACTAATAGCTGGCTTTTGGTCGTCAGGTATTTTTGGCATCGATGGAATTTGCACAAAATTGAAATACCAAAGCAACCCAATCCACATAATCCCCGACAAGACGTGAAGCCAGCGAACAAAAAAAGCAGACCAGGCATGATCAAATTGCGGTCCAGAACCTGCTAGGACGCTAGAAATTCCTATCACCAAAAGTAATAAAATAAAACCAGCTAAAAGAGTGCGCTCAAGTGACTGTAAGATTGTTACCATATCAGAATCCTCCCAATATTATAAAAATAGACTATCTTGACTAGGACAGCAAGTATGGAACGGTGGATGAGCCTACTTCTGTTTTTCATATATAATAAAAAACTACTGTCTGACTAATCTCAAACTAAGCATCAAAATCCATAATATCGCTCAAAAGGGGAAAAGCTAGGTTTAGCTAAAAAAATAAGAATAGGATTTCAGATTGAAGACGTCTTATGCGATCAATCGATTAAGATTTATATGAGAACAGCAATGAAACTTAACTCTCTAATGCGCTCTTTTTTAAGGGAAAGCTGAAGATTTTCTCTTAAATTTGAATTTTATCATGTGTCTAAATACAGAAAAGTTTCCTATAATGAAATAAAGATATCTAAAGGTTCCTGATCGATAATAGGAATGTAAAAAATCTTATAGCCATGTTCTCTTTTTAAATAATTTGCCCAGATCTGCAATAATTTATTGGGCCTTGAATTTGGCTTCCCTTTTTTCATATTTTTAAAACTTTCTTTAGTTCATACGTAGTGATCCGTATATATTTCAAGGCAGGGCTTGACTACCGTTTGAGTAGTCTCGGGTGATTCGTTTTTTGTTTCTCAAGTTCTTAATCGGTGTCCCTTTATTTTACGTCATAATTTTGCAGACCCATTCAGAAGGAATTCATCCTTTTTCTGAACCTGCCCTCGCGAGTGAGTTTGTCTATCTGTGAGAGTTGGGTTTTTGATTTGAGCTCTAAGTGTGCCCCTAAAGTCACAAAAAGGTTTTTCTTTTAAAAGTAAATCCTTGGAAGTTGAAAAAGAGCTTCTAAGAGATGCTATTGCCCTGCATAAATCCGGCCGCATCATCCAAGCAAAGAAACAATACGAAAAAATACTTTTACAATTTCCGAATAGTTTTGATGGGCACCATTTGTTGGGTCTTATCTATTACGACTTAAAAAACTATAAGGAAGCTCTTGCCCACATTGAGCAAGCAATAAAGATAAATCCAAAAATTTCATTAGCATATCTTAACCGAGGCGTTGCCTTACATGCAGCACGACGATTAAGCGAGGCAATGTCGAGCTATGATACAGCCCTCTTTCTTCAACCTGCTTCTGCTGATGTTTTAAATAATAGAGGTCTCGTCCTTCTTGATAGAAAAGACTATCTTGCGGCTTTATCCGATTTTGAAAAATCTCTCGCTATAAGACCTAATTATGCGGAAGCTTATAATAATAAGGCTTTAGCTCTAAAACATCTTCAAAGGGTTGGGGAGGCAGTTGAGTGTTTCCAAAGAGCAACTCAACTTATGCCTGATTATAAGGATGCTTATTATAATCTTGGCAATCTCTATTTAGATCAAGGGAACATAGAGCTTGCTATAAAAGCTTATGAAGACGTCTACAAAATCCAACCAACTTACCCCTATCTTCTTGGTAACATTGCACTGCTGAAGGCAAATATATGTGATTGGAGAAGTTACGAGACTGATACACAAAACCTGAACGAACATATCATGCAAGGGAACAAAGTATCTTTGCCGTTTCCAATGCTTGCCTTGTCATCCTCAAGATTGGTTCAGAAAAGGGTTTCAGAAATCTATTGTGAAGATAAATTAAAATTTTCTCAACCACTAACCACCTCCAAAAAAGGCCAAACAGAAAAGATTGTTCTGGGGTATTTTTCTGCTAGTCTCTTTAATCACCCAGGAGCCAATTTAAGCGCTGAACTTTTTGAATTGCACGATCGAAGACTTTTTAAAGTAATAGCATTTTCTTTTGGTGCCCCGCCTCATGATACTATGAATCAGCGCTTGCGAAGAGCCTTTGATTTATACATTGACGTTGATCATAAAGGAGATGCAGAGATAGCTGACCTCGCGAAGAGTTTAGGTGTAGATATTGCAATTGACCTAAGAGGTTTTACAACAAATGCTAGGACTGGAATTTTCTCCTTTCGTCCAGCGCCCATTCAAGTTAATTATTTAGGCTATCCAGGCACTATGGGAGCCTCTTTTATAGATTACATTATTGCTGATCCGAATTTAATTCCTATAAGTCATCAGGCTGATTATAGCGAAAAAATTGCCTATCTGCCTTTCTGCTATCAGCCCAACGATCGAAAAAAAGTCATTTCAGAAAAATGTTTTAAACGTTCTGAGTTGGGTCTCCCAGAGGACGGGTTTGTTTATTGTTGCTTTAATAATAACTATAAAATAACCCCTGAAACATTTGAAATTTGGATGCGTATTCTTAAAAAAGTCAATGGAAGCGTTCTTTGGCTCTTGAGCAGTAATAGAGCAGCTGAATTGAATTTGAGAAAAGAAGCAAATGATAAAGGCGTTGATCCTAGTCGGATAATTTTTGCTGATCGGGTCAATATGAGTGACCATCTTGCTCGTCACCGGTGTGCCGATCTTTTCTTGGACACCCTACCCTATAATGCTCACACGACGAGTAGCGATGCTTTGTGGGCGGGACTGCCACTCTTAACAAGAGTAGGCGAAACCTTTGCAGGTCGCGTTAGTGCCAGCCTTTTAAAGGCATTAAATCTTTCTGAATTAATTACTACAACTGCGCAGGAGTATGAACATTTAGCAATTACACTTGCCGAACAACCTGAGACTCTGAAAAAAATTATGAAGTCTTTGGAGAACAATAGAAATTCTGCACCTCTGTTTGATACCCCGCTTTATACAAAGCATTTAGAAGCGGCTTATTGCCAAATGGTAGAAAACTTTAAAACAGGCCATACTCTTGATCATATCCATATCAAGCCTTGAGTTCTGAAAGAGCTGATGATTGCTTGAGATTTGATCCAATTATTAAATGTAATCAATTTATTCCACATCGGGTCATGAAAATCGTATCATGAAGGTTGTAATTGTTGGTGGTGTTGCTGGTGGTGCTTCCTGTGCGGCACGTTTGCGTCGTCTTGATGAAAAAGCTGAAATTCTGCTCATAGAAAGAGGCCCTTACATTTCGTATGCGAACTGCGGTTTACCTTATCATGTTGGGGGGATTATTGAAAATGAAGCGAGTCTGTTAGTCGCAAACAGTGCTCTTTTTAAATCACGCTTTGCCATAGATGTCAGATCGCAATGTGAAGTAACTGAAATTCTCCCGCGTGAAAAACTTCTAAAGCTTAAAAATAGAGCCACAGGTGAGATAATCTCTGAGACCTATGACAAGCTTGTTCTTTCTCCTGGCGCGAAATCTATACGTCCCCCTTTTGAAGGTATCGATTTACCAGGAATTTTTGAGGTCAGAACCGTTCCTGATGCAAGAAATATTAGAGCTTGGCTGAAGAATGTCAAAGTTGGTTCTTCAAAACCCAAAGTAAAAGCAATCGTTGTTGGGGGCGGTTTTATTGGTTTGGAGATGGCAGAAAATCTCCTTCATCTTGGTCATGAAGTGACTTTAATTGAAAAAGGGGATCAAGTTCTCCCAATGATTGATTGGGAAACGGCACACTTGGTAATGGAACACTTAATACAGAACCATATCCATTTGATGGTAAACACTGAGGTTGTAGGCTTCAAGAAAGAGGCGAGCGGTACTCTAAAAGTAGAAATTAAAAATGGTAGTGCACTCTCTGCAGATATTGTGATCCTTGCTCTAGGAGTGCGCCCAGACATTGAACTTGCTCGGTGTGCTGGTCTTGAAATTGGACAGCTTGGGGGAATTCGTGTCAACGAACAGATGAGAACAAGCGATCCTGATATTTTTGCTGTAGGTGATGTGATTGAGGTTAAAGACTTCATGACGGGTCATTGGGAGCTTGTTGCTCTTGCAGGACCTGCAAATCGTCAAGGCAGGATTGCTGCTGATGTCATAGCAGGTCGCCCATCAAAATATAGAGGAACACAAGGGACTGCTATAGTAGGACTTTTTGGATCTGTAGTCGCATGGACGGGTATGACTGAACGCAAATTATTACAACTCAAAGATACTGATTACGAAAAGATATATCTTTATCCTAACTCTCACGCTGGATATTACCCGGGCGCAAAGATGATAAAGATGAAGGTGATCTTTAGGAAATCAAATGGTTTGCTTCTTGGTGCTCAGGCCATTGGAGAAGATGGAGTTGACAAAAGGATTAGCACACTTGCTGCTATGATACAGCTTCGCGCAACAATTTATGATTTAGAGGAAGCAGAGTTGTGCTATGCTCCTCAATTTGGGAGTGCTAAAGATCCTATAAATTTCGCTGGTATGATTGCTGCTGATGTTCTGAGGGGAGATATGCCGCTCAGCCATTGGGAGAAAGCCACTAGTGAGTTTTTGCTGGATGTCAGAGAACCTGCAGAACTAGAACAAGAAAATATACCAAAAGCGTATCATATTCCTCTAGGACAACTTCGTACCCGTTTAAAAGAATTGCCTAAGGAAAAAGAAATTCATGTATTGTGTCGCTCAGGTCAGAGAGCGTATTACGCAACCCGAGTACTTCTACAGCATGGGTTTAAAGTGAAAAATATTTCAGGTGGTATGTTGTCTTTCTTAGATAAAGATACAAACGCAGGGTTGAGCTAGTTTAGCAGTATCTGTGTATTTCGAGAAATACTAAATATTCCGCACTTGAATATCAAAAAAAACTATCTTTCATCATTTTATTAAGAGAGGCTTTTTTAAAATTGCCTAAGTACTCAAAGAGATAATCTCATTTCTCCTGAAACTTTTAACTCCCTCCCCAACTACAGAGTAAAGTAAACGATGGGGATAGCAATTATCCAAAGCAGATAAAGAGAAATCCAGATCCATTGGATGGAGCTTTTTAAAAATTCTATTGCGAAAGCAGCTAAAATGTAACTGGCTAAAAGAATATAGAGTATTTTAATTAGCCCTCCAGAGGCCCACGCTAATCCTAATGCGAATGGGACTTGAACAAAGGATGCTTTGGTTAAAGCATCAAGGTGGGATCGATGGGAGTCAAAGAACAGCAATGTTTCCCATCCCTTTCGTTCTGCTATATCCTCATACGTTATGCCTACCCAACCGTGGAAGGCCCATAAAATGAGGAAAAATTCATATCCCAATGCAAAGGCCTCCTAAAAATTTAACAAGGTGTTGTTTCATTCAATAATGAATTATGGAACTTAATCTAATAGTGAGTAAAAATTAGACAGCGTTTTTAAAATTTGTAAATTTAAAAAAGCATGAACTATTGGAAATCTAGGTAAATTGTGTTTTTTTTGTTGAAGAATTTATCTGCTATAATATATTGAATTTATCTAAGTTGATCTTACGGATAAATCATTAAGAGTTGGAGTTTTTTCATTCCAACCCGCTTGCCCTTAGCGAGATGAATAATCCTTCTGGATGATGCGGTCCAATCATGGCAAAGAAAAGGGGCATGCTGTTCTCCTAAATAATTTAGGAGGACTTTTCATATGCAAGTCTAAAATCAGATAATCAACCTCTTTTTTGCAAGAAACAATGTTTACCAAACTAAGAACTAAGACCGTTGTTATTTACCTAGACTAGGAAGATAAATGAGTACAAAGATACAAAAATTCCCTATGCATCAACCAATCTAGTTATACATTCTCGTGCATGGGAAAAAGACTATCGATTAATTACACACGATTTTAGGATCGTGTTTGAATGAGGATCTACATGGTCGACGATAACAGCAATATGGCAGAAAAAGATAAATCTTCTGTTCTCTTAAATCAGTTCAAAGATGCAGCAACAGCGGGCATAAATAAGATTAATGCATCAGCTGCAAAACAATATATCATTCATGATCTAACACCAAAGATGGCTTCTATGCTTGGAAAAGCCGGTAAAGATATCTATTCTCTCCTAAGACGACAAGTAGCGAAAATTAATGAAAATGCTCAAGCTTACACAGATGAGGATCCCACTTTGAGATGGAACTCAGTTGAAGCGAGTGATGAGGGGGATCTAATTGTCTGGACTTTTAGTTTTCTTTTAAAAAATGGCCATCACCATGAAATGGTTATTTCTGGTGCAGATAAGTACAGGTTAGAGAGAATTATAACTGAAAGATCCAAACTCTTTGCCGTTTTTGATACAGCTCAATATTCGGTAGCATTGAAAGTCCCAGAAATCATCTATTGGCAGTTTTTGATTGCCCCCCCGTATATGAATAATGAAAAACAAATATCTATGTCTTCTGGGGAGAAGCTCCATATGAATTTATGGTTCTCCTCTTTTCAGAACTCTCGTGCAGCCTATGTAGACAAAGATTCTACTAACTCCTTTGATGATCCAGATCAGACACCTCTTAGAAATCTGTTAATTGCGCTTGATACAAGTGTTGAAGAAAATGAAGTTTTTGAAACCACAGATGAGAACGGGGAGAAGATTTACTTACGAGGCACCGCTCTTTGTATGATTACTATCCCACTTGAAGCTTTGGGCCACAAGGTCAGCGCAAGTTCTCAGAATGTTGGCGATGTAGTATCAGCAGAAGACAAGAAAACTATAAGCTCATTAGCGTCTTCTTTTTGAGCCTTGCTATTATAGATGTTACGTACTGCCGATGCTAAAGGATCTATTCCCCATCATCTCTTCAGCTATTTCTCTGATTGAGAATTTCTTTTGCTCTTTTGACAGTTAAACCTAAAAGCATTTCTACAAAATTATTTGGTCTTGATATGCGATGGGTTTCACAGGCGCTTTGAGCTTTACTGATTACAAATGTCAAAAGTGCAGCCGCAAGTTCAATGCGGTATCTTAATTTCACTGTTCCGCTCAATATAGGAGCATTAATTTTTTCAGCATTCAGAACAGTAATCATACTTTCCCGCTCTCTTTCTGAGAAATTCATGTCCTGCAATTCTGCAATAGAGGTGTTTAATATAACAGGGCACTCTTCGGTCATTTCTGAGGTCAGTAATTTATTGAGGAGAACAGCATATTTCTCATATTCCTTCTCCTTTCTTAACTCAGCCCTTTGTGTTGCTAAGGATTTATTATTTTTATCCTTGTGAGGCGCCGCGCTTTTACCACCTTTTTTTCCTTTTTTTATAGATGATTTTGATTTCATTCTTGTGTTGTTTTTCATGGGAGCAAGCCTTAATTCCCAATAGAGGTTCTCGTTTTTTTATTGAGGAAACTAATGTTTTTTACTAAAAAGTCTTTTTAGGAGAACGCATTTATAATGTCTCAATCTCTTTCTTTACAGATACAAAATATATTTAAGTATATGAGACCTTTCTAACAGTTTCCGCACACTGTAAATTGGTGTTAGTGATATTCTTTTTATCTTCTAATCTATAGCGTGCCTGAAATTTTAGGAAATTCAGCGTACTAGAATAATCATTTAAAATAGGTTAAAAAGGCTCATATTGGCTTTTTTTGCTTAAGAGAGCAAAAGAAATTTATTGATAAGTCTTGCCGAGATCCGCATTTTTTCCTTTACCTTGTTGGATACTCTTAAGACGTCAAACGTTTTTTGCAAATTGCGTTGATTTTAATCATATAAGGCATTTTGAAATTGACAAAAGCCTCTAAAATCTCATGATAGAATTAAATTTTATATTTTCGCTTTTGTATTAACACGTTTTTTGAACTTGATTATTCATGGAGACTTGTGTGTCAAATAAAATTAGAACAACCCGTGAGGCTAAAGTAAGCATTCCAATAGCAGGAGAAGAGGAAAGATCTTATGGGATGAGTTCAGAGTCCCCAAAAAGAATTCTAAATATTCCCATTTTAGACAGTGATACACTCAAAAAAATTCTGATTGGTGCAGCATCACCTATTATTGTTCTAGCAGGAGGATGGTATTTTATTGGTATGGCAACCAGTTTTATATTATTTCCTATTAGGTTTATTCTTAATTTTTTATCTGTTTTGTATTCACTCCTAAAATTTCTTTTTTAAAATATTGAGGTTGTAATTATTTCAGAAGAAAACATAAGGGTATGGATATCTAGGTCTGTTTATTAAGTGCTACTGGTTATTAACCGCTACTGATATTTATAATTTATCATATTCGAAATGTTCTGCTTAGGAAACTCGACTGATACCTTAAGTCCAGGATTATTATCAGAAAGGATAAGTGTAGCGTCATGAAGAACTGCAATAGCTTTGGCTAAACTGAGTCCGAGCCCGCTTCCAGGAGTTGAGCGAGCAGCTTCAAGGCGATAGAGCCTTCGAAACACGTTTTCCCTCTCATGTTCTGGGATTCCTGGACCATTATCCGCTACGGTCACTGAGATAGTGTTGTCTTTCTTTTCGAGTGTAAGTCCAATTATCGCTCCACTTGAGCAATGACAGATAGAGTTTTCAATTAGGTTTGCAAAAAGCTGCACAATAAGTTCATAGTCGCCTTTCATTGCGAGAGCACCAGTATTAGGTAAATTGAGTACCAGTTTATGCCCACTGTCTTCTGCTACTGGAGCATAAACCTCCCATATGTCCTTCAAAATTTCAATCAAATCTACAGATTTAAACCTTGATCTTCTCGCTCCAGCTTCAATTTGCGTTATTCTCAGCAAAGCATCAAAAGTATTGGTTACAGAGTCGAGTTCATTGATCGCGTCCTCTATTGCTGATCGCAACTCATATGACGTTGTAAAAGAACGCGCTGCTTCATCTAATCGTTGCCTTAGGCGTCCAATAGGTTTCTTAAGATCGTGGGCAATATCAGAAGAGGATTGATTGACATTCTCAACTAGCTTCTGCAATAGGCTAAGCGCTTTGTTAACCTGCACAGCAACCTGATCAACGTCATCGCCCGAGCCTGTCAAAGGTATTCTGGATGCTATTTTGCCCTCTGACAAGTCGTTTAGTGTGGTGGCAAAAAATCTTATGCGTTGCCGTGCTCGTGCTGCAAGATAGAGACTTACTGAGGCAGTAACAAATATGATGAAAAGAAGGTCGTAAAACAGAATATCTAGCAAATAAGAGTGCAATTGACGAACTTCTCTATCACCAATTCCAATTAAAAGATTTCCCTTTGTAAGTCTTTTCCACGTTGCAACAAAGTCCTCATCTAAATTGCTGTCATAGGTTCTTCTTTTAATTTCTGTATGTTTTAACCTTTTCCAACCATCAAAAAATTCAGCCTCTTGAATGTTTCCAGCAATAAACCTTCCATTTTTGTCAACAAGCATCAATATAAGATCTGTATCTCTTACAGACGAACTTTCCCGATTGATAATATCGACGAGTTCGTCGAATGTTTTTTCACTATCAAGTGAAGATAAAGTGTCAGACGTCTCTTTAATTCGATGACGAATATTTTCTTCAAGACGAGAGCCAATCCCAAAATAAAGTATGGCAAAAAGAGCAAAAGAAGTTGCAGTGAAGAGAAGAGTGAATGTTGCGGCTAAGCGTACCGGCGTACTTCTAACTAATTCAAGAACTTTCATATACCGAGTATCCACTGCCTCGGACAGTATGTATGAGTTCAACCTGGAATGGGCGATCTATTTTTGATCTTAAGCGTGATATATGTGTCTCCACTACGCTTGTTCTTGGATCAAAATGAAAGCTCCAAACCCTCTCTAGCAGCATTGTTTTTGTTACAACCCGACCTTTGTTTCTCATAAGAACTTCAAGCAATCGAAATTCTCGTGGCTGAAGTTCAATTTCCTTTTCACCACGCATAACTCGGCGCGATATAAGATCTATCTGAAGATCGCCAACTTTTAACAAGGTTTCCTCAGACTTAATGGAAGGTCTTCGAGAAAGTGCATGTATCCGAGCAAGAAGTTCCGAAAATGCAAAGGGTTTGCATAGATAGTCATCTCCACCAGCTTCAAGTCCCTCCACACGATCATTAATACCTCCTAGGGACGTAAGAAACAATACTGGTACTTTCCTCTCAGATCTTCTGAGAGTTTTTACAATTGTGAGCCCATCAGTTCCAGGTAACATACGATCTATGATAATCACATCATAATCCTGTGTCATGGCTTGTGAGAGACCCTCTTGTCCGTCCAAGAGATGATCAACCGTATGACCTTCCTCCTCAAGGCCACGTACTATGTAAGAGGCTGTTGTGGGATCATCTTCGATAAGTAGCAGTTTCACAATTTGCCATCACATTTGGAAAGAAATCTTAGCAGCATGTATATATATTTTTGCCATACATTAAATATAGAATTTATTGCTTAAAATGTAATTTTAATTGTTTGGGCTCTTATATTGAGCAGCAATGTTTCTTATGCTGCGCAATTATTTCGAAAATTCTCATTTTTTTAAACAACGTTTTGAAGCTTTATCCCACTTCATATCTTTATGTTTCATACATTGGTTTTTGGTGGTCGGTGTGTGAGCAGCAAAAGATAGTGTTGGTCCTGCTACAAGTATTGTAAGAGCCGTAACTGCGATGCCAACTAGAAGACGTTTTTGCATATACTTTCTCCCTAAAGACGCCTCAAAATGAGCCTATTGCCATAAGACGCTTATTTTTCTTAATGACTCAACTTTTGGGAAATCTTTCTGAAAGTATACCGTTTTGTATACTTAACAGTTTTTGTACGATGCAGCACTTGGATATAGATACCGTTATGCACCGCCTGTACTTTATAGAGGCATCATTTAAGAAGTTTTTGGAAAATTGTTTTCCTCTACTCAACTTTACGAAAAATTATAGACTGAGCTAGCAAACTATCTTTTTTTAACAAAATCCTATTTGAGAAAAACTATCTAATATCATCAATAAGACTTTCATATCCGCAGGTTGTTCGTCCACAACTAAGAATAGCTCACATAGGAAAAATATAATAAAAAACACTTCAATAGAAAGTTAAAAAATAATTATGTGTTTAATAAAATCGTAAAGTCCTGTGTGGGACAAAATAGAGTTTATATATTAAATGTGAAGTCTCGCTGTTTGAAAGGACTTCATTTTTAATAGCGTTCAGAAGGGAGTAAACCAGAAAGGAAGATGAGGGATATTCCAGTACTAAGAAAGTTAATTCCCACAAGAAGCCCTAAGGCAAATAAAGATGTTTCAGGAAAACCAGCTGCAATTAATAGTCCAACAGAAATGCTGATAAGACCGGAAGCAAATATCCAAAACCATCCTCTGTGAGGGCGTAATTCAAGAGCGAGCCCGAATTGAACCGCTCCATCGATCATAAAAAGGGCAGACAAAATTAATGTGAGACCAAGTATCCCTTCTTCTGTATGTGAAATCATGTAAATTCCTAACGCAACTTTGAGTAATCCAAAGAGCAGTTGTCCAAAAAAAGGTCCAGTTCCGTGTAAAGAAAAGGCTCCATAGGTAGTCGTTGCCCCAGCTAGTAAAAAAATCCATCCTGTAAAAATTTCAACTGTTATTGTAGTAAAGAACGGAAAGCTGAGGGCAAGTATTCCAACGATGGTCATTGCAATTCCTGTCCAAACAATGTGTTTTCTTTTCTCTGCTAAAGTTTCAAGTACAGTTGGTGTTAGGCCTGAGGAAATCATAGAAGTCTCTCGTATTTTATTGGTTAAATATTATAAAACATTCCGATTGCATCCACTCTTAGAATTTTACCTATGGGTCGCGAGATCTACTCTTAATGAGCATCCCATCCCTAAGCATTGAGATAATTCATAAGCCTTCATAATGCATTAAAAAAAACTATTCCTTATATTTGGATTTTCAGGTCTTAAGGTTAATTATGGTGTTACACTAAGAACTAATTATTTTTTTGGTAATTTTTGAACGTTCTCCTTTGTTTGAGAGACTAGAAATTCTATTTTTACAGCACCTGCAGAGGAGAATATTAAACTACCATTGATATAAGTATCCTCATCATAGTCTTTAGTTATCTCATCAAATATAATGACGTCTTTTTGCGGGGCAAGATGTAGTGATTGGCCCGCTTTAATTTCAATTCCATCCCTAAACATACTTTTTGAGAGCGCATCATTTCTATTATGCAATTGAAAATGCCCAGTTTTGGATGTTCCCTCAAGTGCGGCACCAACGAGTTTTTCATTTTTGGGGCCATTATTGAAAATTTCAACATATCCTTCTGCTTTTCGGGGCGTTTCTTCAACTATTCGGATAACAGGATGTTTAATAACCATTGTTCCAAAAACAAATTCATGCGCAATGATTTGATGTGCATTTGAAGCAAGAAACAGAAGGCCAATAGATCCTAAAGTAAAGGACTTCATGATAATTAAATGTGTCTGGTTCATGTGCTTATATTTATTTTAAATATCTTTAAACTGACTTCTCTTAAGACAAAAACAACCAGATAATCACTCTGAAAAATAGTCGAAAATAATTATAATTTCTATTATCTTAAGTTCTTTTGTAAGAGCAAATATCACAATATTTTAATAAAAATTCGGAAGATCTAATGACTTTTTTTAGAAAAACCTTTTTTGGAATTAAAATTTATTTGCTGATTGCATGCTTAATTTGATGGCCGATACCATCAAGGAAGGATATCTCTATTAAGGAATAAAGTAGGATAATACTTTCATTTTTCCGAAATTTTTAATATTTTCAAATCAATACCCATTCTTATTAGTTGAGAAAGGCTCTCAGCCTTCATTCGTTCCATGACTAATGTCCGATGAATTTCTACAGTGCGCGGACTTATGTGCAATTCATTTGCAATTTCTTTGTTTGAAAAACCTTCAGTCAGTAATTTCATAGTCTCTTTTTGTCGATCAGTTAAAGCATCGTATCTTTGTTGTAACTCTGATAGGTTTCCTTGTGTGATGTTTTTTTTTCTTGTGTGGTCTAATGCTGACTTTAAACTATGAAGAATTTTCTCTTTGGAATAGGGTTTTTCTATAAAGTCATAGGCACCCAATTTCATTGCAGTTACTGCCATCTCAATATCTCCATGCCCTGTTAAGAGAATGACAGGTTGAAAAGACTTTTTATCATGCAGTCTATGCAATAATTCAATCCCACTCATGTTTGGCATGCGAACATCAGATATTATTATTTCTTCTTTATCTTGACCATTTAGAAAACTTTCAGCATCTAGAAAGGGATGAACTTGAAAGCCTTCCTGTTTTAGAAGAAGTCCAAGTGAGTCTAACACTGATGGGTCGTCATCAATAATTGCGATAGTAGTGTTCATTTACTTTTTATATTTTGATGTTGTTTGGGAGATTGTATCTCACGATTATTCCGAAGCGATTTTAAGGTATTTTAAGCTTTATAGTATCTATTTCTACTATTAATTGTACCTTCTTGCTATTGTAACATCAATATCTGTAATATCAGCAATGCTTTTTTCCAATTTCTTTTGAAATAGTCAAAAGCTAGTCTTGAACTGAAAGAATAGCTACCTTCATATGTCTGACTAATTATCGTTAACCGCTATAGCACATAAAGTTCAGAATAATTCTTTATATCGTCATCTAATTATTACTCCCTGTTCTATAGATTGCAATGCATTGTGTGTGATGAATTATTTTTATATTCAATATAAATGTATCAAGTTATTATACATGGAGCTATAAAATAGGTCTCTATGCAAGAACTTCCCCTATGATCCTCCCCCAATGAAGTGGTCCGAATCGAAGTAGTAGTTTTTGTTCGAGGAGGATTGACATGCCGAAGAAGATTTACAAGCCGGAAGAGATTGTAGC
>JBJTOZ010000131.1:0-2588 GCA_046074825.1 Hyphomicrobium sp.
TGTGGGGACTTAATCCCTGTCCGATGGTCTATGCCGCGCTGTTTACAGCTACGCTGACCGCCTCTCCCCTAACGGGTATTTTTGTCATGGCGGGATTTGGGGTAGGAACACTTCCTGGTGTGGTGCTCACAGGTCTTGGCATCACAACATTAAAACTGATGGCTCTGAGAAGATCAGTGCAGATCTTGGTAGGCCTCTCTCTTGCGCTTTTTGGCTTCGCTTCTTTGTATATTCCTGCTAGGACACTTGTCGGTTACTGCCTGGCCCCGTAAAATAAAATTCCAATTTGGAAAAGATTTCTTTTTTGAAAAGCACTTTTTTGTGCTCCCATGAACCAAACCAGATCCGTCTTCATTCCTTTTGATACGTCCTATGCGCGCTTACCTGAAAGGTTTTTTTCGCGAAGCACCCCTTTGCATGTGGAAGCCCCTCGTCTTATTCGATTGAATGATCGTCTTGCACAGGACCTTGGTCTTGATCCTCAAGCTCTCTCCTCGTCAGAAGGGATTGCGATTCTCTCAGGTAACAAAGTGGTCGAAGGAAGTGCACCAATTGCTATGGCCTATGCGGGACATCAATTTGGCAACTTTGTTCCCAAATTAGGGGACGGTCGCGCCCTCTTGCTTGGAGAAGTTCTTGATCGCTGGGGAAAGCGGTGGGACATTCACCTCAAAGGATCTGGTCGCACGCCGTTTTCGCGTTCAGGAGACGGGCGAGCAGCTGTTGGTCCTGTTTTGCGTGAATACATTGTGAGTGAGGCCTTCGCAGCCTTAGGTATTCCCACAACACGCGCGCTTGCCGCTTTGGAAACTGGGGAGTGGGTTTATCGCGAGGCTCCCTTACCAGGTGCGATTTTTGTTCGCCTGGCCTCCAGTCATATTCGCGTCGGCACGTTTGAATTTTTTGCTGCCCGAAAAGATGAGGAGGCACTCCGACTTCTGGCAGATTATGTAATCGACCGTCATTATCCTGACCTCCGAAAAAGATCTGAACCGTACAGAGATCTGCTTGCGGAGGTTCTGCAGCGACAGGCTCATCTTATTGCGCGTTGGATGTTGATTGGCTTTATTCACGGCGTCATGAACACGGATAATACTTCGATTTCGGGAGAGACAATTGATTTTGGCCCTTGTGCCTTTATGGATGCCTACCACCCTGCAACAGTGTTCAGTTCCATTGATCATGGGGGACGTTATTCCTATGCCAACCAACCTGCAATTGCGCAATGGAACCTTGTGCGATTTGCAGAGACACTCCTTCCTCTTCTAGCTTCGGATTTCAAAGATTCAAAAAGGATAGCGCATGAAGTCATCGAAAGTTTTCCTTCAGCTTTTAGAAAAGAAATTTCGGAGGGGTATGCGCGCAAAATTGGCCTTGATCCCTTTGAGCCTTCCGATGTCTCACTTTTTGAAGATCTTTTGACCGCAATGGCACAAGGCAAGGCTGACTTTACCTTAGTATTCCGTCAGCTATGCGATGTGGTCGAAAAAGGAGAAGCGGAAGAGCGTTTTAAATATCTGTTCAGTGATACCAAGATCCCTGCAGACTGGCTTCAACGGTGGCGCAAGCGCTTAGAAACAAAAATGGGAAGTCCAGAGGAGAGGGCTCATCGCATGCGTTTGGTTAATCCCGTTCTTATTCCTCGTAATCATCAAATTGAAAAAGCAATCCAACAGGCTATCACGCATCAGAACTTTCGTCCATTTCATCGTCTTGTAGAAGCTCTTGCTCATCCCTTTGATGGGCGGGAAGACATTGAGGATTTAACAAAGCCGCCTCAGCCCGAGGAAATTGTGCACCAGACCTTTTGTGGAACCTAGAAAAATTTTAGACTTTTATTTTCTCAATGGGCACACCATTCCCCTAATTTTTTGAGAAACTGTAAGCATTTCTCCAATTCTGTTTCAGCGATCCATTCATTGGCGGTGTGGGCTTCTGCAATACGGCCTGGACCGCAAACAACCGCAGAAGATCCAGCATTTTGAAAAAAGCCTGCCTCCGTCGCATATGAGACAGCGGCAGTTTCGTTCTGACTTCCAAGAGCAAGCGCTAAAGCTACCGCCTCAGAATTTTTTTCAGTTTTAAAAGGTGGGACATAGTTTGTGCGGAAAAAAGAAATGCCGGCCTCGGGCGCCTTTTGGGAGATTTGTTTGGAACACGTGGTTGTGATAAAGTTTTGAATTCGATCTTCGATGTAGGGAATTTCGTCCGCATCAAGAGCGCGTGCCTCAAACCCTAAAGTGCAGGAAGATGGGATAATATTCGACGCAGTCCCACCTTCAATTTTCGTCACTTGAAATGTTGAGTAGGGTGGCTCAAAGCGCGGATCTAGAGTTTTGTGTTTTAAGTCCTCTTCGATTTTAGAAAGTTCTCCTAAAAGATGACCTGCCCACGTAATGGCATTAACACCAAGGTGAGACATACTTGAATGCGCAGGCCGTCCTTTAATATCCATTTGCCAACGTATGGGGCCTTTATGGGCGTCGACCACTTTCATTTCGGTGGGCTCACCCACAATCACAATGCGCGGAAGGGGCAGATTTTTTCCTAACTCGGCAACCATGGGGCGCACGCCAAAGCATCCGATT
>JBJTOZ010000132.1:0-7441 GCA_046074825.1 Hyphomicrobium sp.
CAGGATGCGAATCCTCGCTAGATCAGATGAACACAATGCTTGAAACCCTACGTAAGGTGTCTCTTAACACTTCTGTGACGATTTTAGTGGGAGGTGCTATTTTTCTGGAAAATGCGAATCTAGCATCCCACCTTGGAGCAGATGGAACAGCGAAGGATGGACACAGCGCAATCTTGCAAATGCAAAAACAGTTTGGTTTGCGAGTAAAGAGTTCCCAAGTTTTCTGAGGAACATAAATTAAAGGTTGCGGTAGACAAGCATGGAAACTCGAACCTCCTCCAAGCGCATCGAGCCGTTTCGTGCACCCAAAAAAAATCTTGGCGATCTTGGGGCAGATTCCGCCGCAAAGGTCCTCGCTGCTTCTGCTGACATTGCCCTTGTTCTTGATGCAAAAGGGATTATTCGCGATATTTCCTTGAGTACGGAGGATTTAATTCGTGAAGGATGCCTCAAATGGCTTGGGCAGCCTTGGATTGAAACCGTCACAACAGAAAGTCGCTCTAAAGTGGAACAACTCTTAAGTGAAGCAGGATCCATTGCCTCTTTGAGCGGACGAGAAATCAACCACTCCCTTGGACGTAGGATCGATCTGCCAATCCGCTACGCAACAATTAAAATCAGCAAAAGCGGTAAGGTCTTAGCAGTTGGTAGAGATTTGCGCGCTATTTCTTCCATGCAACAAAAGTTGATCGATACGCAGCAGACGATGGAGCAGGAGTATTCTCGTCTACGTAATGCTGAAACGCGCTACCGTCTTCTTTTTCAGATCTCTTCCGAAGCTGTCCTAATCATCGATGCCGTAAACAATCGTATTCTTGAGATCAATCCTGCCGCTTTAAAACTTTTTGGCAAAAGCTCTAAACGTCTGGCAGGGCACTCTCTTCAGGAATTTTTCACTTCTGAGACGCAGCGCCGAGTTCAAAGTTATATTACGGCCCTAAAATCGACTGGACAAGCTGATGAGATTGTAGCCGTACTTGAGCATTCCAAAGCAGATGTCGCTGTCTCTGCCTCTCTCTTTCGTCAAGAAAACACTGCTCACCTGCTAGTAAGACTGATCCCAGCCACTGAGCATGCAGGCTCTGTTTTGCACGAAAGAGCAAGTCTCTTGGATGTAATAGAGAAGATAGCAGATGGGTTTGTAGTTACCGATCAAGAACGACGTATTTTAAGTGCAAACAATGCCTTTGTTGAAATGACACAACTTGCAACTGAGGAGCAGGTTCGCGGGGAAATCATTGATCGTTGGGTCGGCCGACATCCCATCGATATGTCATTGCTCGGAAAAAATCTCAAAGAACGCGGAGAAGTCCGCACATTCTCAACAGTTGTTCGAGGAGAATATGGAACTTCCGAAGATGTGGAGATTTCAGCTGTCGCAATAACGAGCGGCACGCAACCTTGCTTTGGTATGACTGTGCGCAGAACCACACGACGCACAGATACGACGCTAAATGCCCGTCGGACTCTTCCTCGCTCCGTTGAGCAGCTCACTGAACTTGTAGGACGCGTTCCTTTGAAAGATCTCGTGCGCGAGTCGACCGATATGATTGAACGGTTGTGTATTGAGGCTGCACTGGAGCTGACGGACGACAATCGCGCCTCCGCAGCTGAAATGTTGGGATTAAGCCGTCAAGGTCTCTATTCCAAATTGCGCCGGCACGGAATGGGCGACCTAGACACCGACTAACCTTATGAATCTACGTGTAAAATCTCTGGAATTGCTGCAAACACGAAGAAAACTTTCAGAATTGGCATCAAAAATTCTGATAAAAAATAAAGTGTCAACATTAGTTGTCATTCATGATACAAAAGTGTAATGTTTAATTGACACTTTTTGTTCCTCGAATTAGATTTTTCAAGATGTCTAGTCCAGCTTCCACGGTCGTGCGTTTTGAACCCTCAGCGGTGATCGAGCTTTTAAAGCCGATTACATGGTTTCCACCCATGTGGGCTCTTGCATGTGGAGTTGTCTCCTCAGGTTTCGATGGATCGGGGCAGCGTTGGCCTCTGGTTGTCATTGGAATTCTCCTTGCGGGCCCACTCGTGTGTGGAACAAGTCAAGCCGTCAACGATTGGTTTGATCGCGACGTAGATGCCATCAATGAACCCACTCGGCCCATTCCTTCAGGTCGCATCCCTCACCGTCTTGGCCTCACCATTGCAGTCGTATGGACGTTGTTGTCACTCATTGTTTCGACGTTCCTTGGTATTTGGGGCTTTCTTGCCGCCTGCGTCGGGCTCTCGCTAGCATGGGCGTACAGTGCACCGCCGATAAGATTAAAGCGCAACGGTTGGCTTGGAAATGCCGCCTGCGGCGCATGCTATGAAGGTCTTCCTTGGTTTACTGGCGCTCTTGTGATGTCCAAAAGTTTGCCAGATGCAAAAATCCTATTCCTTGCTGCTTTCTATAGTCTTGGTGCGCACGGAATCATGACCCTCAATGATTTTAAAGCAATAGAAGGTGATCAAAAACTTGGTATTCGCTCTCTTCCCGTTCAGCTAGGCCCCGATAAGGCAGCGACACTGGCCTGTCTTTTTATGGCTCTTTCTCAATTTGTAGTCGTCCTATTGCTGAGTAGTTGGGGTCATCCTCTCGCTGCAGGTCTTGTCGGTGCCATTCTCGTTGGACAAATCATTTTAATGAAAATTCTTCTCAAGGACCCTCGTGCTTATGCCCCTTGGTATAATGCAACAGGTATTACTCTTTATGTTACAGGAATGATGCTGTCTGCTTTCGCGATCCGCCCAGATGTGGGAGGGCTTTCATGACAGAAACAACTCCCCTTGGCTGGTTTGGCATTTTTCGTATGGGGCTTATTCAAACTGCCCTTGGATCTATAGTGGTCCTGACAACCTCGACTATCAATAGGGTTATGGTCATAGAACTAAGTCTTGCTGCTGTCATCCCAGGTCTTCTGGTGGCCTTGCATTATAGCCTGCAATTTTTAAGACCGCGATGGGGATATGGTTCCGATAAAGGAAACAGACGAACGCCCTGGATCCTCTTTGGAATTGGTCTCTTAGGTCTTGGGGGAACGGGAGCAGCGCTTTCTGTCGCTCTGATGGCTCAGAATTTCAAGATTGGACTTCTCTTGGCGATCCTATCTTTCACTTTTGTTGGCATCGGTGTTGGAGCCGCAGGAACATCCCTTCTTGCCCTTCTTGCTACAAGAGTAGCTCCTTCTCGGCGCGCACCCGCTGCAACTATTGTTTGGATGATGATGATTGCGGGCTTCGTTGTGACGACGCTGCTTGCAGGGAACGCTCTTGATCCCTTTACTATGCCACGGCTTGTTGCTGTTACTGGGGCTGTCTCCTGTCTTGCATTTCTGGTGACCTGCTTGGCCATTTGGGGCATTGAACCAAGCCCAAGTGTGAACACTCATGAGGTACACTCTCAACTGCAACCCGCTTCTCAAAATAATTTTTCTGACACGCTCGCTGAAGTGTGGAACGATATCCACGTCCGACGTTTTACAATTTTTGTTTTTGTATCCATGCTTGCCTACAGCATGCAGGATTTGATCCTCGAACCTTTTGCAGGTCTTGCGTTTACTTTTACCCCAGGACAATCGACACAACTCTCAGGGCATCAAAACACGGGTGTTTTTTTGGGCATGCTGCTCGTCGCAATCTGCGGAAGTTCATATGTTAAATGGGGATCTTTAAAATCATGGACTGTCGGAGGATGCCTCGCATCGGCCGTTGCACTCCTTGGTCTCGTTCTTGCAGGTCGTTTTGCCCCTGTGTGGCCTTTGACTTTGACAGTGATCGCGCTTGGTTTTGCTAATGGCGCTTTTGCCGTGGCTGCGATCGGAAGCATGATGGAATTAGCAGGAGCAGGACAGAAGCAGCGTGAAGGAATGCGAATGGGGCTGTGGGGAGCTGCTCAAGCAATAGCTTTTGGCGCGGGTGGTTTTGTAGGTGCTGCTCTTGCAGATGTGATCCGATATTTTACTGAAGAGAGCACGAACGCCTTCACGATTGTTTTTGCACTTGAGGCAATCTTATTCGTGGGAGCAGCGTTTTTAGCAAGCCGCGCTATTTGCGATCCCGCACAGGACCAAAAAACTTTTATGAAAAAAACTCAAATAAAAACGAACACAAACGCTACTCTCATTCATGCTACAGCACCACAGTAATTAAGACTAAGTATAGAGAGGATAAAGGTAGGAACCATGGATAAATTTGATGCAGTAGTAATCGGAGGTGGTCCTGCAGGCGCAACAGCAGCGACAGATCTTGCAAAAGAAGGACATAGTGTTCTTCTGCTCGATCGGGCAGGTCGTATTAAGCCATGCGGAGGCGCTATTCCTCCGATACTTTTGCAAGAATTCGAAATTTCAGAACATCTTCTCAAAGCACGCATTCAATCTGCACGCATTGTCTCTCCTAAAGATCGGCTTGCCGACATGCCAATAGATGGAGGATTTGTTGGAATGGTTGATCGTGAAACCTTTGATGAATGGTTGCGAGAAAGAGCTGCCGAATTTGGAGCAACAAGAAGAACAGGAACATTTGACAACCTGACAAGAGAGGATGACGGCACTGTTCTTGTTACTTTCAAAAAACATCTTGATGATGGATTTGAGGTAACAGAAACTGTACGTACTTGTCTCGTTATTGGTGCAGATGGTGCATCTTCAGCCGTTGCACGCCAAGCTCTTCCCTCGGAAGAAGCTCCTCCTTTTGTTTTTGCCTACCATGAAATCATACGTAGTCCTAAATTAACAAATAACGACACCTTCGACGGCCACCGCTGTGACGTCTACTACAAGGGCAGCCTATCTCCAGATTTTTATGCATGGATTTTTCCTCATGGTGAAACCACAAGTGTTGGAACTGGCTCTGCCCATAAAGGTTTTTCTTTAAGGTCAGCTGTCGCTGATTTACGGGAGATCACGGGTCTCAACACAACAGCAACTATACGTAAAGAAGGAGCCCCAATTCCTCTTAGACCAAGAAAACGTTGGGACAACGGGCGGGATGTCATTGTTGCAGGAGATGCCGCAGGCGTTGTGGCGCCTGCATCAGGAGAGGGCATTTACTACGCCATGCTTTCAGGTCGTATGGTTGCGGAAGCTGTTTCTGAAGTCCTGAAAACTGGAGAGAGTAAGCATCTGTCAAAGGCACGCAAACGTTTTATGAAAGCCCATGGAAGAGTTTTTTGGGTTCTCGGCATCATGCAACGGTTTTGGTATAGAAATGACTCCCGTCGGGAAAGATTTGTCACGATGTGTCGTGATCCTGACGTCCAAACTCTGACGTGGCAAGCATACATGCACAAAAAACTCGTGCGCACAAAACCGATGGCGCACGTTCGTATTTTTATTAAAGACATGGCCCATCTCCTTGGCGTGGTAGCTCCTTAAAATGGTGCAAAAATACATATGGGGTCTGATTTAAGGATAATGAGACAATGGAGCAGATGATCACGAGTGGGGGGATAATTGATCTTATCATCGTCGTCATGGCGATCGAGATGCTCTTTGTCCTATACATAAAACAAAAAATGGGGCGAGGGCCTCAAATCGGAGAATATCTTCCCCATCAGCTCGCAGGCTTGTTTCTTCTCATTGCGTTACGAAGTGCTCTTACCTCTTTATCCATCCCCTTGATCGCCGCTACCCTTTTAGGAGCTTTTGTCTGTCATCTTTTTTATCTCAAAACACACTGGAGGGAGCGTTCGAGAATTGCATTTCCAAAAAAGAGCTTCTCTCAACGAAACAATCTCCCAAAGAGTAAAGCAGTTGAAAAGATAAAGACTAACTATATTAAGATTGGAACGCAGCCATGACCCCGATTTACCCCTTCTCCGCTATCGTTGGACAGGATGACATGAAGCTTGCCCTTCTGATCTCAGCCATTGATCAGAAAGTCGGAGGCGTGCTTGTTTTTGGAGACCGTGGCACAGGAAAATCGACCACCGTCCGCGCCCTTGCAGCTCTTCTGCCGCCAATGCCTGTCGTAGAAGGGTGTCGCTTTCATTGCGCCCCTCAACAGGGATGTTCGCACGTCGAGACTTCTTCAAAACAAAACATCTCTCAAGTTTCTGTTCCTGTTGTTGATCTACCCCTAGGGGCAACAGAGGATCGCGTAATTGGCGCTCTTGATCTCGAGCGGGCCTTAGTGCATGGAGAAAAAGCTTTTGAACCAGGCCTCTTAGCACGTGCGCATCGTGGATTTTTATACATTGATGAGGTTAATCTTCTTGAAGATCATCTGGTTGATCTTCTCCTTGATGTGGCAGCATCAGGGGAGAATGTGGTTGAACGTGAGGGCTTGAGTGTTCGTCATCCTGCACGCTTTGTTTTGGTCGGTACGGGAAATCCTGAAGAAGGAGAACTGAGACCTCAATTACTCGATCGTTTTGGTCTTTATGTCGAAGTTTTTACACCTCAAGATGTGAAAACACGCATTGAGGTGGTGCGCAGGAGAGATACCTTTGAAAAAAATCCCGCAGCATTTCTTGCAAAATGGGAAAAAGAAGAATTGCATCTGCGCAACCACATCATCTCAGCACAGGCCCGACTGGATACAATCCATACAAGCGAGCACGCTCTAGAGCGAGTGACACAGCTGTGCATGGAAGTGGGAACAGATGGACTTAGGGGAGAACTAACGCTTCTGCGAGCTGCACGCGCTTTGGCTGCTCTGGAAAATGCCAATGAGGTTGAAGATGTTCATCTCCGTCGTGTTGCCCCTCTAGCCCTGCGTCATCGTCTGAAGCGCACTCCACTCTCAAGTCCTGAGGCGGGTCCGCGCGTCGAACGCGCATTAAGCGAGCTCTTTGGAGCAGCAGGGGAGCGCTTGATGATATGAAAACAAAAACGGATCAGGCCCCCTGCAGATGGGAAGAAGCATATCTTTGCGCAGCCCTCCTTGCTGTAGATCCGCACGCTATCGGGGGGCTTCTCTTGCATGCACGGGCAGGTCCTGTCCGCGAGGCATGGCTAAAAATAGTGCGCGATCTTCTGCCCCCCCTTTATAAAATACGTCGTTTGCCTCTCAATATTGGTGATGATCGTCTCATTGGGGGCCTAGATCTCACACGCACCCTTGCGGAGGGAAAACCAGTTGTAGATTCTGGAATTCTAGCAGAGGTGCATCAAGGTCTTCTAATAATACCTTCTGTTGAACGCCTTGATGTCTCTCGCACAGCTAAAATTGTACGCGCATTGGACCGTGGCTGTGTTGATCTCGAAAGAGATGGGATATCGTCGCGCTTTGGTGGACGCTTTGGGGTCATCGCTCTCAATGAAGCGGATGAAGGAGAAGAAGAGCCCCCCGTTGCGCTATCCGATCGTCTGTCTCTCAGCCTGACGCTTCATGGGCTTCGCATGAAGGATATTCTCATTAAACCTGATCTTTCTGCAAAAATTAAAAATGCTCGTGCAGTCCTTAAGAAGGTTCTCCTACCAGAGGATTGCTCTGAGGC
>JBJTOZ010000133.1:0-41824 GCA_046074825.1 Hyphomicrobium sp.
ATTGGAGAATTATGTTTAAAAAGAGCAAATTTAAGTCCTAAGTTTGTCCTCTTTTTAACAGGCATTCCTTGGATACTTTTTAAATCACCTCAGTTGATGGATTAGGCTTAAGAGGAGGAAGATTATTCTCATGAGCCTTCCAAAGGGAAATAGGTTGTAGAGGGTCAAAAATCTTTGTGGGTCAAGGGATTTGCGGTTTTTATGCTGAACAACTGCCCCCACCTAAGACACAAAATTTGCTACAATGAGGATGAGCAAGTTTGACGGCTCCTTTTGTGAACATACCCCCATCTGCTCTTGATGCCTCTGATAACGTGGCTCCCATTTCAAAGGCTTCATTATAAGGCAGGAGTGTGCATGGTAAAACAACGCACCCTTTTGCCCCCTTGCGTTTGACAACCATCCTCGAGGTTGCACACATCAAACTCTCAGGACTTTTATTCAAAATTTGCCAGCAGTTGGGAGTAATTTCTGGAACATCCATTGAACTATTCATTTCGGGAAAAATGGTAAGATCACTGCTCTTATCGGGATCAAGAGGCCACCCCTTTACCTTAAAAAGGTTTCGATATCCATCACGCAAATCTTCTGCACTTTGCTCACCAAATGACCTGCCTGCTATCGAAATTCTAAAACCATTTTCTAAAAGCCATGTTATACCTAGTAGAGTTTTCGCATAAGACCCTTCCCCGCGCTCTTGGTCGTGGAGCTCTTGTTTGAAATGATCAAGACTTATGCGCAGTTTTAAATTCTCCGAAAATTTCAGGTTAAGTTTTAAGAGCCACTCCTGAACTTGAGGACGCTGCATAGGGGTCATGGCATTGGTCAAAATCAAATTTTTAAAGCCCAAGCGCAGAGACATTGAAACTATTTGTTCGAGTTCAGGATTTAAAAAAGGCTCTCCTCCTGTAAAGCCAATTTCTTGCACACCAAAACCATGCGCCTCCTCAAAAATGGGCTTCACTTCTTCGGCTTTAATATATGAGAGCCTGTCATTCGTTGGGCTGGATTCGATATAACAATTTTGGCATGTAATATTGCAAAGAGTGCCTGTATTAATCCAGAGCATTTCTAATCTCTTTAGAGAAACCGTGGCCCTAGGCTCGCCTTTTGCAGTCCAATCTGGATTAGCAAATTTTTCTAAAGATTTGTTCAAAACATTGCTTAATATAGGCCTACTCACTAGGACGCCTCCCAAAATCGATCCATATTCTCATGACTGAGTTGAGTATTGGAGAGCTCTCTTCTGCGTTGCTCAGAAGATACTCCGTCCTGATGCCAAAACAATCATAATCTTTTCCTCCCTTTAGGATTGTGCTAACGAAAGAAATATGCGGACGTAGTTCAATGGTAGAACGGCAGCTTCCCAAGCTGCATACGAGGGTTCGATTCCCTTCGTCCGCTCCACTTATCCTCTTCGCATCCAAAACGCCTACCCTTCAACCCCTGTGTAAAGCGAGGCTTCTTCCTCTCTCAAAAAATATTTTATTTTTAAAGTCAGAATTAGCGTCCCTCAGGCTTAGAGAATATAAATCATAAAGTGCCATACATACTCGCTTTTATCAAACGCAAGACTTGATTGATTGAGAATATGAATGATGTCATTGAGGTATCACCTGAAGTAAGCCTCTCTTGAAGAGAGATAATAAAATGAGAATTGGAATAAATAAGAAAGATGAAATTGCACCTATTTTGCGAACCTCTTTCATAACATTTATTTCCTCCTTCTTCTTTGTAGCAAATTACATTCCCCTCTTTGCTCAAGAGCCACGTCTCCCCGATCAACCACGGCGCGTTGTTATTCGATTTATGACCGATGGAGACTATCCTCCCTTTAATTATATCGATAACGAGGGCAAGCTTACAGGTTTTAATGTAGACCTTGCTGGAGCCATCTGCGCTGAAGCGAATGCTGCCTGTGATATTAAGGTGAGACCATGGGAAGAATTATTTGATGCCTTAAAAAAGGGTGAGGCAGATGCGGTGATTGCAGGGCATGCCGTGACGGCAAAATCTCTTAGGGAGGTTGATTTCACTGATCGCTATTTTTACACTCCAGGACGCTTTGCTGCAAAAACCTCAGCGGAAAAAAAAGAAGTTAACCCAGAAAGTTTTGATGGCCGCTCGATAGCGGTAGCAAAAGACAGCCCGCACGAGGCATATTTAAAAGCGTTTTTTAAGAATAGCACGATACAAACATTCGAAAGTAACGAGCAGGCCCGTGATGCCTTGATGCAAGGAAAAACGGAATACTTATTTGAAGATGGAATTTCCCTTGCGTTCTGGATAAATGGCACTCTTTCACGTCGATGCTGCGAATTAAGAGGAGGAGCCTACCTTGAACCAAAATTCTTTGGAGATGGAATAGCAATTGCTATTCCATACAACGACCCTCAAATTAAAGTACTCCTCAACAATGCCCTTCAAAATTTAAGAAGGAATGGAAAGTATGAAGAGCTTATCGCTCGCTATTTTCCCTTCAAGATATTCTAGAAAAAGTTGAGATGGACTTAAAAATTAGCGGCGTGTTTTTGTTCTTGGTGCATCTGAATCTGCAGCAGAAGATCCGCTCCGTGCATCTTTATGGCGAAAGTTTATTCTGCCTTTCGTTAAATCGTAAGGCGTCATTTCAACTGTGACTTTGTCCCCTGCCAAAATACGAATGCGATTTTTTTTCATGCGTCCCGCGGTGTAAGCAATCACCTCATGGCCATTTTCAAGCTTCACCCGACAACGAGCATCGGGCAAAACTTCAACAACAACACCTTCAAACTCAAGCATTTCTTCTTTAGCCATATTTCTCCTCTGAATGGCGTTAGATCCCTAATAATTAAAGAGGGAGCAGACCTAATCTGCCCCCTCTATAGTGTGATCTTGCAAAAACTAACAGACCTAAAGCGGACGTAGGTTAATTGCTGCGATCTTTCCGTTGCGGCCACGCTCAGTATCAAAAGATATCTTTTGACCTTCACGCAGGGAAGAAAGACCGGCACGCTCAACAGCTGAAATATGAACGAAAACATCGTTTCCGCCCTCATCTGGCTGTATAAAACCATAGCCCTTCTGCCCGTTGAACCACTTCACGGTACCAGTCGACATAGATAGTGCCTCCAAAGCCAAGTAAACTCCTCCAAAGATTTCCCTCGGAGATAACATCAAATCGCGCAATGGAGACGTCTAGTGTCAGCGCACGAAGTGCTGTCGCAGAGTAAACCAAGGCGTGTTCGATAGGGTGTATATGGACCGAGAGTTCCCTAAAGGCAAGGATTTCCACACCTCAAAGTCTTAAAAATTATGGGAAGCCAAGACCTCATAGGTGCTTAAGTTGGCACCATAAAAAGATGATTAGCCTTTCTCCCCCTCCTAAAAAGAAGGCAATATTTTCTGTGAGAGGACCCTCCCAAAAAAGTTTTCTGAATTCTAATCTGCAAATTATTCTTTTTATTAGAGCCAATTTCCTCGGCACTCCTTCCTGAAACATGAGAAGTTTACACATTACAGAGTGGGGTGTTGACAGGGAGAAATCTTAGGAAAATCCGCCAACTGGCTTTGATCTCAACCAGCATGAAAGGGAAACATTGCAGCAAAGGCACATCTTAGACTGCAAAGAGTTGACGTAGCTGCAACTCCCATCGAACCCCATGCAAAGTGCATGAACCTGTTGCACGAGATTTTTGGATTGCCTATAGACTGATCAAAGTTGTCTTGCAGGGCATGCCAAGACGGCCTTTAGCCTACTAGTAACATTATGCCTTAGAAGTATGGGATGTCCTTAAAAGTATGGGGCCATCCCCTACTTAGGGATGAAGTGATTTTTAGAGATCTCGTCTCAATTTTTAATAACGACTTTTATATTTGCAAGACAAAGGGGAATGAAATGCCCAAACTCAAGACAAAAAGTGGCGCTAAAAAGCGTTTCAAAATTACCGCCTCCGGCAAGGTGAAAGCAGGAGCAGCTGGAAAACGTCATGGCATGATAAAAAGAACTTCTAAGTTTATTCAACAAGCCCGAGGAACCATGGTCTTAAATGATTCAGATGCAGGAATTGTTAAAAAGTATATGCCCTATCACCGTTAAGGAAAAAAACTGCTCTAACAAAAGAGAAAATAAGTTACGCAATCACTACAGCAGTCACGCTTAAAATTATTGGAGAAGTTCTATGGCACGCGTAAAACGCGGGGTTGTTGCTCACGCAAAGCATAAAAAAGTTCTTAAAGCAGCAAAAGGATATTATGGCCGTCGCAAAAATACCATTCGTGTGGCCAAACAGGCTGTCGAGAAAGCACTTCAATACAATTATCGCGACAGGAAAGTTAAAAAGAGAAACTTTAGATCCTTATGGATACAACGCATTAATGCAGCCGTTCGTGAACATGGAATGACCTACGGTCGCTTTATCAACGGTCTCACCAGAGCAGGAATTATTGTTGATCGAAAAGTCTTAGCTGATGTTGCAGTAAAGGATGGAGCAGCCTTTAAGGCTCTTATTGATCAAGCCTCCGCAGCTTTGCCAAAGGCTGCTTAGCTTTCCTTATAAAAGGGAAAAATAACCTTAAATAATGGCTGAGGTCTGGATGAGGATAAAGGCGTAAAGATTTTCCATAGGCCCCTCAAACACATATCAGCTGTCTCGAATAACCCCACCACAAAGACGTTCGTTTAAAGATTTATTTTAAAAAATCACCTGACAAGTTTCACACTTAATTATCTCTCCTTAAATTAGGACACGCTTAGGATACGACGAGCATGGGGAACACTTCTGATCTTGCTCTGTTAGAAAATGAATTACTAAAAGAAATCAAAGACGCCAAAAATCTTGAAGAACTCGAGTCTGTGCGAGTTTCTTCACTTGGAAAAAAGGGCAAAATCTCTGAGGCAATGGCCATACTCGGAAAGCTCCCACCTGAAGAGCGTAAAAGTTATGGAGCTTTAATCAACACTCTAAAATCAAGAGTTTCTGAGGCGCTTGATCAATGCAAAACAACCTTGGAAGCTTTGGCGATCGCAGAACGGATTTCTTCTGAGCGCGCTGACATTACCCTTCCTGTACGGCTTGGGCCAGAAACCCAGGGGCGCATCCATCCAGTTTCTCACGTCCTTGATGAATGCATTGAGATTTTTTCAAACTTCGGATTTGAAATCGCAGAAGGACCCGATATCGAAACAGATGATCTCAATTTCACCAAGCTTAACATTCCTGCCGACCATCCTGCACGGCAAGAGCATGACACCTTCTATTTTCACCCCAAACCAGACGGCACCCGACTATTATTAAGAACACACACAAGTCCCGTCCAAATCCGATCCATGCAGACCAAAAAACCTCCTATCAGGGTGATTGCGCCAGGCAGAGTGTATCGCAGTGACAGCGATCAAACACACACACCTATGTTTCATCAAATTGAAGGCTTAGTCATCGATGAAACAACACACATGGGGCATCTCAAGTGGTTGCTTGAAGAATTTACAAAAGCTTTTTTTGAGGTGAGTGAAGTAAAAATGCGTTTTCGTGCTTCGCATTTTCCTTTTACAGAACCTTCCATGGAAGTTGACATCGATACGGCAACAATTGGAAAACCAGGACAGTGGCTTGAAATTTTAGGCTGTGGAATGGTGCACCCCAAAGTTCTCAATAATTGCCAACTTGATCCTGAGAAATACCAAGGATTTGCTTTTGGAGTCGGGCTCGACCGTCTCGCGATGCTCAAATATGGATTAACGGATTTAAGAGCCTTTTTTTCAGCTGATATCCAATGGCTCCGCCATTATGGCTTTTCCATATTCGAACAGCCAACTCTTAGCGGAGGCCTTTCAAGCTAAAAAAATCCATGTGCCCCAATAGGTTTTTTTTGTTCAAAATAGTTTTACAAGGAAACCTTTTATAAATTGAAACTAACCCTTTTTTAAAAACCCAATGTCACTCCCTCAATACTCAAAAGATATCATAAAGATTGAAAACAGACTTGGATGAAGGCCTTCAAAAAAAATAATATTCTGAGCACCCCAAAATGAAGTTCACACTTTCTTGGCTCAAAGAGCACCTCAAGACATCAGCAAACGTTAATGAGATTGCCACAAAACTCTCAGAAATTGGGCTTGAAGTTGAGCATGTCGAGGATCTGGGCCAAAAACTAAAGTCTTTTGTTGTTGCGCGCATCCTTGAGGCCAAGAAACATCCCAACGCAGACAGGCTTCAGGTTGTTATGGTGGAAATAGCCAAAGGGCAACCTCCAGTTGAAGTAGTGTGCGGCGCGCCCAACGCTCGAGTAGGCCTTGTATCTGTTTTTGCGCCGATTGGAACTTATATTCCAGGCTCACAGATAACATTAGAAAAAAAACCTGTTCGTGGGGTCTTTTCAAATGGCATGATGTGTTCGGCTGCTGAGCTTGAGCTCTCTAAAGAGAGCGATGGAATACTTGAGCTAGACACATCCCTCGCTGACAAGGTTGGATCGTCTTACGTTGAAGCCGCGGGCCTTGCCGATCCGATATTTGATGTCAAACTGACGCCAAACCGTCCGGATTGTACAGGTGTTCGTGGAATTGCACGAGATCTCGCTGCAGCAGGTCTTGGAACTTTAAAACACGATGTCAGAATTCATGGGGTTGAAGGCGCATTTGATTGCCCCATTCCCGTTAAGCTTGATCTTCCAAAAGAAGCAGCCAATGCCTGCTCAGCGCTCGCGTTTCGTTTTGTTAAAGATATCAAAAATTCCCCGTCTCCTGACTGGCTACAGCAGCGCCTTAGAGCCGTGGGGTTAAGACCAATTAATGCCCTCGTCGATGTTACAAACTATATTAGTCAGGATCGCGGTCGGCCCCTACATGTCTACGACGCCGACAAACTAAAAGGAACTATTGCAGCACGCCTTGGAAAATCGGGCGAAAAACTCCTGGCCCTCGATGGTAAAGAGTACCCCATTGAAAATAGTATGTGCGTAATCGCAGATGACAATGGTGTGTTAGGTCTTGGCGGAATCATTGGAGGGGAAAAATCTGGCTGCACGGAGGACACACGCAACGTCCTCATTGAATGTGCTCTTTTTGATCCGATCCGAACAGCTGCAACAGGTCGAAAGCTTGGTATTATAACAGATGCACGTTATCGGTTCGAACGTGGCGTTGATCCTCAGTCTGTTCTTTATGGGCTCGATCTAGCTACGCAATTTATAGAAAAACTCTGTGGCGGAAAACCGAGCAGGGCAATACTTGCTGGGCAGATACCTCAAGAAACCAGAACAATTAGTTTTAATGCAGAGCTTGTCCCAAAACTTTCAGGAATAGAAATCGAAACACCTGAAATATTGCGAACATTAGAAGCCCTTGGATGCACCCTTTCTGGAACAGGCACCCTTATTTCCGTAATACCGCCGTCATGGCGGCCTGATATTCATGGACAAGCTGACTTTGTTGAAGAAGTGGTGCGCATAGGTGGACTGCATCGCATTCCATCAACACCTCTTCCTCGGAAAACAGGAATTTCGCCCCCTGTCATGACCGATCGGCAAAAGATGGCTCGACGCGCCCGACAAGGATTGGCAGCAAGGGGTTTTGTTGAAACAATCACATGGTCTTTCATTTCTCAAAAAGATGCATCCGCATTTGGAGGAGGCTCTGACGCCTTAGAACTCAGTAATCCTATTTCAGCAGACTTAAGCTCAATGAGACCTAGCCTTCTTCCAGGTCTTCTTAATGCCGTCACTCGCAATACAAATCGGGGATATGGCGATGTCGCACTTTTTGAATTAGGGCAGGTTTATATCGGCGATAAACCAAGCGAGCAGCTTCTGAATATAGGAGGCATCAGATCACAAACAGCACGAATTTCTTGATCTGGAAGACATTGGGATGGCTCTGCGACTAAGGTCTCTGTCTTCGATGCAAAGGCTGACGCACTTTCAACCCTTGCCTCTCTTGGGGTCAATATTTCAAATTTTCAAATTACAACTGATGCACCTGCTTGGTTTCACCCTGGTCAGTCTGGCGTCCTCCGACTAGGGCCCAAAATTGTGTTAGGACATTTCGGAGAATTGCACCCTTCAACACTCAAAACTTTGGATGTCACAGGCCCAATTGTTGCATTTGAAATTTTTATGGATTCTTTGCCTCCTCAGAAAAAAATGTTGCGAACAAAAACCCCTCTTCAAGATTTAGATTTACTTCCTGTTCGAAGAGACTTTGCATTTGTTCTGGATAAAAGGGTTGTTGCTGGAGACGTTATTAAAGCGGCACTCGCAGCCGAAGATAAATTAATTAGTAACGTCACCCTTTTTGATGTTTTTGAGGGTGAAGCTCTCTCAAAAGAGGGCAAAAAGTCACTAGCTATTGAAGTTGTTCTTCAGCCTGTGACGCATACCCTGACTGAAAAAGATATTGAAGCCGTTTCACAAAAAATTATTGCAAATGTAAAAAAGACCACAGGCGGAGAAATTAGAAGTTAAACTTATAAAAAAGTGACAAAGCAGCGAAGAGATAAATTCCAATAATTAAGGTTCAGCTTTCAATGAATACCACACAAAAAATAATGGTCGTCCCCAAAACACAACTGCCCCATATTATTGTCGTTGGAGGTGGAGCTGGAGGGTTAGAACTTGTAACAGCGCTTGGAAACAAGTTTGGGCGCAAAAATAAAGCTGATATTACACTCGTTGATCGTTCCCGCACACATATTTGGAAACCTCTACTGCATGAGATTGCAGCAGGTAGCATGGATGTGGATCAACATGAGCTTGAATACATGGCTCAGGCCCACTGGCACAATTTCAAATTTCGCTACGGAGAAATGATAGGCCTCGATCGCGAGAAACGCCAACTTATTCTTGCTGCAACTTTTGATGAGGATGGCCGAGAAATCACACCAAAGCGCGCTCTCATTTATGACATTCTGGTAATTGCTGTAGGAAATATTTCCAATGACTTCGCCACACCAGGAGTTCGTGAACATGCCATCATGCTCGACACGCAAGATCAAGCTGAACGTTTCAACAGAAGGCTATTGAATGCCTGCGTACGTGCACAAGCACAAGAGGGTCCTGTAAGACCTGGTCAACTCCATGTCACGATCATAGGGGCAGGAGCGACAGGCACTGAACTTTCCGCCGAGCTACACCGAACAGCACGTGGTATTGCTGCCTTTGGCCTTGATAAAATTGATCCTGAAAAAGATATAAAAATCACCCTCGTTGAGGCTGCACCACGAATTGTTCCAGCCTTGCCTGAACGGCTTTCGGATGCGACTCTAGAAATCCTTAAAAAACTAAATGTTGATGTGCGCACGAATGCGCGCGTCACACGAGTGCGCGCAGACGGAGTAGAGCTTCAGAGTGGTGCCTTTATTCCATCAGAATTGGTTGTTTGGGCTGCAGGTGTGAAAGGACCATCTGTTCTAAAAAATCTTGATGGATTGGAAATAAGCCCCTCAGATACGCTCGTCGTTAAACCAACCCTACAAACCTCAAAAGATAATAATATCTTCGCGATCGGAGATTGTTGTTATTTGCTCCCTGAAGGCTCAAAATATCCCATACCGCCGAGGGCTCAGGCTGCCCATCAAATGGCCTCTCATGCCTTCAAACAGATCCGTCTGATGATGGCAGGAGAGCCTTTAGAGCCATTCCTCTATCGCGACTTTGGATCGTTGGTTTCCTTAGGCGAATACTCAACTGTCGGAAGTCTGATGGGCTTTGTTTCGGGGCGCAAAATGATGATTGAGGGTCTCTTTGCCAAGATGATGTATCGTTCGCTTTACAAAATGCACGAGTGGGCATTACATGGTTTCGGAAAAGTTTTTCTAGATACAGCTTCACGACTTTTAACCCGCAGAACAGAGCCGCATGTAAAACTGCATTAAGCCTGAACTTTCCTTGACTTTAGAAACTTCTCTCTTTTCTTTCCCATTACGGCTGGATTTATAGATCAGAAATACTTAGATAAAGTCTTTGGTTCGGCCTGTCGGCCTGAAAGAAAACCCTAGAAAGGCGTCTTTTTACAGAAGTAAAGAATGCTCATTTATTACTTAACCTTCACCTTACAAGAAAAATATCTCTAAGAGATTGATCAAACCTCGAGACAATTATGAACCTTCGAAATATTGCGATTATTGCACACGTCGATCATGGCAAAACCACGCTTGTTGATGAGCTTCTGAAGCAGTCAGGGGCTTTTCGTGACAATCAAAAAGTTCTTGAACGCGCTATGGACTCCAATGATTTGGAGCGAGAGCGCGGTATTACCATTCTGGCTAAATGCACCTCGGTTCAGTGGAAAGGAACACGTATCAATATTGTCGACACCCCTGGCCACGCTGATTTTGGCGGTGAGGTTGAGCGCATCCTCAATATGGTAGATGGTGTTGTGGTGTTGGTTGACGCTTCGGAAGGACCACTTCCGCAAACCAAATTTGTCGTTTCAAAAGCCCTTAAGCAGGGCATACGACCAATCGTTGCTATAAATAAAATAGATCGCCCCGACGAACGACATCTCGAAGTTCTCAACGAAATTTTTGATTTATTTGCGAACCTCGATGCAACGGATGAGCAACTTGATTTTCCTGTTCTTTATGGCTCAGGACGGAATGGTTGGATGGCTCTTGATCCTGCAGGACCTAAGGAAAGTCTTGCACCAATGTTTGATCTCATAGTTCAGCACGTTCCACCACCTACCATTCAAGAAGGTCCAGTACGCATCCTAGCAACGACGTTGGAAGCCGATGCATTTCTCGGTCGCATTCTGACAGGACGTGTTACTTCTGGAAAAGTAAAATCTAATCAAATGCTCAAAGCATTAAATCGCGATGGTAAAGTTGTTGAGAATTTCCGTGTCACAAAATTACTCGGCTTTCGGGGTTTAGACCGAGAACCGATCGAAGAGGCAGAGGCTGGTGATATCGTTGCGCTCGCAGGAATGAGTGAGGCAACTGTTGCTGACACCCTGTGCGATCCCTCTATTGAGACGCCTTTATCTACCCAACCAATAGATCCACCAACGCTCTCCATGACTTTTCGCATTAACGATGGTCCTTTTGCTGGTCAGGAAGGAGACAAAGTCCAAAGCCGTGTGATCCGCGAACGACTTTTAAAGGAGTCTGAAAGAAACATCGCAATCCGCGTTTCCACCTCCTCAGACAGCGATTCATTTGATGTTTCTGGTCGAGGAGAACTTCAACTTGCAATTCTAATCGAAAATATGCGCAGAGAAGGATTTGAACTCACTGTCTCACGTCCTCAAGTTGTAATCCGATTGGATGAAGCAACAGGACAGAAATTGGAACCAATCGAAGAAGTAATTATTGATGTTGATGATGGACACACAGGTATCGTAGTCCAAAAACTTTCTGAGAGAAAAGGAGAACTGATAGAAATGCGTCCCTCCGGTGGCGGACGCACCCGCATAGTTTTTCACGTTCCAACGCGCAGCCTTCTTGGTTATCAATCAGAACTTTTATCGGACACCCGCGGCACCGCAGTGTTAAATAAATTGTTTCACAAATACGCCCCTTATAAAGGGGAAATCAGCGGACGACGAACAGGTGTTTTAATTTCAAACTCTGATGGAGAAGCTGCCGCCTATGCAATTTTCAATCTTCAGGATCGTGGTCCCTTTTTTATTAACCCACAAACACGCGTTTATACAGGTATGATTGTAGGAGAACACACAAGAGATAATGACCTTGAAGTCAATGTCGTCAAGGGGAAGAAACTGACAAATGTCCGCGCTTCAGGAAAAGATGACGCCGTTCTTCTGACGCCCCCTATCAAATTAACTCTTGAAAAAGCTATGTCCTACATCACCTCTGAGGAACTTGTTGAAGTGACCCCACAATCTATTCGTCTGCGCAAACGCTGGCTTGATCCCAACGAAAGAAAGCGGCAAGAACGCAAGAAAGAGGCAGAAGTTGCCTGACAAGCATGGACATAATTTGTGTCTTGAGACAAGTGGATCAAAAAGAGAAAATATTGCTTCTAAAATCTCCTCAAGCCTGTGCATATGTCCGTGACAGACCACCTCTGAGAGATGAAGACTTTTATTAAATTTACAGGTTAGAAAATCGACCAATAGTATCACCACCGTTAATCTAGATAATTCCTTCAAGAAGCAATCAACATGAACTTGGCTTCTGCATGGCCCCAAAACATCAAACCAACAACAGAATATGAGGCAGCTCTTGATCACCTGAAGGGTGCGCGAGGAAACCTCTTTATTACAGGCCGTGCTGGTTCTGGAAAATCAACCCTTTTACGCTGTCTTAAGGATCTATTTCCCGAAGACGTAGTTGTTGTTGCTCCAACGGGACTGGCAGCCGTTAATGTCGGAGGACAGACCATCCACTCTTTTTTTGGCCTTCCACCAGGGCTTATCACGCAAGAAAATATCCGCCGCTCTCGAAACGGGCAAATTATGCGCCGAATTAAATATCTTTTTATTGATGAAGTCTCCATGGTTCGATCCGATCTGATGTGGTCCATCGATCAATGCTTACGCATAAACAGGGGGCGTCAGAGAGAACCTTTTGGCGGAGTTTGTCTTGTACTTTTTGGCGATCTTCATCAACTTCCCCCCGTTGTGCAAGAAACTGAGGTGGCTGAGCATCTTCTGAGTGAATATGGAGGGGTTTTTTTCTTTTGTGTTCCCGCGTTACAAGAAGGCCAAGGAACAAAACTCTTAGAACTAAGCAATATTTTCAGGCAAAAAGATGAGAATTTAATTCAGATACTAGGGCGGATCTGTGAAGGGGAAATTACAAAAGACGACTTAGCCGTTCTCAATCAATGCGTGCGCCCACTACAAACACTCCCGAAAAATGAGAATTATCTTATCCTTACTCCAACAAACAAAGCTGCCAATGAGATCAATGAAGCGCAACTTAAAGCTCTTGCAGGAAATATTTATCACTATGAGGCAGGAATTACAGGAGATTTCAATCCCTCGGCTCATCCAACAGATTCAACTCTTAAACTCAAAGTCGGTGCAAAAGTCATTCTTTTGAGAAATCATCCTGATCGTCATTGGGTGAATGGAACTTTAGCCGTGATCTCAAAACTTTCGAATAAGCAAGTTTGGGTAAGAATAAATGAAAAAGAATATGAGGTTGAATCGACAGCATGGGAAAATCGACGCTACGCTTTTAATAGTGAGAAGGACAAAATTACTGAAACCGTCGTCGGAAGTTTTAAGCAATTTCCTCTTCGTCTGGCTTGGGCCATGACAATTCATAAAGCGCAGGGGCTCACATTCGATAAAGTCTTCATCAATTTTGGCCAAGGAACCTTTGCGCATGGACAAACATACGTCGCTTTATCAAGGTGCCGTTCGTTGGAGGGATTAGCTCTCGCTCGACCCCTGCGAGCAGCCGACATCCTCTTTGACCGCTCTGTATTGGGGTACCGCGAGCAATTCCCGCGTCTTCTTACTGCCCTGTGAAAGTGGGTTTTATCAAAAATCAAATCTATACTACTGATATTACTTCTTTTTTTATGTTTTATGTACCCCGCATGCGTCGGATTTACGCAATGCAGCAATTTATGTTGCGTCGCACAACAAACTATGAGATAAAACGTTTTCTCTTAGAGATCTTCTCTTAAAAAGTGGGGTCTCTGAGTTGAAAACAGTTCACCACCGCCTAAATGCTCTTCATTAAAACCTTTTTGATCTGCCCTACGTACTACTAATTTAATTACAGATTTACAAACTCGAGGATGCCCCCATGAACGACCAATTTACCCGTCAAGCACAAGAAATGTTCTCAGCAGCAAAAGATGCGCGTATTCCTGAAAATATTCAAGCTATTGCAGAAGATGGCGTTGCAAAGACCCGCGAAGCTTTTGACAAGTTTCAATCATTCTCAAAAGATGGCGTGAAAACAATGGAAAACGTTATGCTGGCAGCACAGGCTGGCGCTCGCTCTATTGGTGAAAAGGTACTTCGCCAAGTAGAAATTAATACGGAAGCTGCTCTCGACGCAGCAGAAGCCATTGCACGAGCTAAAACTGTCCCTGAAATGTTTAAGCTGCAATCAAGCTATGTTCAGCAGCAACTGACAGCTTCTGCAAACCAAGTCAAAGAGCTTTTTGAATTGTCTTCTAAGGTCGCTCAGCAAACCTTTGAAACCTTAAATTCTGCAGCTTCCAAGACTTTCGAGCAAATGAAGAAGCCAAACTAACCTTACTTCTTAAGTTATAATTTCATTTCAAAAGGCCTGGGTCTCTCTCAGGCCTTTTTCTTTGATAGGGAGGGTTAAAAGGTACGATCCTAACCTAAAAGTCTTTTCACTAAAATTGTCTACCAAAAGCCAAGACCTGATTTCTTAAAATCTTTTTGCATCGGAATTTACCCTTTTAGAGCCTTGAAAAATCTACAATTAGTAGATGCGCCCATAATCATAGACTCGAATATTAAAAAATTAGACCTCAATTAAAAATAGATTCTCCCCAAAAAAAATGTAAAAGTTTAATTCTAGTTGGCATTTTCATAAATGAGCTTTCCGATTAAAATAGCAATCAATAAATCCTTATTTTAAGACATGCGTATAGAAGCCATCCGTATTGGAGTTAGTCCCCCTCAAGACATAAATGTCATTGTTGAAGTTCCTGTAGGCGGAGAGCCCATTAAATATGAATTAGACAAGGCATCTGGAACGCTGATTGTTGACCGCTTCTTGTATACCCCGATGCGGTATCCTGGAAATTATGGCTTTGTTCCCCACACTCTATCCTCAGATGGAGACCCAATTGATGTCCTTGTCTGTAACACCAGAGCTATAGTTCCTGGAGCAGTCATAAACTGCAGACCTATAGGCGTACTTGTTATGGAAGATGACGGGGGTGGAGATGAGAAGCTCATTGCCGTTCCAAGTTCAAAACTAACAAAACGATATGATAACGTCCGAAATTTCACTGATCTCCCCCCCATTACCAAAGAACAAATTGAGCATTTTTTTGCACATTATAAAGATTTAGAGCCAGGAAAGTGGGTCAAAATCCATCATTGGGGGAATGCAGAGGAAGCCCAAAAATATATCCTTGATGCCATTAATAGGGCCTCTCAGGTAAAGTAGTTCTGCACCTTGTTGCGGAATACCTTCATATTAGTCTTCCCGCTCGACAGGGCGATTGGTATATCAGCCCATATTCAACATCTAGAATAAGGATACCTCAAGGTGCCCAAAATCAAAATTTCTATCATGGGTGCCGCAGGACGCATGGGGCGAGAACTAGTTCGCGCGATACATTCTCATGAAGCATGCTCCTTGTTAGGGGGCATTGAACCGACAGGCAGCCCTTGTTGTGGGAAGGATCTTGGGGAGCTTGCAGGAATTGGAGCTATCGGCATACTAGTAACAGATAATGCACTCGCTCTTATCGCTCAATCAGATGCCATAATTGATTTTACTTCTCCACAAGCGACAGTCGAATTTGCTGGATACGCTGCCAACGCACGCATCACTCATGTCATTGGAACGACTGGCCTCGATAGAAATGCTGAAGCAGCTCTACTAGCAGCCGCACGGCATGCCACGCTTATTAAGTCTGCCAATATGAGCCTCGGAGTGAATGTCGTTACAGCTCTCACGCGAAAAATTGCACAGGTTTTAAATGCCGATTACGATATTGAAATTCTTGAAATGCACCATCGTAACAAAGTTGATGCCCCCTCGGGTACAGCCTTAATGCTGGGTTCAGCTGCAGCAGATGGACGTGGCATTAATCTTTCAGAAACCTCCATTCGATCGCGGGACGGAAATACAGGACCACGACCCCGTGGAGATATCGGTTTTGCAACATTAAGGGGAGGAAGCGTTGTAGGAGACCATGCGGTGATATTTGCAGGAGAGGGGGAAGAGATCACCATTCGCCATCATGCTTCAGATAGGGGCATTTTTGCGCGTGGCGCCCTTGCTGCTGCTCTTTGGGGACAGGGGAAAGGGCCTGGTCTTTTTTCTATGTCCGACGTTCTTGGAATTTAAGGCCGTTCGCTCGAATGAAAAAATCTCATCTTGTCCATGAAGACAACTGCCATATCTTAGTGCTTGTGCGTCATGGCCAAAGCGAATGGAACCGTCTTAATCTGTTTACAGGATGGCGCGACCCCGACCTGACAGAAAGAGGCGTTATAGAGGCGCGATGGGCAGGACGGGTCTTGCGAGATTATGGGCTTAAATTTGATCAGGGTTTTACAAGCTGCTTGCGCAGAGCCCAAAATACCTTGAACATCATCCTTGATGTCATGGGACAATCAAAAGTTCCAATTGAAAAAAATGAAGCCTTAAACGAACGAGATTATGGGCAGCTCTCAGGACTAGATAAGGATGAAGCTAAAACACGCTTCGGCGAAGAAATGGTTAAGAGATGGCGCAGAAGCTACGATATTCCGCCACCAGGAGGGGAAAGTCTGAAAGATACGGCAGAACGAGTTCTTCCCTACTATAAAAAATATATATGGCCCTCTCTTTCTGCAGGTCGGACCGTTATCATTGCAGCACATGGAAATTCCCTTCGCGCGCTTATCATGCAATTGGAGGGATTATCAGGCGAGGAGATTATCAAACGAGAGCTCGCAACAGGCGCTCCCATTGTGTACAAACTCAATGAACAAGGTACAGTTGTTGATCGCATAGATCTTGTGGCCTCTGAAAGTAAAGATGAGAATGAAGTCTTGTGAGTTCACCTAAAGCTTGAAAAGATAAATGAGGTTGAGCCTGCTAATGAAAGAAAGCAAAACTAAAATTAATCAATAAACTATATCGAGAATTGAGATGACACCCTTAAAACTTCTTCTTCTTCCAGGCGATGGCATAGGCATTGAAACAATGGCCGAAGTTGAGCGGCTAATTGATTTCTTTAATAAGAAAAATAAAAATGTGCTATTTGATATTGAAAGAGATTTTGTGGGTGGATCTGCCTATGACAAATATGGCGTTGCCGTCACGGATGAATGTGTTTCCAAAGCAAAAAAAGCAGACGCGGTAATTTTTGGAGCTGTAGGAGGTCCTAAGTGGGACAAAGTTCCCTACATTCATCGCCCTGAAGCTGGCCTTCTGCGCTTACGTAAAGATTTGGGGCTCTATGCCAATTTACGACCCGCTCTTTGCTATAAAGCTCTGGCTGATGCGTCTTCTCTCAAGCCTGAAATAGTAGAGGGTCTTGATATCCTGATTGTAAGAGAACTGACGGGAGGCGTTTATTTTGGAGAACCCAAAGAAATAGTAACATTGGAAAATGGTGAGAAACGCGCCGTTGACACTCAAATCTACACCACACATGAAATTGAAAGAATTGCAAAAGTTGCATTTGATCTTGCCCGCAAAAGAAAGAAAAAGGTTCATTCCGCTGAAAAAAGGAATGTCATGAAAACAGGTGTTCTTTGGAATGAAGTTCTAACAGCCACCCATAAATCCTACGCTCCAGATATTCAATTAGAACATATCCTTGCAGATAATTGCGCCATGCAGCTCATTAGAAATCCAAAACAATTTGATGTGATTGTAACCGATAATCTTTTTGGGGATGTCCTCTCAGATGAGGCAGCAATGTGCACAGGTTCTTTGGGTATGCTCCCCTCCGCATCTTTAGGAGCACCTGATCCCTCTACTGGCAAAAGAATGTCTCTCTATGAGCCTGTCCATGGGTCAGCTCCAGATATTGCAGGAAAAAATCTTGCAAACCCGATAGCAACAATTTCGTCCTTTGGTATGGCTCTTCGTTATTCCCTGAATATGGCTCCTCTTGCAGATCTTCTTGATAAAGCCATTGAGGGGACCCTAGCCGATGGTCTGAGAACTTCTGATATTATGCAGACAGGCAAGACCAAGGTTTCTACAACTGAGATGGGGCAAGCCATAATGGAGAATTTGGAAAAACTGGCCGCTTAAACTTCTACCTCATACGATGTCAACAACTCTGATCCCTGTCCAGCTTGCCACAACATGGAACGCCGCGTAATGGGTTTTGAAGAGTTAAAAAGTCAACCCCTGACGCAAAACATATTTCAACTTGATAAATCAAGGATAATTTTATGAGCTTTAGAATTGCCGTCCTCGGAGCAACAGGCAACGTGGGCAGAGAAATGTTAAATGTTCTCGATGAACGCAACTTTCCGATTAAAGAAATTTATGCACTCGCGTCTCGACGATCTATTGGAACAGAAGTCACATTTGGAAATCGCTCTTTAAAATGTCAGGATTTAGAAAGCTTTGACTTCTCTAAGGCAGATATTTGTCTGATGTCTGCAGGCTCAGCGGTATCTAAAGAATGGGCTCCGCGCATTGGATCTCAAGGCTGCATCGTCATCGATAATTCTTCTTGTTGGCGATATGATCAAGATGTCCCTTTGATTGTTCCTGAGGTCAATCCTCACGCAATTAAAGATTATGCAAAGAAAAATATCATTGCGAACCCCAACTGTTCTACTGCCCAGATGGTCGTAGCCCTCAAACCTTTGCACGATTTTGCTAAGATCTTGAGAGTTGTGGTGTCGACCTATCAATCGGTTTCTGGTGCAGGAAAAGACGCTATGGATGAACTCTGGCATCAGACAAAATCAAAATATGTACCTGGAACAGAATTTGAATCTAAAAAGTTCACCAAGCAAATCGCTTTTAATTGCATTCCTCACATCGATGTTTTTATGGAGGACGGATATACAAAAGAAGAATGGAAAATGCTTGCTGAAACAAAAAAGATTCTAGATCCTAAAATTAAAGTTACAGCGACCTGTGTGCGTGTCCCTGTCTTTGTAGGACATTCTGAATCAGTTAATATTGAGTTTGAAAAGCCAATAACTGTCGAAGAAGCAAGAGAACTTCTTAGAAATGCGCAAGGAATTCTCGTGGTTGATAAAAGAGAACCCGGAGGATACGTCACCCCTGTGGAAGCTGCAGGGGAATTTGCAACCTACGTCTCTCGTATTCGAGAAGATGCAACAGTAGAAAATGGGCTTGCAATGTGGATTGTTGCAGACAATCTTTTAAAGGGTGCGGCCCTTAATGCTGTTCAAATTGCAGAAGCGATGGTTGAGCAGCGTTTGCTAAAATCAGCGGCTTAATGAAGCTGCCATCTTTAAAAAAAACACAATACAATTTCGTCGAGGTTCTAAAGATCCGCAAATTATTTTTTAGGGGCTTAAAAGCGAATTGTTCTCAAGGCCATTTAAAATAGTCTTTAAATCAGAGATAAAACGCTCTCTTTGTCCATCGGGAAATCTAGAGAGAATTGTTTCGTCTACGCTTCTTGCAACAGGTCCCGCTACCCTCAAAGCGATTGAGCCGTTTTCGGTCAGCTTTACAGAATATGCACGTGCATCCTGTTTTGTGCGTTGGCGATTTAAGAGCCCTTTATTAATAAGCCTTTTCACGATGTCGGCAAGTGTAGAGCGGTCAATTCCAGTCCTTTGAACAAGCGCTGTTTGACTTAGTCCTTCTTCTTTGGACACCACGAGAAGAACTGTAAACTGCAGTGCTGTGAGGAGACCATCCTTGATTTGGCCATCAAAAATTTCTGATGCTCTTTGATTAAGACGATGCAGCAAATGCATTGGTGAGGAAGAAAGATAAAAACCTCGACCATCCCGCAAGAGAAGATCATTAACCATAAAGATGGCTTCCACGTTCAATTAAGAAGAACGCAAAACTAAACAATTAATTTCGAATCAGAGCCTAAAGGAATTGGAATGGAAACAGTATAAGGGAAAGCGCGTAGTAGAACAGACAAGCTTTTTTAAAAGTTCAGTGCGTTTCAGTGTTATTCTCATAACGCTTTAAAAGCCCAATTTGGGAAAGCGCGAACACCATTGTCAGTGGCATTATTCCAAAAACTTTAAAACTAACCCATGTATCCGTCGAAAAATTTCTCCAAACGGCCTCATTCATTACAGCAAGAAAGGCAAAGAAAATTCCCCACCGAAAGGTCAAATAACGCCAGCCTTCATCTGTGAGTTTCAGCATATCACCAAACAAATATCTCAGCAAAGAATGACCAAAAACAAGTCCACCTAAAAGAACAACAGAAAAAATCGAGTTAATAAATGTTGGTTTTAATTTTATGAATAAATCATCATGAAAGAAAAGTGTAAGCCCGCCAAAAACAGTAATAAAGAATGCCGTGAGAAGCGGCATGAGAGCAATTTTTCCAAAGAGAAATCGGGTAGCTATCAAAGATAAGATAGTCGCTAGGATAAAAGATCCTGTCCCCCAAAAGATACCCAACCGATAATTTGCTAAGAAGAATACAAGAAGAGGCCCCAATTCAAAGAATAATTTCCAACCCTGTAGGCTAGTATGAGGTGGATCTAAAGGAGGATGACCTTTCATTTTTTATTTAATCCGCGTAAAATAAGAAGTAGATACCATTTGTTTATTCAGAGAATTAATATTTTTAAGAAAAATTGTGGTTTGTTAAAATGTGCCTCGCAAGTGATCAATGTATTTTACCTCTTACGCAGAGGATCTGATTTTACATGAGACACAGAAATTATGGAAGTTTCGCTATCAATACGATGAACGTTTTTATGGTGTTTACTCATCCACTTAATTAATGCCCACGCGAAAAGAGCACTTAAAGGCATTATAAGAACAAGCTTAAAAGCAATCCAAACATTTATACCACTGAGTTCAATACCAAGCATTTCATACATCTGATTGTCATCAAATGTAAGCCGGACTACTTCATTAAGAACCGCGGTAACAATAAAGAAACAGGCGAAAGCGCGAGTGAATTTATCCCATCCTTCTTTGCTATAATGAAATGATTTGCCGAAGACATATTGAAAGAAATTGCGACCAATCCAAAGTCCAAAAAATAAAAAAAGAGCAAAAGCTAAATTAAACAGAGTTACTTTGATTTGAACCCACTTTGGGTCACCTGTTATAATTGTGAGCGATCCAAATAAAACAGTCACAGTCGAAGCGATCAGAGGAAAAATGGGCGGGCGCTTAAAAACGTAATACATTAAACAAATGGAGAGTGCAGTGGTGAAAATAAGGGACCATGTGCCAGCATTTATCCCGTAAAGACCATTGACAATAAACATGGTGATGAGCGGACCAAATTCGCTCAAAAGGTTTACTGTTTGATGCGCATCAAAAGGATAAAAGGATTTTTTAGATTTCATAGAGATATCAATTCCTCTTCAACCTTACATTTGACCGTCATAAGTGACAAATTTATGATTTTTAGTGCCTTATGATAGCCTCAGCGTAGTCCTTAGCCGAAAAAGGTTGTAAGTCCTCAACATTTTCCCCAATTCCAATGGCATAAACTGGAATCTGATATTTTGCCGCAATGGCAACTAAAATTCCCCCGCGGGCTGTTCCATCAAGCTTAGTGATGATCAATCCACTAACCGCGGCATGTTTGCGGAAGATCTCGACCTGCTGGAGAGCATTTTGACCCGTTGTTGCATCCAACACAAGCAAAACCTCGTGAGGAGCAGACACATCAATTTTTTTTAAAACTCTAACTACTTTTTCCAACTCCTCCATCAGAGCCTGCTTATTTTGAAGACGACCTGCTGTATCAATGAAAAGAATATCGACACCCTTTTGTTGGGCTTGCTTAAGAGCTTCATAGGCCAGGCTCGCTGAATCAGAGCCTAAGGGACTACTGATAACCTCAGAGGATGTTCTGCTGCCCCAAACTTTTAACTGTTCTATGGCCGCTGCACGAAAGGTATCTCCTGCTGCCAACATCACCGATTTTCCTTGACACGAGAATTGAGCAGCTAATTTCCCAATTGTGGTAGTTTTGCCGCCTCCATTTACGCCTACAACTAAAATAACATGTGGTTTATTGGTAGGCATAATATGAAGAGTGCGTTCAACTGGCGTGAGGAGCCTTTCAATCTCTAAAGCCAATATTTTATGAATTTCATTTTCAGTAATATTTTTATCGTAGGAATTTTTTGAGATAGTATCAATAATCTGACTAGTTGCCTCCAACCCTAGATCGGCTTGCAAAAGTAAATCCTCCAAGTCCTGAAGAACTGATCGATCAATTTTACGTTTGCTAATGACAGTACTAATACCTTCCGAAAGAAGCCTTGAGGTTTTAAGAAGGCCCTTTTTAAAGCGGACTAATAACTTATCAGGGGGTGAAAAAGTTTCTGTTATTGGTTCATCCATAGGAGCCTGTGAAGAGGAACGTAAAATATTAAAACAAGCTTAGCTGTCACCTATTTTGTGGTCTTTTGAGATATATCCTTGGAGAAAACTTTATAATATTCCGTAGGCTTAGGGGAAGTAACATAGGGACATTTAGCTCTTGCCGTGTCTTATGCTATCAAGAACTCTTATAGTCTTTTTTTTAATATTACTCAAAATTTACCTTTAAACCATGGAACTATGGCCAATCACCATCAAATTCATGCTCAACGGATCCTGTCATTAGAATACGGTTAGCTGAAGTCCACGAAATTTCAAGTGTTCCGCCAGGGAGAATAACTTTCAAAGTGCGTTCTAAAGAAAACTTTCTCATTCCAGCTATAGCTGCAGCACAAGCCGCAGTACCGCACGCACGCGTTAGTCCAACACCGCGTTCCCAAGTTCTAATTTTTATCTTTTGTGGAGATTGAACTTCCGCTACTGTAATATTTGCTTTTTCTGGAAAAATTGGATGGTTTTCAAGCAGAGGACCAAACTTTGCAAGATTGCAGCTTTCCACATTTTTAACCCAGAAAATAGCGTGGGGGTTTCCAATATTGAGCACAGATGGAGTATGAATCCACGGCTCTTTCTCTTGATCAAAGTAGAAATCGATAGCTCTTGTATCTTCACGTGGTTCAGAAAGTGGAATCTCGCGCCAATGGAAATGTGGCTCCCCCATATCTACAGTTATGTGATCGATATCACGAACAAACACACTTATGAGTCCCGCTTTGGTTTCAAACTTCATTTCGGATTGGCCTGTTTTTTGACACTCTAGCCATCCGATACAACGTGTCCCATTTCCACAAGCAGAACTTTCCGTCCCATCTGAATTAAAAATTATAACAAAGGAGACAGTTCCATGAGAACGTGGATTATTAAGAACCATCAGTTGATCAAAATGCAGGCCTGGCACCGCAGCCATGGCCTTGACCTCTAATCCAGATAAGGTTCTTTCCTGTCCACGCAGATCAACAATAAGGATCTCGTTTCCCAACCCATTCATTTTGTAAAAATGTAGGCTCTTGTTTTCTTTCATGATACTTCTGTCATGTGATCGAGATACTTAAAAAAAATTATCTATCCTAGAAAAAGGTTTCAAATAATAACCGACAACAGGGGAGCCATCATCCGTTAAGATTAATTCAATATTGTTCGATAAGGCAAAAAATGAAAGTACCAGTCACGCTAGCTTCCTTTTTTTTAATCCTACTGCAAATAAAATCAGCATTAGCAATACAGACAAACGCTCCATCGCCACTTAAATCAAGTCAACTTAAAATTGAAGTGATCGCGAGAGGATTTTCGCATCCCTGGGGGATACAATTTCTTCCTGATGGGCGTATCTTGATATCGGAGAGAAAAGGCACTCTTCGCATAGTAACGCCGCTTGGAAATATTGGACCTCCAATCGAAGGAGTTCCTAATGTCGTTTTTAAAGACCAAGGCGGTTTATTAGACCTTCTCTTAGCAAAAGATTTTCAGAATTCTAAGACTTTATATTATACCTATGTACCCTCAAATTCAAAAGATGAGGTTTTCACAGCCATTGGCAAAGGGCAACTTGTACTTCAGAAAAACAACACAGGTGTATTAGAAAACACCACAGAGATCTTTCGCCAAGACCCTCCACTAAACACATGGCATCATTTTGGCTCCCGTCTTGTTTGGAGCCGTGATGGAAATTTATTTGTTACTTTGGGAGATCGCCTAGTTGGAAGATCTGAGGCACAGAATTCAAGGAATATGATTGGTAAAGTTGTTTTCATTAAAACTGATGGCTCAGCAGCAATCAAAGAACCTGTGCATTCAGATTGGGATCCGCGTATATGGTCTATGGGCCATCGAAACGTTCAGGGAGCAGCTCTTCATCCAGAAAATGGTGAACTTTGGACAGTAGAACATGGACCTCAAGGAGGCGACGAACTAAACAAAGACGAACGGGGTAAAAATTATGGGTGGCCGACCATTACCTATGGCCGAGAATATTCTGGTGAGGCCATAGGCGAGGGAACAATAAAAAGGGGTTTAGAGCAACCAATTTATTATTGGACCCCCTCAATCGCCACCTCAAGTCTCATATTCTACACAGGTAATCTCTTTCCTGAATGGAAAGGAAATATTTTAGTTGGGGCTCTTAACGGGAAGAAAATAGCGCGTTTAATACTTTCAAAGGAAAAAGTCATCCAAGAAGAAAGTCTTCTGACTGATTTTCGTCAAAGGATACGATCTCTAATTGAAGGTCCCGATGGCGCGTTGTGGATCCTTACAGATGACCCAAGCGAGGGGCAGATTATTCGCATCTCTCCTTCCCGCTAAAACTTGAGTTTCAATATTGGTAAAATTCTACAATACTCATCAACAATCGTCATCGGCGGCCAGGTCCCGTCTGAGACATATTAGGTGCTGCTGAATTTGCTGCAGGAGCATCAATTTGAAGAACTTGAACAGTTTCTGTGCGATCTATTCTGCAATCACCGTTTTTATCAAGCACTTTAAAGGCAACGTTCTGCTTTCCTGCAAGTTCCTCAAATGGAACTTTACCATCCCCATTTAAATCGTAATATCGAATATCAGCAACTTCAAAAAGTCTATCAATTTTTGCCATTTTCTGAAATTCTGATGAATCTAAAGTACCATCTCCATTTTCGTCAGATTCTTTAATCAGAGAAAGAGTGTAATTTTTCCACTCATCACAAGTGACGGTGCCATCCTTATCAAAATCCCACGTTTGGGCAGCAGCTATAAAAGTACGGTCCATATTTGATCCTCCACCAAAAGGAGACTTGGCACCTGTGATGGACGGAAAAGAACCACAGCTTGCAAGTGCTAAACTTAAAAATATAAGAAGCAGAGGCTGAAGAGGAAGCCTGACGAGAGCCCGTGTTTTTGCCATAAATATTATTCCAAGAAACCGAACCAAAAAATTAAAAAAATGGAATTTAAACTATTTCACACTGTTTCAGATCTCACCTATGATCGTCTAAAATGCGACGGAGACAAGTATGTAAACTAAAAAAGAAGGCAGTTGCCACCAGGACAACATCTAGATTGACAGTGTCTTTGAAACAAAAAATCCCCCTACCTAGTCTAAAAAGTAACCACAGTAACCTTGATTGCTAAGACAAAACATAAAGTTGCGCAAAACTATAACGCTTTTCTAGTTCTACGAAGACTTTGTTGACATATCCTCGCTCTTATTGGAAAGAAGAGGGGTATTCCGGCACTGTTTATCAGAGCCGCCACCCGTAACCTTTATTTCACGCTCTTGAAGAGAGTGGAAGATGTGTACGGAGGTCACCATCCGACTTCGCGATGCGTTCTCGGGTGCATTTGTCTATGGGAATTTGAATGTTTCAGAGTCTGACCGAGGGACTATCAGGAGTTTTAGATAAGCTTCGAGGACGAAGCGCACTCACAGAAAACGACGTGAGTGAAGCTATGCGCGATGTCCGCCGCGCTTTGCTAGCCGCTGATGTCTCTCTTGAAGTTGTAAAGGATTTCACTGAAGGAGTGAAAACAAAGGCTGTAGGACAAAATCTGATACAGTCCGTGACGCCAGGCCAGATGGTTGTTAAAATTGTACATGATGAACTTGTTCGCGTTTTAGGCACAGACACAGTCTCTATAAATTTAAATGCTCCTTCCCCCGTTGTTATACTCATGGTTGGCCTACAAGGATCAGGCAAAACAACCACAACTGCTAAAATAGGATATCGACTTTCACAGCGTGACCGAAAAAAAGTATTAATGGCCTCGCTTGATACGTCCCGACCTGCTGCTCAAGAGCAACTTCGGATTTTAGGTGAGCAAACTGCCATAGCCACTCTTCCAAAACTTGAAGGTCAAACTCCTTTACAGATTGCACTGCGTGCTAATGAAGCTGCAAAGCTTGGCTCCTATGATGTTCTTCTTCTCGATACGGCAGGCCGTATTACTATTGACAAGACACTTATGGATGAAGCCGCACAAATTAGTTTAGCAACAAAGCCACATGAAATTCTCCTCGTCGTTGATAGCCTAACAGGACAGGATGCCATCAACACAGCAAAAGCGTTCAATGAACATTTGAATATAACAGGAACAATACTCACGCGTATTGATGGTGATGGGCGTGGCGGAGCTGCCTTATCTATGAGGGCAGTCACAGGAAAACCAATCAAGTTAATGGGAGTTGGTGAAAAGTGGGATGCCTTAGAAGAATTTGATCCTAGAAGAATTGCTGGCCGCATCTTAGGAATGGGCGACATAGTGGGCCTTGTTGAGAAAGCTGCACAAAATGTCGACCTTCAAAAAGCAACGCAAATTGCGCAAAAATTAAAAAAAGGAGAATTTGATCTAGAGGATTTTGCGGAACAACTAAGACAAATTGAAAAGCTTGGCGGAGCAGGCGGAATTATGGGTATGCTCCCAGGGATCGGAAAACTAAAAAAACAAATTAGTGAGAGCAGCTTTAACAAAGACGCCACCCATCAACGTGCCATTATTTCTTCTATGACCCCCCTTGAAAGGCGCGCTCCTAAAATATTGGACGCTAAAAGAAAGCGACGTATTGCGGCAGGGTCTGGAACACGGGTTGAAGAAGTTAACAAGCTTCTCAAAATGCATCGTCAAATGGCCGATATGATGAAGAGTATGGGAAAAAATACGGGGATGGGGATGATGTCCAAAATGGCCTCCTCACTTGGGATGAACTTACCCATTGGTCAGGCCCCAAGCGCGATCGATCTTTCAAAAATGAAAGAAGAAATTTCACAGCTCAATCCGAAAGCAGTTGAGCAACTCCCTATGGATCTTAAAACTTCCATCCAAAATGCTCTTTCAGGACTTGGAGGCCCATCTTCTCAAAAGCAATTTCTTGGGCTAGATACCAAAGGTTTTCCCGAACTTAAAGGCAAACCTGATCTTAATAGGGACAAGAAAAATAAAGCATAATAGATTTTAAAACCGAATATCTTAATGCGAAATAAGAATGTAATGTGAAAACTATAAAACTTAATAAAAATAAAAACTAAAATTACTTAGGAAAGGAAATTGAGTATGGGTGCTAAAATAAGATTGTCTCGAGGTGGCGCAAAAAAACGTCCCTATTATTATATTGTAGTTGCACATTCTGCCTCTCCACGAGACGGGCGTTACATAGAGCAGATCGGAACCTTCAATCCCATGCTCAAAAAAGATAACCCAAACCGTATTCAGTTAAATTTAGACCGAGCCAAGCATTGGCTGAAAGTCGGCGCTCAACCTTCAGATCGCGTTAGTCGCTTTTTAGATTCAGCTGGCCTCATGAAACGCACCCCCATTAAAAGCATCCAAAAAGCTCTTCCAAAGAAAAAGGCTCAAGAACGCGCTGCTGCAGCTGCCGAAAAAGCAGCTACGCCTCCTGCAGAAGCATAAACCTAAAGTATTGTGTAATCTCTTTAGAAAGCCTTGGGAAAGTGGAGATCTTATCGATTATTCTAATTCTTTCTCAAGCAAGCAGATTGAAGTAGAAATTGATATTTAAGGAAAGGATTTCAATAATCTTAAATTAATTTTTCTTGCAGGATGTGAAAGAAAAAACGAAAAAAAGATTATATTTAAAATTCCCTTTTCATTTTTTGGGCTCAAAATATCAAGATGGGACATGGATCCAAATCGTCTCGTACTGCTTGGAGAAGTTACTTCTGCACATGGAATAAAAGGTGAAGTCAGAATTAAAACTTTTACCTCTACTCCAGAAGACATAGCTTCATATGGACCTCTGAGCGATCAATTTGGACAAAACCTTTTAAATATCGAAACTCTTCGCGTAACCGCGAAGGGTATTATTGCACACTTTAAGGGGATTAATGATCGGACCTCAGCGGAAAAATTAAAAAACACAAAGCTTTATGTAAAGCGCTCGCAACTCCCGCCCGCCGAAAATGGGTCCTACTATCATGAAGATCTTTTGGGACTAGAAGCTATCGCAGAGAGCGGGAAGGTTTTAGGGCTTGTGACTGGTATTTTCAATTTTGGGGGAGGCAATCTGATAGAAATCACGCCCCCTCAAAAAAAAGAAAAGTTTCTGATACCATTCAAAGACTCTTTTGTCCCTAAAGTTGATCTTCAAGAGGGAAAAATAATGATCAACCCTCCAGTATTTGTTGAGGATTTTGACATCCAGAAATAATTTACTTTTTAAATTTCTATTTTATTTGGCAAGAAATCGCTATGATTTCTGAACATGGCAAACAAGAACGCTACACATTGAGTAAGGTTATGGGTAACGCAGCCTACAGCCTCATGGTCGTTTTAAGTATGATAGAAAAAATTTTTCATTTAAAAATAAATTAATTAAAGAGGAGAGCCTTGAAGAAGACGCGGAACCTTCCCCGTTAGACCGGCAGCTTCTTCAACAAAAAATTGCTTAATTGCAGGAAGACGATCGACCACCCCAAGTCCTAAATCGCGTACCATCCTATCGAACTGGTTATCACTTGAAAAAAGTCTATTAAGAGCATCATAAAAAAGAGTTGAAGTGGTGGAATCAAATCTGCGCCACCTCTCATAACGAGATAAAGTTTCCCCATCACCGAGATCAATTCCGAGCCTTAATGCCTCAACGAGAACCTCTGCTAAAGTAGCACTATCCTTGAATGCGAGGTTTAATCCTTGGCCTGCGATTGGATGAACTGCGTGCGCAGAATCTCCAATAAGAGCAAATCGATTAGCAACAAAAGATCTAGCAAGTTGCAGGGAAAGTGGCCATGATTTTCTTTTATTTTCTAATTTAAGATTTCCCAACCTTGACCCAAAACGCTTCTCTAATTCAAAAAGAAATTCTTCATCTCCTAAAGCCAATATTTGCTTAGCGCTTATCGCATTTTCACTCCATGTTACGCAAGATCTATTGCCCAACAAAGGTAAAATAGCAAAAGGACCACTTGGAAGAAAATGCTGAATTGCAACCCCATTATGCGGGAGCTCGTGGCTTACGTGCACGACAATACCAGTTTGATTGTAAGACCATCCAATAGTTTTAATACCTGAAACTTCTCGTAACTTGGATTGACGTCCCTCTGCAGAGACAACTAGTTTTGCGTAAAGATCATCACCCCCAATAAGAAGCACCCTAGAATAAAAATCTTTGACCTCATACCTGATCACTTCTCTTTCAAAGAAAACATCTATACTTCTATGATTGCGAACACGCTTAAAGAGCGACGCAATAATAGTCTCTCCTTCCACAATGTGCGTAGCTGGCTCGCTATTAAAAGTCTTATTGTTATAGCTAAGTAAAACTGGACGAAAAAAATCCTCAAGGCTTGAATCTGTGATTTCAATTCTAGAAACTTCTTGTGCCTTAGAGGAAATATCGTCCCAAAATCCCAAAGTCTGTATCATATGTCGCGATCCTGCAGAAAGAGCGAAGGCAGGAAAATCCCCTTGGAGAATGTTGGTTTCAGAGCCTTTCTCAATTAAGGCAATACGAAGTGATCCTTCAGTGGCTTCAGCTAAGGCCAAAACAAAAGAAAGACCTGCCGCACTTGCTCCAGACACCACGACATCATATTTCTTATTCATTAATCTTACTCATTTATAATCCATTACAATCCGCCGAGATATATTTTGAATGTTTAGTTTAAAGTCATATTAGCCGCTCTTTTTATATTTATCATGGCACAAAAAGAATTACCCTGTTCTTCCGAACTTAGTTCATTGCTTTCTATTTTGGATCTGGAAGCATTGGAACTCAATCTTTTTCGGGGACGAAGTCCAAAGGAAGGCTGGCAAAGGGTTTTTGGGGGGCAAGTCTAGGACAAGCCCTTGTTGCTGCCGGTCGTACTACAGATAGACTACGCACAGCGCATTCTCTTCATGGGTATTTTATCCTTGGAGGAGATCCTACTCAACCTATCATCTACGAAGTAGAACGCACTCGAGACGGAAAGAGTTTTTCTACACGACACGTGAAAGCCATTCAGCATGGTCGTATTATCTTTACAATGGGTGTCTCATTTCACAAAAAAGAAGAAACTTTCGAGCATCAAGATCCCCGTCCAGATGCGCCTACGCCCGAAAAATTAGCTAATACTCAAGAACTCATCTCGAAATTTAAAAACCACATACCCGATAATCTGCAGAGCTATCTCGGAAAAGAGCGGCCAATAGAGATAAAGCCGGTAGATGTAAGTCGATATGTCGATCGTAAACCTTCTATAGCCACACAGTATATATGGATGAGAGCAAATGGATCTCTTCCAGATGACCCACTTTTACATCAGTGTGTGCTGGCGTATGCTTCAGATTATACATTGCTTGATACAGCTCTTATTCCACACGGAAAACTGATTTTTGATAAAGATATCCAGCTTGCAAGCTTAGATCATTCCTTATGGATCCATCGTCCTTTTCGAGCGGATGGCTGGTTGCTTTACGCGCAAGAGAGCCCAAGCACGCATTCTGCGAGAGGATTTTGTCGAGGGACTTTTTACGATATCGATGGGCGATTAGTCGCTTCCGTTGCTCAAGAGGGTTTAATTCGCAAAAGGCAAACTGGATATGCAATCGAGTGATGAGCGAATAAGTTTGCTGCTTAATTCTTAGGCAAACTCGGCCTACCCTTAGTCATGGGTGGCTCAACTGTTTTTCTATTTATACATAAGTTTCAACGCTCTAGCTGAAATATACTCAGCTGGCACAATTTTTGAGAACACCTTTAGGACTTGCCTAGAGCTTCCAGAAAATAGGGCCCCATGCCTCCACTATGAGGTTTTTTTTCCGAGAGCTCCAACAAGAAATAAAGGATCCTAAAAATGAAACTCATAACTGCAATTATTAAGCCTTTTAAGCTTGAGGAAGTAAGATCTGCCCTTACAGATCTTGGTCTTCAGGGCATGACTGTTACCGAGGTCAAAGGCTATGGCCGTCAAAAAGGCCATACTGAAATTTATCGCGGAGCAGAATACGCAGTCAGCTTCCTCCCTAAAGTAAAAATTGAAACAGTTGTTCCCTCAGCCTTAGCTCAAAAAGCCATTGAAGCAATCACTAAGGCAGCAAAAACTGGGCACATCGGCGATGGAAAAATCTTTGTTTCTCCCGTTGAGAACACGGTTCGTATTCGAACAGGAGAAAAGGATGACGAAGCAATTTAATTTTAGAAAACGAATTATCCGAGAAAACATTCGGGGAGTTTCCAATATGATAACGACATTAACAGGATTTTTAAGACGTATTATGGGGCCGTGCGCTCTTATCCTTTTATCTTCCCTGCCTTGCTTGGCAGCTGAGGCCCCTGTCCCTAATAAAGGCGATACTGCTTTTATGTTTATTTCAACAACTATGGTCTTACTTATGACAGTACCAGGACTTGCCCTTTTCTACGGCGGAATGGTTCGAACAAAAAATATGCTTTCTATGCTCATGCAGGTTTTCACCATCACCTGCTTAGTTGCGATCCTTTGGCTCACATGCGGATATAGTATGGCCTTCACGAATGGTGGCGCTCTTAATGACTATGTCGGAGGGTTCTCCAAAGCTTTCTTAGCAGGCGTCTCGCCCTCTTCTATAGCAGCAACATTCTCCAATGGTGTTTACATACCAGAATATGTTTTCATTGCATTCCAGATGACCTTCGCATGCATTACACCTGCACTGATTGTAGGTGCCATCGCGGAGCGAATGAAGTTTTCTGCCATTCTCTTATTTGTAGTTTTATGGGTTACATTGGTTTACTTCCCCATGGCTCACATGGTCTGGTACTGGGGTGGTCCAGACTTCCTTGCTGATGCTGCAAAGGCAGGAGCTGACAAACTCGCTGAGGCCACAGCTGACGCTGGATTGCTGTTCAAACTAGGAGCTCTTGATTTTGCAGGTGGGACCGTTGTTCACATCAACGCTGGAATAGCTGGTATGGTTGCTTGTCTTCTTGTTGGAAAACGGGTCGGCTTAGGTCGCGAGGTGATGCCTCCACATTCGCTGACAATGACAATGATCGGTGCAGCCTTGCTGTGGTTTGGATGGTTCGGTTTTAATTGTGGATCGAATCTCGAAGCAAATGGCACTGCAATTTTGGCAATGCTCAATACATTTGCTGCAACCGCTGCTGCCGCTCTTTCATGGATACTTGTTGAATGGCTTATGAAAGGGAAGCCATCCCTACTAGGTCTGGCTTCTGGTGTTGTCGCAGGACTGGTCGCCGTTACGCCAGCTGCTGGCTTTGCAGGTCCTATGGGCTCTGTTGTTTTAGGTTTGCTTGCTGGCTTTGTCTGTTTCACGTTCTGTACTTTTGTGAAAAATTCCTTTGGGTATGATGACAGCCTTGATGTTTTTGGGGTCCATTGCGTTGGTGGCATTCTCGGAGCAATCGGAACTGGAATTCTTGTCAGCCCAGATCTTGGTGGGACTGGTACAGCTGATTATACTACAAAACCTGGTGAACTGGTTGCTGGTGCCTACGACATGGCGGCACAGGTCATTATTCAATCCAAAGCAGTCTTAATTACTCTTCTTTGGTCAGGGGGAGTGTCAGCTATCTTGATTGTAGTCATTGGTTTAGTTCTTGGCTTGCGACATGCGAGCGATGCGGAACGCGAGGGACTTGATATTACAGATCATGGAGAAAGAGCCTACAACTACTAATGATCGCGTACTTTCATTTCTCCTAGGTTTTTTCTTGAGATAAGAGAAAAACCCTTTTAGTCTTGAAGTTCGTCAGCAAGACCTAGGACAATACCTGTCCTAGGTCTTTTTTTGTTTCATCGAACAACTATGAGATCTTTGCGTCCCATTTTGTGAAGCAGAAGAAGTAAATGAGATTTTTTGAGCGCAATGCATCCCTCAGTTGGAAGATACCCTGAACGTACGATATGCATGAAAATAGCGCTTCCGCGACCCTTAATGCGAGGACAACGATTATAGGAAAGTACGATAATAATATCATAGAGATCATCTTTTCTCCAAAGGGCCTCGGCAGAACAAGGATAGGGATGCTCTATTAAGCGGTTATAATTTCGATCCCCTACAGTATCGCACCAACCGTCTTTGCGTCTGATTGGCCTTAATGACAGGGACGTCAGGGGGGGGAAAAGATGATCTCGTCGATAATAAACCTGTTCGAAAGAAAAAAAACCAATGGGCGTCGCTCCATCACCTTCCCTTTTGAAGACCTTTTTGCCAGAACGCCCTAGGGAGCATGGAAATGAAAGCCCACCCATCGAGACCATCCCTCGGGTGCAGGTGGCAGACAAAGATCTCACGAATAGTTGACGTTTTCTCTGATTTCTCATCAATTTTTTTACTTTGCCTACCATATCCGCCTTTCTTCTTCTCCAGTTTGAACTATGTATATTTAGAGAGACTCCTTTATTCCTCTTTAATAAGATACAAGAAATTTAAATCCCTTATTGGACTAAAAATAATGACAGCACGGCGAATTTTACTAGTTGATGATGACGAAGATTTGCGCAACTCCTTGAAGGATCAACTCTCTCTCTATGATGAGTTTCAAATCGCTGATGCAAACACGGCAACGAGGGGCATCGAAAAAGCCAAATCCGATCAACCTGATCTTCTGGTCTTCGATGTAAATCTCCCTGACATGGATGGAAGGGAGGCTGTGACGCATTTAAGAAAATCTGGATTTAAATCACCTATTATTATGTTGACAGCAAATGAATCTGATGCAGACCAAATCCTGGGACTTAATTCCGGCGCCAACGACTACGTCACAAAACCCTTTAAATTTGCTGTCTTACTCGCTCGCATTAGAGCCCAACTTCGACAGCACGAACAAAGTGAGGATGCTGTTTTTAAGGTCGGACCTTATACCTTTAAACCTGCATCTAAACTTTTGATTGAAGATGATGGTGGAAAAATCCGCCTTACTGAGAAAGAAACGTCGATCTTAAAACATCTCTATCGAGCTGGCGATAAAGTTGTTCCCCGCGAAACCTTACTACTCGAAGTATGGGGTTATAATGCTGGTGTTACCACTCACACTTTGGAAACACATATTTACCGCCTTCGTCAAAAGATTGAAAAAGACCCTTCAAATTCAGAGATTTTAATTACTGAAAGCGGAGGATACAGGCTCGTCCCCTAACCTATAATAGCCTTGACAATTCTAGATAAGATCGAAAAATCCAGAAATTCATCCACAACCCCTGTAGACCTTTTTGGACGAATCAGAAGATTCTTTACCACACTCTGAAGAGGGCAGACTTTAAAGGACTGTGGGAAATAAAAATGGCTATCGATAAGTTTGTTCAACCGCTCTTGAAATTAGATATATTTCAAGGTCTAAAACCTTTACAAATCACAGAAATTGCTCGTCGCGCTTTTAGAATAATTTATAAGCCTGGTGAGTACATTATTAAAGAAAATGACGAGAGTGATGCTGCTGTCGTCATTGTAAATGGTGAGGCTATCCGAATTTCTGGGCCAGGATTGCAAGGCAAGAGTGAGCCAATTCTAATCGGCTCCATTCTGGCTGAAATGGCAATGCTCATTGAAATGAAATACACCTCCACAATTGTAGCTAAATCAGATGTTTTCGCGCTTCGTATTTCTCGTGAAGAAATATGTAATTTCATTAAAGTAGATAAGTCCCTTGCTGAGCATTTTATAGGTCGTTTGACACATCGGATTAAGGCTGTTTCCGAAGAGTTGCACGCCATTGAGAACTCTCTCGAGAACAATGGTCTGATTACTTTTTCTCAGACATCAAAAACAAAATTATCGACTTCAAGTCAGATTATTCACTAAAAAACCACTCTACTCTTCCCAAGTTTTGAACTAGTGTTTGGCATGGGTGAGTGGGGAAAATTGTTTTTCAAAAAAAGGAACGCCCAACTCCGGGGGGCGAAGCTGGGCGTTCGGCGCTGTACGCGCTGCATGACACCGGGAGGGTCTCCGATGTCTCAGGCAAATCGTCGGGTAGACGGGGAACTACCATAAGCACGCGATACTGCCTGTTAATGAGGAATTAATATCAAAAATAATCTTTACAACAGGGGGACGGCCCTTAATCACGAAAATGTGATCGAATAAATTGGACGCATCTGCACACTGTGTTTGCCTGTAACATCAATACAACAGTCGATGCTTTTGAATCTAACATACTGAAATATTGGCCCTTTACTGACGTAAGGGATTGGCAGTCACTGCCGTAATTGCAAACAAGGACGGATTTAATTTATCTCCTTTGGTGAAATCCATAATTTCAATCCGCGTATCTTGCCCCTGAGCATCTGTAGTAACCCACTCTTTTAATTGTAATTCTGGATTTTTAAGAAGGGTTAATTTGATGCGACCTGGTGTGTCAGGATTTTTGTCTTGTAACGCTAATGAAATTGAATCGCCGTTGTCTCGTATATCAGAAATGTGGGCGTCTCTAGCTAAGTCTACTTCTTTACGCAAGAGAAGCCTGAAGGGGGTCTGATCCAATTCAACTCTATCTTCATTATTGAGATCATGATCCTGAATTGCAATATACTGCCCATCGGAAATAATAACTTGCTTTGAGGGCAATGCGTAATCAAAACGAAACTTTCCTGGTCTTAATAGAAAAAACTTCCCTTTCATGCGTTTTTGATCAGCTGTCGTTTGAATAAAACTTCCTGTAATTGAATTTATTCCATTAAAATAATTAGTCACTATTTTAACAATTGCTTGGCTCGAAGCCTCAGTAAGAGGAGGTTGGGATGGAGAAGGGGCAATCTCTGAGCTCCATCCTCCGGTTTGAGCATTATCAGTAGATGCTCCATCGGAAGGAACTGGAGAGAGGGCGCCCGTTTCAGTTGAATTAGGCTGAGCCTTCAGAGACTGAAAAGGTAATACAAGCAATACAGCTGTTAATAGTAATATACAAAGGCTTATTCCTCGTAAGGATAACATTCCCAAATCTCCAGAAGTCTCTATCGAGCAAATCAATTCCCTCCTGTGGTGATGTTAGAACAATGCGACGAGATAAGGGCTAAAATTTTCATGTCCAAAACATTTTGATCTATATGTGGGATGTAGTAATTTGATTTTTCTAATAAATCATAGGACGGATATTTAAGGATTATAAATTGAAAAATGGAGAGATCTTTTTTAGTGTGATCCTACTAAAATTTCCCTTTTTCCTACAGCATTAGCGGGTGAAATAAGTTTTTCTCTTTCCATGCGTTCAATAATATCTGCGGCCCGATTGTAGCCAATGGACAATCTGCGTTGGACATAACTGGTTGATGCTTTGCGATCCCGAAGAACTATTTCCCTTGCTTTTTCATAAAGATCGTCTTCCGAAGACATACGTCCGTCAGATCCAGACTCATTGTTTCGATTGTCTTCAGATGTTTCTGTTATTCCCTCAACGAAAATGGGCTGAGCTTGACGTCCCAAAAATGTTGAAACTGCCTCCACTTCTTGATCTGAGACGAAAGGACCGTGTACGCGAGTGAGGAGTCCTGCCCCTGTTGAATAAAGCATATCTCCTTGTCCCAAAAGTTGCTCAGCGCCTTGTTCATTCAGAATAGTTCTACTGTCAATTTTTGATGTTACTTTGAAACTTATTCTGGTTGGAAAATTCCCTTTAATCGTTCCCGTAATAACATCGACTGATGGTCTTTGTGTTGCCATTATTAGATGAAGACCAGCAGCCCGAGCCATTTGCGCTAATCGTTGAACAGCTTGCTCAATTTCCTTACCAGCCACCATCATAAGATCAGCAAATTCATCGACAACAATTACGATATAGGGCATCGGGCAAGCATCAATCTCCTGCGTTTCGTAACGTGGTGCACCTGTGGTTCGATCAAATCCAGTCTGCACAGTCCTTTCCAAACGTTCACCGCGTTCCTTAGCTGTTTTTACTCGCTGATTGAAAGCTTCAATATTTCGAACAGAAAGTGCTGCCATACGCTTGTAGCGCTCTTCCATTTCCGTCACCGCCCAACCCAAAGCAGCTACAGCTTTCTGCGGATCTGTAACTACAGGTGTCAGAAGATGCGGAATCCCGTTATAAACTGATAGCTCAAGCATCTTTGGATCGATCATAATAAAGCGACACTCTTCTGGAGAAAGACGATAAAGAAGAGATAAAATCATTGCGTTGACACCAACTGATTTTCCTGAACCAGTTGTTCCTGCGACTAGTAAATGGGGCATGCGAGCAAGATCAGCAATGACAGGTTCACCTCCAATGGATTTTCCAAGGGCTAAGGGTAGAATAGCTTTGGAAGACTGAAAGTTTTCTGTCTCAAGCATTTCTCTCAGATAGACAGGCTCACGCTTTGAATTTGGGATTTCTAAACCTATCACATTTCTGCCTGGTACTACCGCTGCACGAACACTCACAACACTCATTGATCGCGCAACATCGTCAGACAAGGCAATCACTCTGGCAGTTTTTGTTCCTCGAATAGGCTCGAATTCATATAGAGTGACAACAGGACCTGGCTTAATATCCCGCATTTCGCCTTTAATTCCATAATCTGCAAGTACATCTTCTAATTGTTTTGCAATTCCTTTCATGAGGGAAAGGGAAGTATCAGAAACAGAACGAGGGCTTGCCGCCCGATTAAGAAGGGTTAGAGGTGGATGCTGAGGAGAGTGTTGCCGGATTAACGGCTGAGGAGTTAGATTTTCTTTTTTCTCATCATAAAGACCATCTTCAACCGCTAAATCTGATACTTCCTCAATTTTCTCAACTTCAGAAACCTCGTTAACTCTGTTAGCAAACGGAGTAAAACGTGCAGCGATAGAACGGCTAGATTCGATATCATCCAAAAGAATTTCTTCTCCCTCCTGAGTGCCAGGTCGTAACTGACTAATTGGATCAAAATTTGCAGCGAAACGGGCTGCAATATTGGATACGCTCTCTACTGAACTGATAGGTTCATTCTCAAACGCCAAATCCCCTTCTCTTTGATCATAAGGAATAGATTGTGTATCTGAGCTTGGTCGTGAAAAATTTAAGGAAATTTCATCTATATTTTTGGAGTAGGAAAATTCTTGTCGTGAACTTTTTATTGGCTCAAAGAATAAGGCAGCAGGCAAATATGACAAGAATTGAGAGATAAAAGTTTTGTTTTGATAATCTGAGTTTGGTCTTGTCTTTTGAATTTTTTTAGAACTCGGAACTTTCGAAAAGCATTTTTTTTGAATGTCCATTAGAATTGTTCTGAAATCATACCCAATGCTGTAAAGGAGAGCTAAAAAACCATTTGAGAATAAAAGAATTCCAGAGATGATGGAAATGGCTTTGGTGTTTAGAAATGGAATAAATAATGATTGTAATAAATCACTCATTCCATCCCCTAAAAAACCTCCCAAGCCATGCGGCAAAGGCCAATCCTTAAAAAGTGGGAGGGTAGAAAAACCAGCACAAAAAAAGAGGATGACAAGCGGATAGAAAAGAGCCTTGGTTCGAAAATCTCTAACGTTTCGACCTTGTATTAGTTCCAAACACCAAATCATTGGAGATAGCAGACTTATTAGTGCCCCTAAACCTAACATTTGAAGAAGAATATCAGATACGATTGCTCCCAATGTTCCAGCGGCGTTTTGAGAACTGTAACCAAAAGGATGTGTGAGGCTTAAATCATTAACTGACCATGTTAGGAGACTGATCCACATAAAAGCAGTAATTATAAAAAGAACAAAACCTGCAATGTGTGCACCAAAACCTAAAAGGCGTGCCTCAACATTTTCGGGTAAAAATCTCTCGTATTTATCCTTACGGACACGGGTCGCCATAGGAACTTAATCCTCTCAATCTGCAACTGAAACAATTCGTTTGAGAGCTTCCTCGACTAGAGCTGACGACTGCACAAGCGCGACACGGACATAATTTTGTCCAGGGTTGCGACCGTCACGGCCAGGTTGGGCCAAGAAAGCACCTGGTATGACTTTTACACCGAAGGCTTTCCATAAGGTTACCGCGGCGCTGATTCCACCGCTCAAGTGGCTCATATCTAGCCAGAGACAAAAACCCCCATCGGGGCGTCTATATCCAAATTTGTTTCCAAGAATCCTGTCTGCAAGGGCGAATTTCTTACGATAGTCTTCTCGGGATTGTACAACATGGGTTTCTTCCGCCCAAACTGCAGCCGACGCATATTGAAGAGGTCCTGGAACTTGAGGGCCACACATGTTCCTGATTTCGCTATATATTTCAAGAAAATGGGGATCGCCAGCACAAAAACCTGACCGCAAACCTGGCACATTTGATCGTTTAGAAAGCGAATTAAATATTACTAAATTATTAAAGCGCTCAGTTGTCTCTGCAGCGACTTCAAGTCCGCCAAGGGGGGGGGCTTCTGTGTAGATTTCGGAGTAGCATTCATCCAAAAACACCATAAAATTATATTTTCGACCGAGTTTCAGGGCCTTCAGAATATAATTTTTATTCGCCACCGTTCCTTGAGGATTTGCAGGTGAACATATGAAAAGAGCTGCCGTTCGGGTCAGAAGTGGGATCTCCGCTTCTAATTCATCGAGATTGGGAAGAAAATTATTTTCATGAGTAGCATCTAAAAAAACCGCTTCAGCTCCACATCCCAGCGCACCTGCGAGATAGGCGGAATAATAGGGGTTACACATAAGGATAGCGGGATTTTTCAGGTCTGACTTTCTCGCAACTGCAGGCACACATGCGAGAGAAAGCCCCTCCCTCGTACCATTTAGAACTAAGACTTCCTTCGCAGAATCAACTTGCATTTTAAGTTTGTAGCGGCGGGAAACCCATCCTGAAATCGCAGCACGCAAATCCTCTGTCCCTTTAATGGGCGGATAGCGTCCAAATTCGCATGAAGCTTCGGATATCTTTTCAAAAAGGAAAGGTGGTATTATACCTTTTGGCTCCCCAATCGTTAGGTCGATGGGAGTTTCATGACCTGGTTTGATACCCTCAAGTAAAGCTCTCAATTTGGAAAAAGGGGAGAGGATATTACCACGGGTTAGAGCTGCTGCACCCTGCACAGACGCGTGTCTTAAAAAGGATAGCTCATTAGAATTCATCATCGACGAGCAACTCAACATTATCCAGCACAACGCGAATCACTTATTCTGTAAAGCTATATTGTCACAAATTCTGTTTAGCTTACGCCTTTTTACTATTCAAAAATATCAACACGATCCATCGTTCTTGTCTAGCAACACAACGTAACTCAGTTTTTGAGACTTTGTTACTATTTTAACAGGGGGCCAATTTGAATATCGACAGACCATCAAGGGGAAACTTTACAAGACTGGCCTTCTACTTGCCCGTCGCATTTCTTATAACTATTGGCTTGGCCAATTTGGGGACTGCTTTAGCCAGGGATGTAAGTCCTGCAGTAAAACGTGCCTGCGCAAGTGATTATTTTGCTAACTGCAGCATGTATGCTGTTGGTACTCCTGAAGTGCGCAAATGCATGCGACGCGTTGGACCAAATTTATCAAAAGGCTGTATTAGTGCTCTGAAGGCTGCAGGAGAAGTAACAGCTTCAGACAGAAGACGCTATTATAAGACTGCGAGAAACTAAATTCCAAGAATTTAGCAACTCCACGATACATCTTTTCCAAAATCTTAAATTCGTCCGGTACGAACATCATCTTCAGGATTAGAGCTGATCATATGAATAGAAAGATCAGCTCCATTCCTTTCCTCATCGGCATTTAAGCGAATACCCGTCGTTACCTTCAAAAGGCCATAGATAAAAAAACCAACTACTAAGCCATAGGATGCTCCCAATACAGAGCCTATGAATTGGGATTTTAAACTCACCCCGCCTAATCCACCTAGAAACTCATTGCCAAAAATACCGCAAGCAATCCCCCCCCAAAGACCGCAAAGACCATGTAGGGGCCAGACGCCGAGTACATCGTCTATTTTCCATTTATTTGTTGCAAGCTGAAACACCCGAACAAATATTATGCCTGCAAGAGCACCTGTCACTAAGGCGCCAAGAGGATGCATGAGATCAGATCCTGCACAAACTGCCACCAAACCAGAGAGGGCTCCATTGTGAACAAACCCTGGATCGTTGCGTCCAGAAATAAGTGCCGTCAGTGTTCCACCGCTCATTGCTAGCAGGGAATTAAGTGCCACGAGCCCCGAAATCCCTTTCAAACTTTGTGCACTCATTACATTAAAACCAAACCAACCCACGCAGAGCATCCAAGATCCCATAGCAAGCCAGACTATCGAGGAGGGAGGAACGCCTACGGAGTGGCCTTTATCATATCGACCAAGGCGGGCTCCTAATAAAATGACGGCTGCCAAAGCAAGCCATCCTCCAAAAGAATGGACAACAATAGATCCGGCAAAATCGTGAAAATCAGCCCCGAGTAAATTTTTAAAAAAAGTTTCTTGAATGTCATAGTTACGATTCCAGACTACTCCTTCTAAGAGGGGATAGAAGAAACCAACAATAAAAGCTGTTGCTAAACACTGAGGCGTAAACCGCGCTCTTTCCGCGATACCACCTGAAACAATAGCTGGAACGGCTGCTGCGAAAGTACAAAGAAAAAAGAATTTTACAAGAGAGACACCGTGCGCACCAAAAGGTTCTGCTGAACCTGAAAGAACAGACGCGTTAGAAAAAAAATGGACCCCATAAGCAATCCAGTAACCCACAAAAAAATAGGCAACTGTTGAAATAGAAAAATCGACTAAAATTTTTACAAGTGCATTGACCTGATTTTTATGACGAACTGTTCCAACTTCTAAAAAGGCAAAACCTCCATGCATTGCAAAAACT
>JBJTOZ010000134.1:0-3960 GCA_046074825.1 Hyphomicrobium sp.
TTGATATTGAGCGTTCTTCTAATTCTTGGTGCAAAGCATCAACTGCTAAATCTTTTTCGATTATTTTTTCAGCTAGTTCAGGATTATGATTCTGGAGAGCATCAAAAGTTGAGGTTATTAATTGTTCAGTCAAACCGCCCATTTGACAAAGTTTTGTATCAAGTGTTGCTAAGTCTATTTCATAAGACCTGACAATATGCTCAGTCACAATACCCCGCCTGTCATCAATGTGAATGATTGAACTGATGACTAAATGAAACCCGATGCAATTTTGAAATTTACTCAAATTTTAAATGAACTGTGTAACCCCGAGCACATAAAATCAAAATTTTCCTCTACGCAAACAAAGGAAAAAAAATGAAGATTTGAGCAGCAAATACCAAAGAGTTAATTAAACTATAATTGCTTTTTTTATAATATTTACGACATCATAACACTTTGAATAAATTTAATTTCTTTGCGAAATACGCCATTAATTTGGGAAATGTCCTGAAGCGTATGAAGAAATTTTATCTGGTATTTTTTTAAAGATCCTTTGCAATCCCAGATGTTCTTTTGCTTCCTTTTGAAATTATAGGTGATATAGAATTTAATTTTCAAGAGATAGGGCGAGCTAGAGAATTAACCAGTAAAACTATTATCCCGCTACTCCTTCAATACGTCCTTCCTGTTTGATGGTCATAGCATATTTGCGAATGAGCCAAAGAGTGCGCTCGAAGAGTGTTGTAGAAGTATAAAGCGTTTGGTGGTCGATAAGATTTATTTCTTCAAAAGTCATAATTCTTTTTCGAATACTTTCCATCTGTCCTGATCGATCCGAAGTAAAATCTAACAAGAGAGACATATCTTCCGATGTACGGCTTTGAAAAGCGTCTTGCGCTAGCAATAAGATAGTATCTAAACTCTCACCAAGAGCAAAAAGCAGATTGCTAAGCTTATCGCCAATCTGTCTTTTATGCGCTTTCGCTATAATTGAAACATATTCATCGACTGTAAGAATGAGGCTGTGTACTAATTCTTGACGCTTTTGCAGATCAAGAGCGGCGTCTAACGTGGAACGTGATCCACTGCGGTCAATGATCTCCTTTAAAAATGCTGCACATTGTTCTGACAATGACAGTGCTGCTGAACGCAGTGTATCAGAAGATACTTTTTTAGCTCCTTCAGACCTAATGCTTGACACCAATTGTGTAACAAAATTAAATAGCCTTAACTGTTCTTTTTCAATGAGGATAAGGGCGGAGGAGGGATCTCCGAGAGCTTCGTGATAGATATAATGTGGTTTTGATAATGCCTCTTCTGTTGTTGGTGGAGAGAGTTTTGCAAGAATTTTCTCTATTGGCAACCTCAGCCGTGTAACAATAATTGCAGATATCATCTGTAATAGAAAATAAAAAAAAGCGACTGGCACTGCAGGATCAAAACTACTTTTATTCAAAAAGAATAAAATACCTGGTATGGAAAATACATATTCTGGTAATAGTAGAATAATAGTAAAGAAAACCCCAACTGATTTTACAACAACCTGCAGGAGTGCAATTTGTCTGCCTATTCCAGACAAATTCATTGATAAAAGGCCTATGCTAAGTCCTGAACCGAGACTGGAACCAAGGACGATAATTATCGCCTGATCTAGTTTTAGTATTCCTATATTGATCATCGTTACAGTAATGATTGCTATTGTGGCAGAGCTCTGAGCTACCATCGTTAAAATTAAGCCAATCAAGAAATCAAGCAGGTAGGAGTTGGAAGAAAATTCTATAAATTCCTGCAAAGATGTCGATGTTTTTAAGGGTGTTGCTCCTATTTTTATGAGATCAAGACCCATAAAGAGGAGACCAATACCAAGAAGAGAACCAAGAAAATGTCGGTAATTGGGAATTCTATCGAACTCAAAATAATAGGCGAGCCCAATTGTTCCAACGAGAAATAAGACAAATAAATTGATATTAATTGCAGACAATAAAACAAGAGCAGAGGTGCCCACATTTGCCCAGATTAACATAGGAACGACGCGAGTAAGTTCTATTAAACCAGCCGTTACCATGCTGATTGAAATGAAAGTTATAGCATTACTGCTTTGAGTTAAGGCACCAGAGAGTAATCCTATACATGAAGAACTAAAAAGATTTTTTGTTGCTTTCTCAATCAGTTGTTTTAACCATTCGCTCGACAACTGCTTTAAATTTGTACTTATATTTTTTACACCAACAAAAAACAGACCAAAGCCAGCAAAGATATTTAAGAATGTGAGCATGAAAAAAACCGCGAGGGAGTTTAATTTTTTCTTTCCGATTTTAGTATCAGAACTGTCATCAAAAAAAGCAGAATAAAGGCTAGTATTATTATGGCCCACAATACATTTTTTAGGGTATGAATTGTTTCTTCGATCTTATGGATTAAATCTTTTTTTGACTGATCAGAGATTGTTTTTATCTCTTTTGCAAATTTTTCAAAAGCATCCCCAAGGGGGCGATCTTTACCCCTGATTTGTTTATCAGAAGCACGAATAGAAAACGTATCTTGAAGATTGATATCAGTGAGTATGATATCGGCAAGATCTATTAGTTCTTTATGTTGTGTTTTGAGAAAAACTATTTGCGTCTTATCTACGCCTACTTGTTCAGCATTTTTCAATAGGTTCTCTAACTGGTTTTGAACCTCTTCACGCTTCTCTATAAAGGCCGAATGATATTTATCGTAGTCCTCGGCATTAAATCCCCGCAATAGGATATTTTTCCACTCTTGGACCTGGGTTTTAAAAGTGACATACGTAACGTTAGTCTCATATGCGAGGCTCTCAAATGCCTGCATTTTAGACATATGATCGTTTGTTATTTTATAAAATTTAAAAAAAGCATAATTAGACGTGAATATAAAGAGTATTAGGATAGTAGCTATCCCTGCAGTTAGAGATAAAATTGTGCGTAGTTTAAGATTAAAATTCTCGGTGGCGTATCGCATAACCATTAAGTGTTTTCCGTTTTTTTAATACAGCTTATAAAACCCACGAAATTAAGTAATGTCTTTTTATGAATTCATTCACCATATTATGAAGAATTCTTGTATGTCATAAATCTTTCATAGAAATTTTATATAAATATCATCAAATTTTATGGAGTGGTTTTGTGGGATACGAACCAATTTTGTCCTACCACTTTAGAAGTGTTTTTATCTCTGATGTTCATCTTGGAACCAGAGCTTCACAAGCTTCTGCTTTAGTTGATTTTATAAAAAGAATTGATGCTGACACATTATATCTTGTCGGCGACATTGTGGATTTTTGGAAAATCCGCAAGGGACCTCTGTGGCCTCAATCCCATAATGACGTTTTACAAAAACTTTTAAGAAAAGTCCGTAAAGGAACGCAGATAATTTTAATACCAGGAAATCATGATGAGGCGTTACGAGACTTTTGCGGACACAGCTTTGGAGGCATTCACATTTTAAGAGATACAATTCACACCTCAGTGAATGGTTCGAAATACAAAGTAATGCACGGGGATGAATTTGATGTGGTTGTCCGTTATGCTAAATGGTTAGCTTTTCTGGGAGATCGCTCATATAGGTTTCTACTTACTCTTAATACACCGCTGAATTGGGTCAGAAGACACCTTGGATTAGGCTACTGGTCATTGTCTTCTTACATGAAGCAACGCGTAAAGAAGGCGGTTAATTTTATTGGTGAGTTTGAAAAATCCCTTGTAGACCATGCGCGATCAGAAAAAGTTCATGGCATCATTTGTGGTCATGTGCATAACCCCGCAGACAAAATAATAGATGGTATCCGATATCTGAATTGTGGTGACTGGGTTGAGAGCTGCACAGCTATAGCAGAAACCCACACAGGTGAATTTCATCTTATCAGATGGAACGAAATAGCAGCGGTAAAGCAAAATACCTCTCCATTGCAAAGCTGCTTATTGGATGAAGAGCAATTGATTGAACAGCCTAGAAATA
>JBJTOZ010000135.1:0-3168 GCA_046074825.1 Hyphomicrobium sp.
CTTCTTGCATTTGATCGCGTAGGACATCGTTTGGGCTATGGTGGAGGATATTACGATCGCACTTTGAAACGCTTGCGCGCTATCAAACCTGTAGTTGCAATAGGTCTTGCTTTTGATGAGCAGAGAGTGGGTTGCGTTCCCCATGCCGAGCACGATCAACAGCTCAATTGGGTCTTAACTCCGAGCGGCCCCATGGAGTGTGGACAGTAAATGCGTTTTCTTTTTATTGGGGATGTTGTGGGCAAAGCAGGCCGACAGGCGGTGGCACAAAATCTGCCCCTTCTGAGAGAACGGTGGTCGCTTGATTGTGTGGTGGTGAATGGAGAAAACGCCGCTGGGGGATTTGGCATTACTGAGGATATTCTCGAAGATTTTTTAGCCTCTGGAGCGGATGCGGTGACCCTTGGTAATCATGCCTTCGATCAGAAAGGAGCGCTTGTTTTTATAGAGCGTCAACCTCGGCTTGTTCGCCCCCTCAATTATCCTCAAGGAACACCAGGTCGAGGGGCAACTTTAGTGCGCACCAAATCAGGCGCGGATGTGCTTGTGCTGAATGCCCTTGGTCGCGTTTTTATGAGTGAATTGGATTGTCCGTTTCGGGCTATCGATAAAGAACTCGAAGCCTGCCCCTTAAAAAAAGGGGCAGATGCAATTGTCATTGACTTTCATGCCGAGGCCACGAGCGAAAAACAAGCTCTTGGTCTTTTTGTAGATGGTCGGGCTAGCATCGTTGTTGGAACGCATACCCATGCGCCCACTGCAGACGAAAGAATACTGCCTCATGGCACCGCATATATGTCGGATGCGGGAATGACGGGGGATTATAATTCTGTTGTGGGCATGGTTGGGGACGAGCCACTCAATCGTTTCCTGACACGGATTTCGCGTGAAAGGTTTGAACCTGCAACGGGTATTGCAACCTTGAGCGGACTTGCTGTGGAAATAGATAATGCAACGGGACTTGCCTCATGGGTAAAGGGCATTCGGTTGGGTGGGATGCTGCAGCCCTCTTCTCCTCTTCCGTGGGAGAGATAAATATCCCTTTTTAATATTTTAAAGACTAGAAGAAAGGCTTCCTCTTTTTGAAGGGCTCTTTTTTGTGGAACAAAAGAGAGAACCTAACCCCACCTTTGGGCTCAGTTGTGCCGTCTTTATCCTAGTAAGAAGATCAATTTAAAATAGCGTCTGAGGGAGACGCAAGCCCCGTGCGGTGATAGATAAAAAATATCTGAAGGAAGCGTTCTTGCCGATCTTGACCAACCCTGCTGTCATCCTTCACATTGAAGGTAAGCTTTTTTCATCCTCTTTGGGGATTTTTAAATTGGGGAATTTTTAAGAGACAGTTATGGCAGGCCATTCGCAATTTAAAAATATTATGTACCGCAAAGGCAGGCAAGACGCTCTAAAGTCTAAGCTGTTTGCGAAGCTTGCGCGCGAAATTACCGTCGCTGCAAAAACAGGAGCTCAGGATCCCTCCATGAACCCGCGTTTGCGTCTGGCAATACAAGCCGCACGCGCTGAGAACATGCCCAAGGATAATATTGAACGCGCCATTAAAAAGGCGACGGGCGCTGACTTAGCAAACTATGAAAATGTCCGCTATGAAGGGTATGCCTCGGGCGGGGTGGCCGTAATTGTAGAAGCCTTAACAGACAATCGGAATCGGACGGGTGGCGTGGTGCGATCTGTTTTCACAAAACATGGAGGCAACCTTGGTTCTACAGGATCTGTCAGTCACATGTTCCACCATATTGGAGAAATTTTGTATAAATCCTCAGTTGGAAGCCCAGAGGCAGTTCTTGAAGCTGCCATTGAAGCAGGTGCTGAGGATGTGCACTCTGATGTGAACACACATCTTATCTCGTGCTCCTTTGACACCTTGGGCACTGTTGCCTCTGCATTGGAAAAAAAATTAGGAGAGGCAGAAAGTGTTAGACCCGTGTGGCGACCGATACTCACAACTGGTGTTGAAGAGGAAAGCGCGCAGTCGATCATGAAAATGATTGCAGCGCTTGAAGAAGATGATGACGTACAAAATGTGTACGCAAATTTTGAGTGCTCAGATGAGGTGATGAAGAAATTAACGGCGGCTTAGTCTTCTCTTTTTTTGAAGTCGCGCGAGGGAAAGGTTCTATTCATACGAAATGGTTTTCTTACATGTTTCAAAAATCCTGCTGAAGAGGGACAAGGAGAATTTTGGAAATAGTGAAATAGGGAAAGAGGAAAGAAAAAGAACACAATTGGAAATGAGGAATCAGGGTAAGAGATACGATCTCATTGCAGTAATCCTCTAAATAGAAAAGACATAAAGGACAAAGTCCGTAACAATGGTTGAGGCAGAAGGCAACAAGAGCGGCAAAGCCATTCGGATTTTAGGTCTTGATCCAGGATTGCGCCGGACTGGATGGGGGATCATCGAGTGCAGCGGGTCAAATCTCGTTTATATTGCTTCAGGACTGATCTGCTCTGAAACAAAAGATGAGCTCGCCTACAGGCTTGCAGAACTTTATCAAGGCGTTTTGGATGTGATTTCAACCTATGAGCCACGCGAAGCCGCTGTTGAAGAAACTTTTGTAAATGACAATCCGCGTTCGACATTAAAACTGGGCCAAGCACGCGGAATGGCATTATTAGCTCCTGCCATTAAAGGACTTCAGGTTGCTGAATATACCCCTAATCTCATAAAAAAAACCGTTGTTGGATCTGGGCATGCGGAAAAGCAACAAATACAGGCGATGATTAGCTACCTCTTGCCCCGATCTAAATTTGAAAGTGCAGATGAAGCGGATGCTCTTGCTGTTGCTCTCTGCCACGCCAGTCACAGACAGATTAGGTCTCTTGAAAACCGTACCTCAAGGAGCCTTGCGCATGATCGGTAAATTAAAAGGTCTCGTGGAGTTGATTGGGGAGAGCACTATTATCCTTGATGTCAATGGTGTTGGATATGAAGTCTACCTTTCTGCAAAAGCCTTGCGCAGTCTGAGCGTCGGAGAGACTGCCAGCATTATTATCGAAACTCATGTGCGCGAAGATGCTATTCGGCTCTATGGATTTTTATCGGAAGTGGACAGAAGTTGGTTTCGTCTTCTACAAACTGTGCAAGGTGTTGGATCCAAAGTCGCTCTCGGCATTTTAGGCGTTCTCTCTCCTCAAGAACTCTCAAGCTCT
>JBJTOZ010000136.1:0-11370 GCA_046074825.1 Hyphomicrobium sp.
CAATGACCATGTCAGTCATACCATGCACCGTATCTCCTAAATTATAATATTTTATTTCAATAGAAGAAAAAAAAGAGTGCTTAAAACATATACTTTAAGCACTCTTACAATTATACTTATAGATATACTGTAATTTAATTAGTGACATTCTCTGAGGGTGTTTGTTGTGGCAATTTAATTGCTACGTGCACAATCTTCCCATCTTTAAGAGCCGTACCACTCCAACGTCCAGATGAATCACGAACAAGTTCAGACGTCGTAATATATCCTCGACTTGCAAGAAGACGTATGACCTGCTTCTGATTAGCGGAAGCAGATAAGTTAGAGGTGAAACTTTGAAGGTCAGGGGGCGTATTAACGGAAGTAGCGTCGTTTGCAAAAGCATTTGACGCAAGAATTACACTACCAAAATAAAGTGCTAAATTTTTCATTTTTAAACCTCCAATAATGATATATATTCGATTATACATCTGGCGATAATCATCGGATCACCGCTGCTTTTTGAAATGGGTATTAAACTGAACACATACCAATCACAATTTCGTTTTCTGGAGCTTGATGACACTCACTAGTGCTTGAATGAAATAGTCCACTTCAATCAACATTAAAAAGTTTTCATAAAAATTAGAGTTAAGTGAATTAGCTGTGAAATGTTACAAATTTTTTATAATAGCAAGAGAACCAATCTTACTTATTTTGTGATCGCAGTGATCTCAGAACAAAGAAATTCTATCTTCTTAAATAGTCTTAGAAGGATACAGGGATCCTTTTGATTCTTTTCCACTCTTCTCATTATAATATCTTAATTTTGACATTATGCGATCGCGAATCTTGAGAATAGGTAGCATAAAGTATGCTTGTTTAATTTTACGTCGTGTTTTTTCAGGATCTACGAGATGAGTTGTAGGAAGATTCATAAGAAAGGACTTTTCCATTAGTGTTCCTAAGGGAAAATTTAGTTCATCCTGAAATGCTATCATATGAGCATAGAGATCAGAAAGTGGTGTTATTAGCCTGCCAAACCCATTACGTGCTTGGGCCCAACCTACAATATAAAGACCACGTAATCCGGCAGGGAAAGCTCCTGCATATACATGAACGACATTAGATTTTACCTGCACTAAACCTTCTGGGAGAAAAGGAAAAGATGTAAAAAATCCTGTCGCGGCAACTATCAAATCGTAATCTCCAGATGTTCCGTCTACAAATTTTACAGTATGCCCATCAATATATTCAATATCAGGACGAGGTCTTACTCGTCCAAGACGTATTGCTGAGAGCAGGTCTGTTCCGAATGAAGGATGGCGTTCAAAAATCTTATGATTTGGTTTTTTTAATCCATATCTCCGATAATCTCCAATAGAGATCCAAATTATAGACTTTAAAAGTGCTCTTTGAATAAATATTGGCAGCCCCCATATAGGAAGATCTGTTAGAGGACGACCAAGAAAAGTTTTGGGAAGATACCAGTAGCCCGATTTTAGACTGATATCGCAAGATCGACCGAAACGACCCGCATCACAGGCCATGTCCACACCTGAATTTCCTCCCCCAATAACAAGGATGCGTTTTCCATAAAATTGACTTGGATTTTGGTAATCCTTCGAATGAAGAATTTCTCCAGAGAATTTTCCATTAAAATTAGGATAACGCTTATCCCAATGATGGCCATTACATACTATAACGCCTTTATAAATTCTTTTTTCCCCATCCTTAAAGTTTACGGACCATTTATTTTTTTCAATCGGATGGATATGAGCAACAGTCTTATCGAATTCGCAGAATTCTAAGAGCCCTTTGTCCTTTGCAAAGTTCTGAAGATATCTCAACATCTCATCAGAAGAAGGGAAATCTGGATAGCTCTCTGGCATAGGATAGTTACAATATTGGGTCGCTTTTTTTGAAGAGACTATGTGTGCAGAGCGGTACACTCCATTGAGCCAATTTCCTCCTACTCCAGAATTTGCATCAACAATATCAAATTCTATTTTTTTTCGTAATAATGCATCGGCCATCGCTAGGCCTACTGGGCCGGCTCCTATAATGATTTGCTTTTCGGATGTAGACGACCGATCACTAGAGGGCAAAATTCTCTCCTCTCATTGGATAAACTCTCTCTAAGCATTAGCAACTATAAATGAAATCCCCTTTTATAGCTTACATCATTTATGAGATTGGTTATTGATTTAGGTTAATTTTTACAAGATTAAGAAAATTATTTGCTCTAAAATGCAAGTAATACATGACCAAACTCGAAATCAATATCCTTTCTACAGAATCTTAAAAAGGGGGATCGTCAACGAAGTGGGTTTTCATGCCACGGCGCGTATATTTTTGAAGTTCATAAATTCAATGCTTTAAATATAAGAGAGGATAAAGAAAACATCTATGCTATTTTCAATTCACTTAAACACTAAGTGTAAGACAATTTTTTTTGATCAGTGAAGTTGAGGGGCGGGAATATCATGTTATGTTTGGAAATTGACAAAGCCTCTAAAGTAAATGGTGTTCAAAATTACCATTTAAATTTTAATCTCTTTAAAAATTAAGAAATTTTTAACCTTAAGGCAGCACGCTCCTAATCCTGAGACGTTATTTGCCTCAAGCATGAGGATGCATTTTTCTCTTCATTACCACAGTGTGAGACATCTGTAGATACCTAGGATTAGACAGTTGCGTATTTTAAATACTCATTCGAGTCAGGCTAATTTAAAGGTATTTTTTTACTCAAAAATTACGCCAATTCTCTTTTTAGGCTTAATTTTATCCTCTTGTTCAACCCTCTCCAGTTCAAAGTGGGGTGTGTCCTCTAGTCCAAGAATCTATGGACTTTATGATCCTATTCCAAAAGGAGGTGGAGTATACAAAACAGGAAGTCCATATACAGTAGGCGGGCAATGGTATGTTCCTAAAGAAGAACCAAATTATGATGTAGTTGGAACCGCCTCATGGTATGGTGAGGATTTTCATGGAAGAAAAACTGCTAATGGCGAAATTTATGATATGAATGCCCTCTCGGCTGCCCATCCAACTTTACCCATGCCTTCTTATGTTTATGTTACCAATCTTGATAACGGAAGAACAATACTCGTTAGAGTGAATGATCGGGGTCCTTACGTTGATAATAGATTGATTGATTTATCTTATAGGACAGCAAAAGAATTAGGTGCAGATAAAAAAGGTTTAACGAGAGTGCGAGTTCGTTTTGCGGGAAATGCTCCACTAAATGGGGATGATTCAGAGGAGCGTATATATTTAAGTCAACAGACTTGGTCGATAGATAATAATCTTGTAACATTAAATCAGTCTTCTACACCGCAAAAACCATCATCTGCTCTTTCTCCTGCCTCATGGTCTACGTTTCAATACCGCACAGAATTAATGTCTAATACTCGTTGAAGATCATTTTTTTCACATTTTTTTTATGTATTTATCCATTCACAGTGATTGACCCTATAAAACTGTAAGTACATAAAATATTCTCAAAAGAACTCATTTTAGAAAAAAATTGACCGTGACATTTTTTTATAAATTCTTTGGACGTGATTTTCTTGTCTCGGTCCTAATTGTTGTAAATATTTGTTTTTTTTCCTTTACTGGAAGTTTAGCACAACAAACCGGAGAATACGTTAGTCGTGCTCAACAAGTTATTCTTATTGATGCCGATACAGGTGCAGTTCTCTATCAATTTAACGCTGATGATCTCGTTCCGCCAGCCAGTCTGACAAAGTTGATGACTTTAGAAGTTCTTTTTAAAGCGCTTAAAGAAGGTCAGGTTAAACTTCAGGATGAATTTACAGTGAGTGCTAATGCATGGAAAACGGGCGGCGCACCATCAAAAACACCGACCATGTTTCTTCCTCCAAAGTCTAAGGTGCGTGTTGATGATCTCATTCAAGGCATTATTGTACAATCAGCAAATGATGCTAGTATAACGGTTGCGGAAGGATTAGCTAAAACAGAAACTGAGTTCGCTAAAATTATGCAAAGTGAAGCCCGAAGAATTGGTATGAAGCGATCAATCTTCAAAAATTCCACAGGCCTTTTCAATCCAGAACATCTAATGTCGGCTAGAGATCTGGCTCTTCTTTCTCTTCATCTTATTAGTGAATATCCTGAGCACTATAAACTATTTTCTCAGACAGAATTTTCCTACGGAAAGCATAAATTTTATAATCGAAACCCTTTGCTTGCGGAAAATCTCGGTGTTGACGGATTAAAGACAGGCTCCTCGAAAGAAGCTGGATTTGGGATGGCTTTTTCAGCTTATCGGAATGGCAAAAGATTGGTAGGCGTGGTATTAGGATTAAAAGATGATAATCAAAGGCGCGATGAAGCTCGTAGACTTCTCGAGTGGGGACAAAAAAGTTTTGCCCGCTTCACAATTTTTCACTCAGATGAAGTAATTGGTCGTGCACGTGTTTGGGGGGGGAGCAAGTGGTATACTCCTTTGACAGGAAAAGGCGGAGATTTAACTATTGTGCTTCCGCGATACCCAGCAAATCAAAAACTAAAAGCTGAAATTATTTATCAAAGTCCTTTAAAACCTCCTATGCGTAAAGGCGACGAAGTTGGTATGCTGCGTGTTACATCTTCTTCCAATGCCACAACCGAGGTACCTCTAGTTGCAATGGAGGATGTAGAACGAGGTTGGGTTTGGAGCAGGGGTGTTGATAGTCTAATTTTCCTCTTTTTAAGATGGGCAAATCTCTAATAAAAAAATTAAAAAATAATAATAATATTTTAGCCTTAACATTTTGGAACGAGGCGCTTTGAAAGCACCAACCTTTATAACATTTGAAGGAGGAGAGGGTTCAGGGAAATCAACTCAAGTAAAAATCCTCGCTAATCGACTGAGTTCTCTCTGTATTAAAGTTATACCCACACGAGAGCCAGGCGGCTCGATTTTATCAGAAAGGCTGAGATCACTCATTCTCGATCCCGCAATGAAAGACCATTCTGTCTTGACGGAAGCTCTCCTATTTTCTGCTGCACGATCTGATCATTTAGATCAAATAATTCGGCCAGCACTGAAGCAAGGTCATACCGTCATATGTGATAGGTTTTCAGATTCAACTCGAGTATATCAAGGTTATGCGGGAAATTTAGATTTCCAAGTCCTAAAGACGTTAGAATGCATTGTTCTTGGACCTACTGTTCCTGATCTGACAATAATTATTGATCTTCCAGCTCATGTTGGACTTGAAAGAGCAAAAAAGCGAAACGCAGATAAAGTATCTGGGGTACAAAAGACAAATGATATTCTCAGATTAGAAACAAATGTAGTAGCAGATCAATTCGAGCGAAGAGATATCGCATATCATGAAAAACTCCGACAAGGTTACATTCACATAGCACGTCAAGAACCAGAGCGATGTGTAATTATAGATGGTATGGAAGACGTAGAAGAGGTCGCTTGCGCAATTTGGAGCGTTGTTGAAAAAAGACTGCTAGAAAGTAAACAGTAATAATGATCCGCCAACAAGTAATTGAAAACGAGGAAATTCTAAATGAGCCAGATACATTGGAAGGTTTCTCATCACCAAGAACAATAAAGAATATCTATGGGCACGAGAGTGCTGAGAAAGAGTTTTTAAATACGTACCAGCTCAATAGGTTGCATCATGCGTGGTTGATCACTGGTCCCAAAGGAATTGGAAAGGCTACATTAGCGTATCGGTTTACTCGTTTTTTACTGGCAATAGACAAGGAAAAAGATACACTAATTACTACTCTAAATATTCAAGAGGAATCTCCCACATCTCGCTTAGTCTCTAATCTTTCTCATCCTGAACTTTTAGTTCTTCGACGCCCCTATGATTTAAAGACAAATAAATTAAGAACTGAAATAACAGTTGACGAAGTAAGGCGTCTTAAAAGTTTTTTGTCACTCAGAAGTGGTATTTCAAGTTCAAAAATTGTTATCGTCGATCCAGCTGATGAACTAAATTTAAATGCTGCAAATGCAATATTGAAATCTATAGAAGAACCTTCCTCACAAACATATTTTTTTCTTATAACATCAAATCCAGATAATTTATTACCCACTATACGTTCACGATGTCGGGTTCTAAGATGTAAATCTCTATCGAACGACAACCTCCAAAAAGCTTTAATCCAGGCGCTGAAATTATCAGATTCTGAAGTAAGTCTAAATCTACCAACAGGCGATGACTGGGAAAAATTAAAATTAGTCTCTGATGGAAGTGTCGGTTTTGCACTCAGATTCTTAAGTTTAAAGGGACTTAATATTTATAGTAAGTTGATCAGTATTATTTTTCAGATGCCACAATGTAATTGGAGGGATATTCATGTGCTGTGTGATGAATTAACTTCTCAAGCGTCAGAGTTAAAATTCGAATTGTTCTACGAACTCCTTTTGTCTTCTTTAGCAAGATTAATTTATGAGCAGGCATACAATAATAGTAGCAATCAAGAGGGACAAATTACACATCGAGTAATCCAAAAGGAACACCTCAGTTCATGGGCTGAATTATGGGAGACCATTGTGATTCAAAAAAGTGAGCTCGACCTTTATAATCTCGACAAAAAATCTTTTCTATTTTCCGTATTTAGAAAAATTTCTCAACTTTCAATAACTAAGAGTATATAATTAAGAGTAAATTCCTCTATTTTTAAGTTTAATATTCATCTGTGAAATCATGAAGCCGCGTTTTTATATTACGACAGCAATATCATATCCTAATGGTGTCCCCCATGTCGGACATGCTTATGAAGCAATCGCAGCTGATGTAATTGCCCGTTTCGAAAGACTAGATGGCAAAGATGTATTTTTTCTTACTGGGACGGATGAGCATGGTTTAAAAATGAAACAAACAGCTTTACGCGAGGGTCTAAAACCTCAAGATCTTGCAGATAAAAACGCATCTAAATTTATCGAAATGACAAATGTGTTGAACTTAAGTAATGATGATTTTATTCGCACTACGGAAATGCGTCATCATGAAGCCTGCAAGGAATTGTGGCTTAGAATGGAAAAAAATGGGGATATTTACAAAAAAAAATATGGAGGCTGGTACTCGGTAAGGGACGAGATATATTACAAAGAAAGTGAAACGGATCTTGTTTCTGGTAATAGAATCTCGCGCTCAACAGGAACACCTGTTGAATGGTTCGAGGAAGAAACCTTTTTCTTCCGATTATCTTCTTTTACTCAGAAACTCTTAGAGCATTACGAAGCAAATAAAGATTTCATTCTCCCCCTAGAGAGACGAAACGAAGTCATAAGTTTTGTCAAAATGGGACTTGAAGATCTTTCCATTTCAAGATCCACTTTAGATTGGGGTATTCCTGTTCCAAATGCTCCAGGACACGTTATGTATGTTTGGGTGGATGCACTTAATAATTACATTACAGCGACAGGATTATTAAATTCGGCAAATAATACACGCAAAGAATATTGGCCTGCTGATGTGCATGTTATTGGAAAAGATATTGTTCGATTTCATGCAGTCTACTGGCCAGCATTTCTTATGAGTGCAAACTTACCCCTTCCTAAACGTATTTTTAGCCATGGATTTGTTCTCAATAAAGGTGAGAAAATGTCCAAATCAGTTGGCAATGTTGTCGATCCATTTAACCTCATACAGGCATATGGAAGAGAGCAAGTCCGCTATTTCTTTTTAAAAGAAGTAGTCTTTGGACAAGATGGTAATTATACAGTTGAAGCAATGACCAATCGTATTAATGCGGATCTTGCAAATAATTTTGGAAATTTAGCACAGCGTTCGCTTTCGATGATTTACAAAAATTGTGATGGTCATATTCCTCAGCCCTCCCTTTTTCAGGAATCGGACAGAATAATTCTGGAACAAGTGGATGAATTATATATGAAAGCCCGCACAGAAATGGACAAGCAGGGTATAACTAAATACCTAGACCACGTCTGGACGGCAATTTCTGATGCAAATCTTTATTTTGCGACTGAAGAACCCTGGGCAAAAAAGAAGACAGATCCAAAACGAATGGAGACAATCCTCTATGTAACATCCGAACTTATCAGGCAATTTTCTATACTGGTTTTACCAGTTCTTCCGGAAGCTGGCGGTAAGTTACTTGATTATCTCAACCAACCTCTTGATAAAAGAACTTTTGAATTTTTGGGATCAAAAGGCCGTATTGTATCCGGCACAAGTATCCTAGAACCACAGGGGATCTTTCCAAGACACGTTTACCCATTAGAGCAGCCACAACAAAATCCAAAGTCCAAAGAAGATAACAATAAAAAAGTTCATTAAAGGATTTGGTATAAAAATGTTGGTTGATCATCATTGTCATTTAGATCACAACGATCTTTGTCTAAATGTAGATTCGGTCATTAAACGCGCACATGACGTCGGTATAAAAATTCTTTTAACTATTTCTACACGTGTTCGAAAGTTTGATGAAATCCTATCAATTATAAATAAATATCCTAATGTTTATGGGACTATTGGTACCCATCCACACTATGCGCATGAAGAACTTGATATCACTGCTCAAGATCTTCAGAGAATTTCAAAACACCCTAAAATTATTGGTATTGGAGAAGCGGGTCTAGATTATCATTATAAGCTTTCAACTCCTCAAGCTCAAGTTCAAGGATTTAAAACGCATATCATGGCTTCTAGGGAGACAGGCCTTCCCTTGGAAATACATACACGAGATGCAGACGAAGATACTATAAGAGTACTTGAGGCAGAATTTTTAAATGGCCCTTTTCCAGCACTCTTACATTGTTTTACAGGAGGGCGCGATTTAGCAATGAAAGCTCTCGATTTAGGTCTTTATATTTCTTTTTCAGGCGTCATCACTTTTAAGAAATCTGAGACGTTAAGAAAAATTGCTGCTGAAATCCCTTTAGATAAAATTTTGGTAGAAACAGATTCACCATATCTTGCTCCTGAGCCTTATCGTGGTAAAAGAAATGAACCCTCTTATATGGTTCATACGGCACAATTGCTCGCAGATCTTCATAATATTTCCCTTGATCAATTTAGCAAGATTTCAACCGAAAACTTCCAACGCCTCTTCACTAAAGTTCGCATCTCTAGCGTGTTGTGAATGACCCATAGATTAACGATTCTAGGATGTGGATCCTCAGGGGGAGTTCCTAGATTAGGTCCCAATTGGGGGGCTTGTGATTCAAATAACCCCAAAAACAAAAGATTGCGTTGTTCTGTATTGGTTGAAAAAATTGAACAGAATAATCGTACATCTATATTGATTGATACATCACCTGATATGCGTCAACAATTACTCGCTGTAAATTGTTCACATCTGGACGGAGTTCTTTTTACACATGATCACGCAGATCATACTCATGGTATCGATGATCTTCGTATGGTCGCTTATGCTATGAAAAAAAAATTAACGTGTTATTTTAATCCAGAAACTCGCAACAGTCTCCTCTCACGTTTTTCTTATTGTTTTGTCCAACAAGAAGGTTCTGGTTACCAGCCCATTTTAAACGAAAGTATAATTAACGAAGATAGTCCCTTTAGGATATACGGCTTAAATAGTTATATTGATGTGCAGCCTATCCCACAATTCCATGGAGAGATCACCTCATTAGGATTTCGCATTGGTGGTTTGGCCTATTCTCCAGATATATCAAATATTCCAAAAGACTCTATCGGTTATCTTCACAATCTTGATGTGTGGATTGTTGATGCACTTCGTTATACTGATCATCCAAGTCATTTCTCAGTTAATAATGCTCTGGATTGGATTGGGAGACTAAAACCGAAAAGAGCAATCTTGACACATATGACTAGTGATCTTGATTATGAGAAGTTAAAACAGAAATTACCTGATTTTGTGGAACCAGCATTCGACGGAATGACTATAGAATTCACTTGAATCTAATTCTTTCTTAAAGCCTGTTTTTCTCTCCATTTTCTAAATTCTACAATGTCCTCATCACATGTTGAGTTTGCCATTGCCAGTTCGACGAGCAGTGGAGCAACTTCTTCAGGCGTCGGAAGTGTTGCTGGATTTTCTCCAGGAAAGGCTTTTGCCCTCATATTTGTTCGCATAGCCCCTGGGTTAATCGTCATAACTTTTACAGATGAGTTTTGACATTCAACGCCATATGTCCTTGCTAAAGCTTCTAGTCCTGCTTTAGAGACAGCATAGGGTCCCCAGTAAGCATATTTGCCTTTTGCGGCTCCTGACGTAATGAAAAGGGCACGACCAGCTTCGGATCTCTTCAGTAAAGGATCGAGAGTACGTATAAGACGCCAATTGGCCGTTAAATTTATGTTCAGAACTTGCTGCCAATTTTCGGCTGTTACATGATGAAGAGGGGACAAGGGCCCAAGAATTGCTGCATTAGCAACAAAAATATCGAGCCTACCCCACCTTTCAAAAATGGTTGGTCCAAGACCATCTATAGCATCTCCAACCTTTAAGTCTAAAGTGAGCAAAGTGGCTGGTTCTGAAATTTTTTGAATTTCATCATCTAGTAATTCCAGTGCTTTTTTATCACGTGCAACAAGGATTAAATGAGCCCCTGCATTCGCAAATGCCAGTGCAGCAGCCCTACCAAGTCCATGAGAAGCTCCTGTTATGAGGGCAAGTTTGCCCTTTAAAGGGGCCAAATGAGATACCAAATTCAGATACCTTTCACCTAACTAATCCAAAAAATTATATGACTTCTGCTAAAAGGGACAACTGTCGGTTTGTACTTCCAGATTGATCAACTAAATCGGTTGGATATTCTCCAGTAAAACAATGATCAGTAAATTGAGGAGCTCGCGGATCTCGTTTATCATATCCCACAGCACGATAAATTCCATCAACCGACAAAAAAGATAAACTAGATGCACCAATAAATTCTCGCATTCCTTCTATATCCATATTGGCAGCTAAAAGGTCATTACGTCGTGGCGTATCAATTCCGTAATAATCTGGATGCGTAATCGGAGGGGATGAAATCCTCATATGAACTTCACGCGCACCTGCATCATACATGAGTTGAACAATTTTTTTTGATGTTGTCCCGCGCACTACACTATCATCAATAAGAACAATACTTTTACCTCTTATTATCCCAGCATTTGCGGAGTGCTTAAGTTTAACACCGAGCGCTCTAATTCTTTGTTCGGGTTCAATAAATGTTCTACCAACATAATGATTACGTATTATACCTAACTCAAATGGTAATCCTGACTGCTGTGAGTATCCAATTGCTGCTGGCACACCAGAGTCTGGAATAGGAACAATAACATCTGCAGAAACTGGGGCCTCTTTCGCTAATTGAATACCCATTTGCTTTCTGACATCGTAGACAGAACGTCCACCAATTGTGCTATCCGGCCGTGAAAAATAGATATATTCAAATATACATGGCCGTGCGGGGCGACGGGG
>JBJTOZ010000137.1:0-6526 GCA_046074825.1 Hyphomicrobium sp.
CTTTGGCTCTACTTGCCCCTCTTTTAGGCTTTCTTTTGAATCTAGATTTTGTTTCTTCCCCTCTCCTTTTTGCAACCATGCTCTGTGGATCCCCGTCCATCAGCTTTCTAGGGACTGTAGGAGCGGCTTTAACATTGCGCGCAAAAAGAGGGGGACTTCTGCTCGCGCTTCTGATGATGCCGTTTTATGTTCCAACATTGATTTTCGGGATTTCAGCGCTTGCAGATGTCACCCTTGATCAGTCCCACTTGAGATCTTCTTTTCTCCTTTTAACGGCCCTGTCTCTTTTTTCATGCGTTGTTGGGCCTTTTGCAGCAGCTGCAGCTTTGCGCTTTCAAAATGAATAATTTTTTTTAATGAAGTCTCCATTGCGCTTCTTGAAAGAACTGACTACAGGTCAGCCATGACGAAACAGACCCCGATCCAGACGCTTGCGAATCCAACAAAATTTATGCAGCTTTCGCAGCGTCTTTTACCGTGGTTTTCTGGAGCTGCCGCAGCCATCCTTCTTTATGCTTTTTTTCTCGTCTTCTTTGTTTCTCCTTCGGATTATCAGCAAGGTGAAACCGTCAAAATTATGTACATTCATGTTCCTGCAGCGTGGCTTGGCATGATGGGATATGCGTTAGTTGCCTTGTCTAGTTTTGGATATCTTGTGTTTCGTCATCCTCTGGCAGATGTCTCCGCCAAGGCCGCTGCTCCTCTTGGAGCGACATTTACCTTTCTTGCGCTTGTTACGGGCTCTCTTTGGGGTAAACCGATGTGGGGGACCTACTGGGTGTGGGATGCAAGACTGACTTCCATGCTGATGCTCCTTTTTCTTTATTTCGGGCTTATGGCTTTGCGCTCCGCATTTGCAGATGCGGCATCAGCAGCAAAACTGTGTGCTCTGCTTGGTCTTGTGGGCGTTACACTCCTGCCCATCATTAAGTTTTCGGTGGACTGGTGGAATACTCTTCATCAACCCGCAAGCGTCTTTAAATTGGGTGGTCCGACCATACATAAAGATTTACTGATCCCTCTTCTCTATAGTGCACTGGGTTTTACTTTACTTTTTCTTGTTTTGCATATGATTGGAATGCGCAATGAAATCTTCAGACGACGCCTTCAGGCCATGACATTAGCCCATGTCGATGAAACCTAAATGAATGATTGATCCCCAAGCCTTAAAAAAAGTTAAAGAGGAACTCTTATGGATCTTGGACCGCATGCAGCTTTTATATGGGCCTCCTATGGGGTTTTCTTCCTCGTACTTTCAGCTTTGGTTTTATCGCTTCTCTGGAAGGGCGCGCGCCTTAAAAACAAACTTTCAGAACTCGAAGCGCAAGGGGTAACACGTCGGACGAAAAAGACGGCCACCTAAAAAGATAAAATGATTTAAGCATGACGTCACATTCTCAAGCCCCTTCTTCTCAACAGCCCTCTACAAGGTCGAAACGCCGTTTGTGGGTGTTTATTCCTCTTTTTGCTTTCTCGGTTGTCACTGTGATGTTTGCGGTTGCTTTAAGAAACCCCGATCCCTCCAAGCTCCCCTCAGCATTGATTGGCCGCCCCGTACCGAAGGTTGATTTTGTGGAGCTCAAAGGCTTGCAAGGCCCTTCGGGAATTGTTCCAGGTTTTACCTCAGAAGATCTGGCAAAGGGGCACGTCACCATACTTAATTTTTGGTCGTCATGGTGCGCCCCCTGTCTTGAAGAGCATCCCCTTCTTGTTGACCTCGCCACTACCTCGGGAGCTAAAGTTTATGGTGTGAACTATAAAGATAAACCAGAGCAAGCGCTGCGATTTCTCTCACTCAATGGAAACCCTTTTCATGCTGTGGGCGTTGATCCAAAGGGTAGAGGCGCTATTGAATGGGGAGTTTATGGAATGCCCGAAACATTTATAGTGAATGGTCGTGGAGAAATCGCCTACAAACATGTAGGTCCATTGACGCAAGAGAATGTGCAAAAGCAGTTTCTGCCAGCCTTAAAAATGGCAAAGGAATAGCCCCCCAAAACTTCTCACGCTATTAAGATTTAATTGCTTTAAAGATTAAGGAACTCGCCGCGCGAATGATTAAGAACAGAGAGGGTTCCTGTCTTAATATCAAAATGCGCACCATGAAGATTGAGTTTACCTTTGTCTTCTCTTTCGCGCACAAAAGGGAAAGTTCTTAAATTCTTGATGGACGTTTTAACGCCCTCTTTTTCTAAAGCTTCCAGTTTTTCAGCAGGAGACTTCGATTGGGAGGCTGCAAGAACAGAGTGCCTTGCATCATCGAGCATCGACATCCACCGAGAGACAAATTTAGCTTCCGTTTGAATGGTGGCAGACTGATCAAGCGCTACTTTAACGCCTCCGCATCCTGAGTGGCCCAATATGACCAGATCTCTGATGCGCAGATTAAGAACAGCAAATTCAATCGCAGCGCTCACACCATGAAACCTTCCCCCTGTTTCATAGGGCGGAACAAGAGTGGCAACATTGCGAATAATAAAAAGCTCACCAGGCATGGCATTGAAAATTGTCTCGGGATCAACGCGGCTGTCGCAACAGGAGATCAACATGATTTCTGGACTTTGCCCGTAGGTTGCTAATTCCTCGTAGTGATCTGCATTCGGCACATAGATGCGATATTTAAATCGACGGTAGCGATCGCTTAAGACCTCAGGGAAGGAGGACATTGTGAGCCTCTGTTAGAAGAAAATAAAAAAGGGCTAGGTCAAAACGTACATTAGCCTTAATGCTTTTGAAGGTCGGTTCAAAATTGTCAAGTTTAACCTTGCTCCTTCACAAGAAAAGAGCGCTTTCAGATGATTAGACAGCGTCTTTCAACCTCTTTGCTCTCATTCAGAAATCACGCTCCATGCCCTTTTTGAGTTAAGCGCGAAAGCAACAGAAAACCTGTGACAGCAGACAATGTTGAACCGCCCAAAACCCCAAGACGCACTTCTGTGGTTGCGAGAGCGTCCTGAAACGCAAGATTACCAATAAACAGGCTCATCGTAAAACCAATGCCTGCCAGAAAGCCCACACCAAGGATGTGGGACCACGTCAAACTTTCTGGAAGTGCCGCAACTTTGAGTTGTGTCATAAGCCATGTGAACAGCAGAATCCCAAGTGGTTTTCCGAAGAAAAGACCAAGGGCAATTCCAAGAGGAACACTCTCTAACAAAATCTCATGCGTGACCTGTGAGAGGCTCACTCCTGCATTAGCAAAAGCAAAAAGAGGGAGGATGAGAAAAGTGACCCAAGGATGCAAGAGGTCCATGAGCCCTTGAGGAGAGACCTCATTGGTATCAGTTTCATGTGTTTCTTTTTTTACCCCTTTTCTCCCAAAGGGAAGAGCAAAAGCGGTGACAACTCCTGCAAGCGTGGCATGTACGCCAGATTTGAGCACACAAAACCAGACAAACACGCCTAAGAGAATATAGAGGAAAAGCCGCTGCACGCCCAAGACATTCATCAGCACAAGAACAGCAACACCTCCTGCTGCTAAGGTCAGGCTCAGGAGGGATAAATCAGCGGTGTAAAAAAAGGCGATGATCAGGATGGCTCCAAGATCGTCGATGATCGCCAAAGCGAGGAGAAAAACTTTTAGGGCAGAAGGTAGCCCCGCTCCAAACAAGGTGAGGATGCCCGTTGCAAAAGCTATATCCGTGGCTGTTGGAATGGCCCATCCTGAAAGAGTTGCGGAATTGCCCCAATTAAGCCCAACATAAATCAGGCCTGGTAAGATCATGCCCCCTAAAGCGGCTACAAAAGGAAACAAGGCTTTTTGTACGCTTGAGAGTTCTCCAAAAAGAAGCTCTCTTTTGATTTCTAATCCGACAAGAAAAAAGAAGATGGTCATCAGGCCATCATTAATCCAATGTAAAATACTTTTATTCAATCCAAGAGGTTCAAGATGAGAGCCAAGATGCGCATGAAGCACTGAAGTATAAAGCTCTGCGAAGGGAGAATTTGCGAGGGCAAGGGCAGCAAGAGTTGCGAAAAGGAGGAGTATTCCTCCTGCCGACTCATGATGCACAAATGCTAAAGCGCCTTTGATATCGGAAGAATTCTTTCGATCGTGTGTCACGTAGGTACTCTTATTGATAATGGAAGCAAAAAAAAGAAAGAGTTTTAAATAAGTTGCAACATAACCAAGGGGCAAGGGTTTAAAAAAAACTAAAGAAGAGTTTCAATGGGAAAAGGCTCTAGCATCTCATGACGGTGAAGTGTAGGCAGAAGTTGGAGGTCAGAAAATCCAACACTGGATTTAAGCACCGCATCTAGAACCCCAATAACCTTACCCAGAATGTTGTCTTCTCTTTTTTCCATCGCAAGATATCCTGTAAGGAGACCGCTGAGGACATCCCCTGTGCCATGAGGCACTGAGGGGAGTTTTTCTTGCATGACAAGCTGGGCTGAATTTTTTTCAACAAGTAAGGTAGACAGTTTTCTCTCTCCGCAAGGAACCGAAGTAATAACAACAGATGAGCAAGCAAGAAGGCGCGCTGCTTTGATCATGTCGTCGTGCCTACTTGATGTCTCCCCCGTGAGCCAGGAAAATTCAAAAAAATTGGGAGTGATCACATGGGCCAGAGGAACAAGGTCCGTGCGGATCGACTGCGCTGTTTCTTCAGATACATAAAGACCTTTCGGCATGTCTCCAAGGATCGGATCACACACGAGGACCACGTCTGGGGAGAGTTTCTGAATACGTTGAAAAAGAGATGAGGCAAATTTCACATGCTCTTGGGTTGGGAGGTAGCCCGTCAAAAGAGCCCGAACTCCAGAAAGAAAATTGTTTTTCTCACATGCCTCCACCATCTCTTCAAGTTCAACAGGAGGCAATGGACGCCCTGAAACAGTCGCATGCCCTGTATGGTTGGAGTACAGCACAGTCGGAAGAGCAAGAACCTCATGTCCAAAGGCCTCAAGGGTCGGAACAACCGCTCTGAGCCCAACATGATCATGGGCGACAAAAGATGAAACTGCAACAATCCGTGACAGAGGATTTTCTCCCTTGAAATTACTCTAAAATTTAAGATGGGCCTTATGTCGAATTATGACCGCAAATCTTTTGCAAAACTTAATATCAGAAGTGCTGTGTAAGGAATACCTATTCTCATGAAATCAAATATTCGTCCTCGTCGTAGTGTTCTTTATATGCCAGGGGCTAATGAACGTGCACTCGAAAAAGCAAAGTCTCTCCCCGCTGATTCTATAATTTTGGATCTTGAAGATTCAGTGGCCCCTGATTTGAAAATCTTTGCGCGTGAAAAAGTCTGCTCTGTAGTGAGGGAAGGCGGCTATGGAAGACGAGAGCTTGTGATACGTACAAACGCTCTCGAAACGACGTGGGGGACAGCGGATCTCTTGGCCGCAGCTGAAGTGGCACCTGATGCTATTCTTATACCTAAAGTGGCCCACCCTGGTGATATTATTAGTTCTGCAAAAATTCTCAAATCCGTTAACGCTTCTGAAAAAACCCGACTGTGGGCTATGATGGAAACCCCGCATGCTATTTTAAACTCCCGTGAAATTGCAGCTGTTGCTATGGATCCTGAAAACCGTCTTGATTGCCTTGTTCTTGGCACTAATGATCTTCTTAAAGAATCGCGTGCGCGGGCGATCAACAACAGATTTGCAATCGTTCCATGGCTCGCTCTCACCGTCGTTGCAGCGCGCGCATATGGTTTGGATATAATTGATGGTGTCTATAATGATTATCGCGATGAGCCAGGATTTCGATTGGAATGCGAACATGGACGCACATTAGGAATGGATGGAAAAACTCTTATCCATCCCTCGCAGGTCGCTCCTTGTAACGAAGTCTTTAGCCCAACAGATGAAGAAGTTGAGTGGTCCCAAAAAATCATTACCGCCTTTTCTCAACCTGCTAATGCCCAAAAAGGGGTAATCACTGTGGAAGGCAAGATGGTGGAGCGGTTACATCTCGTCATGGCTCGACGAACGGCAGCTATTGCTCATGCTGTGCGCGAAATCGATGATTGGTTCTAGTTCGGTGTCAGCGGACCTCGCTTTTATAAACTGCGACGATCGGCATGTTCTTCACTCCTATGATCTCTACTTCTCAGGGGTCGACGGATGGAATGAGACAGACTAAGCGTCAGAAGCGCTTTCTTTTTTCTTTTCTCTTCACTTACGTCCTCTGCTCCCTTCTTCTTCAAAAGAGTTTGCTATGACCCTAACAAAAACAAATCCAGGTAATTTCTTTGAGGATTATAAATTTGGACAGATCCTGACCCATGCAACACCTCGCACCATAACAGAAGGGGATAGCGCAGTGTACATGAGCCTCTATGGTCCACGTTTTGCTGTGCAATCTTCTGATCTTTTTGCGCGCTCTATTGGGTATCCGCACGCTCCCATTGACGATCTTCTCACCTTTCATATTGTGTTTGGAAAAACGGTTCCTGATATCTCGCTGAATGCCATTGCGAACTTGGGATATGCCAGTGGACGGTTTCTTAAACCTGCATACCCAGGCGATACACTCTCAACAGTCTCTGAGGTGATAGGATTAAAAGAAAAC
>JBJTOZ010000138.1:0-3157 GCA_046074825.1 Hyphomicrobium sp.
GGGATAAGACGTGTTTTGAAGGTCATTGTTGAAAGATCTGCATAATTTGAGAAGGAAAGAAAAATAATATTATCAGACAAATTCACTCGAATTTCATAATGAATGTTTTAAACCCCGTCTTTAAGTATTTTTAAGAAAGTAATAACAAGTTCTAAAGTCTCTTTTTATTAATGGGTATAAAATTAATATCTCTTTACGTAAAAGAAAAATCAGTATTTCAGAAAAGCGGAAGTCTTCAAGAAATGATAAGCCCCTGAGACAGTAAATTTTGGTCCTAAAGAGGAATTATTAATGCTATTATATTTTAGTTAAGACATTTCTTTTTAGGTTGTGAGACGATGCAACTAATAAATCTATCGTCTTTATAAAATAGCTCCTTCATGAAGACTTTGGTCTTTGAGCAATCATTTTTGATGATTTAATTTGTGATCGGAGTATAGAAATCAAAATTTCAGCAAGGCCTTATCAATAATGTCCACGGTGCCATTGTCTCAATTCCCCCCCCCAGAACGACTTCCGCAATGGGATGAAGCGCGGCGTATCGTTGTCAAAATTGGGTCTGCTCTTCTTTTTGATCGAGATAATGGGGCTTTAAAAACGGAATGGCTCTCTTCTTTGATTGATGATGTCGCGGAACTTTGTCGTTCTGGTCGAGACGTTGTTCTTGTTTCTTCAGGGGCTATCGCTCTTGGCCGACATAAGCTTGCCCTTCCATCAGGAACGCTGGAACTCGAGCAAAGCCAGGCTGCCGCAGCAGTCGGACAAATCAGCCTTGCGGCAGCATATCAATCTTTTGCTGCAAGACATGGGCTTACTGTGGCGCAAATATTATTAACATTTAGCGACACGGAAGAAAGAAGACGCTACCTGAATGCGCGACAAACTATTGAGACCCTTTTACGATTAGGGGCAATTCCCGTTGTGAACGAAAATGATACGGTTGCAACTGCTGAAATAAAGTACGGAGATAATGACAGACTTTCCGCCCGAGTGGCCTCTATGGTTTCGGCAGATTGTCTTGTTCTTCTTTCAGATATTGATGGTCTATATACAGCCCCTCCAAGCGTCGATCCCGAAGCCCATCATATTCCTTACCTCACAGATATTACTCCTGAGATCGAGTCTATGGCAGGAGCTGCAGGTACGGAAATTTCAAAAGGAGGCATGAAAACAAAAATCGAAGCAGGAAAAATTGCTCTTGGCTCAGGGATTAATATGATTATTACCAACGGTAATAAAAATAATCCCTTGCGCGCCATTGCAGCAGGAGGAAAGGTTACTTGGTTTGTCGCAAACCAAGATCCTGTTACTGCGCGAAAAAGATGGATCTCGGGTCAATTGGAACCTCGTGGGGTTCTTCATATCGATGGAGGGGCTGAGCGTGCCTTATATTCGGGGAAAAGTCTTCTCCCCGCAGGTGTTACGCGTCTGGAAGGATCTTTTGATCGAGGGGACTCCATTATTATTCGCTCGATCGACGGAAAAGAACTGGGTCGTGGTCTTGTTGCGTACTCCAAGAGTGAAGCTGAGCGCATTATTGGGAAAAGAAGTACTGATATTCAAAGTATTTTAGGTTATCATGGAGGAGATGAACTTGTTCATCGAGACAACATGGCTTTGACAAAAAAATAAAGTTAAGGCCTTCCAAGCATGGTGGAAATGTTATGGACGATCTTAAGCTTAAAATGATGCGTATGGGGCAAGCAGCGCGTGAAGCGTCTCGCCATCTTTCTCTAGCCTCTACAAAAACAAAAAATGACGCCTTGTTTGCTATGGCTTCAAAACTCAGAAACAAATCTAATCTGATTTTAGAAGCGAATGCTGAGGATATAAATAAAGCAAAAGCAAGTAAGCTAGCACCTTCTTTTATTGATCGTCTCTTGTTGAGTACCGCTTCGATCGAAAATATCGCAAAAGGTGTAGAAAAGATTGCCGATTTACCAGATCCTATTCATACCGTTCTTAAAGAATGGTCACGACCAAATGGTCTGAGGATTTCTCGTGTGAGTGTTCCAATTGGAGTGATTGGAATTATTTATGAAAGCCGACCAAACGTGACCGCTGATGCGGGGGTACTCTGTCTAAAATCAGGAAATGCGGCTATTTTGCGGACAGGTTCAGATGCATTTTGCTCAGCCAGTGCCATTCATACTTGTCTTGAGGAAGGTCTCCAAACTACAGGACTTCCTAAAGCATCCATACAATTTGTTTCAACTACAGATAGAGCAGCCGTTGGATACCTTTTAGAGGGGCTAGGCGGTACCATTGATGTAATAGTTCCACGTGGAGGGAAAAGTCTTGTTGAACGGGTTCAAAAAGAGGCAAGAGTTCCAGTCTTCGCCCATCTTGAAGGAATTTGCCATACCTATGTAGATAAATCTGCTAATACCAAAATGGCTAGAAACGTTGTTCTCAATGCAAAAATGCGCCGAACGAGCATCTGCGGAGCAACAGAATGCCTTTTAATAGATAAGGCTGCCTCCAATAATCTTATTAAAGATTTAATTCTGAATCTTCTTGAAGCAGGATGTGAAGTACGCGGAGAGCCTAGCTTGGTGGCACTGGATGCACGAGTAAAGCTTGCAACTGAAGAAGACTACGGAAAAGAATTTTTAGACGCTATCATAGCAGTTAAAAGTGTTGAGGGTGTTGAGGGAGCAATAGACCACATAACCCGTTTTGGATCTCATCATACAGACGCAATCATAACAGATAATTTACAAACAGCTGAAAAATTTCTATCCCATATTGATAGTGCAATTATTCTTCATAATGCCTCAACGCAGTTTGCCGACGGGGGTGAGTTTGGATTTGGCGCGGAAATTGGAATCGCAACAGGAAAATTGCATGCACGCGGGCCTGTCGGGTTAGAACAGCTCACAAGTTTCAAATATATTGTTCGTGGGAATGGACAGATACGTCCCGTTTAGAACCATGAAAAAATTTGTTTCGGCATTTAAATTTGCAAGATTTTAGAAAAATTTCACTTTTTAAAATATAAAACTTTAGAGTATATATTTTGAGAGGTCGGCATTTGCAGCAAGATTTCCAATTCTGCTATTGACATAATGTTGGTCAATCACAATAGACGTGCCGCTTTTGTCAGACGCCTCAAATGAGATTTCGTCTAGAACACGTTCCATGACTGTTTGCAGTC
>JBJTOZ010000139.1:0-5385 GCA_046074825.1 Hyphomicrobium sp.
TGCATTCAGCAAATAAAATTTCGTTTGTATATAAAGTGTGTTCTTGTTTTTTCACCTTGTCTGAGGAAAAAATTTCGAAAGATTACAAAATCTTTCATAAAGCGAATATAAAGGCCGTATGCGGCGGGCATCATGCGCACTCAGAATCGTTCCTGAATGCACCCCAGTATAATTTTTTTGAGTCCGATTAGATAAGTCCCTGATGATAAATTCAAGATTTTGAAACAAACCATAACGATTTAAAACTAACTCTCTTGCTCTAATGATAAAAGGGAGTCGTCTTTCCCATTCTTTTTGTTGTATCGCATTTTTTATTATATTTGCACTCTTTTTAATATCGAAAATATCTAGAGGTATAAAACTTTCATCAGGAAAATAATCTGATAGATTTGGCGCACCAATATAAAATGGAAGGGTACATCCTAAAAAACTATCGGATAATTTTTCAATCCAATGATGTAACGCAATATGGTTCTCAATTGCCAAATGATATCGGAAAGTATCTAAAGCATCAGCCTTATCATCTAAATGTTTTTTCCCCTCGTCCATACCATATAAGTTCAGGTAAAATTTTTAAAGTTCTTTAACAAAAAATAACCTTTGGTTATGTAAGGCATGAGACTGGTTCTTTGTTGAAGTAACAGTTGAAATATTGTGTTCTTTTTTGATAGGCATAAAGTTACGTATTGACGATATTTTTCTTAAATCATTAGATCCAATACCATAATACCATCGCAATCCAGGTTGAGTGTAGATGTGTCCTGTGTGGTTGATAAATCCGGGCTCCTGGCTACTAATAATAAAATTAAACTGTTTTATAAAATCTAGAGGCTAGCGTCTTACACTGCTTGGCTCGCTGGTAATCAAAATCGTATTTTCAGGAGGACATTGTAATTGTTCTGATAAATATTTTCTTGATCTGTTGCCACATCTTGGCATGTCATCGTAAACAGCAAACCAGTCATATTTTTTTCATAAAAATCGAAAATAAATTTGCAGCCATTAACCGTTTCCCCGTCATCGATTTGTCTAGACCAAATCTCGGTTGATGCCATACTAATGCGGCCAAGAAATTTAACTCTCAATGCATTTTCCGTAAAAGACATTTAGATACATGTTTATTTTTTTATACAGTCAAATATAAGAAAAAAATGGTCGCCTATTCTTATAAGATTTTGCTAGATATCGACTTCAAAAATTATAAATTAAAGAGCTCCAAGAGATTGAGCTATCTTTCTCAATATCCAAATATATATAGTTTATTACTCTGGTAAGTTTAGGCATTTAACCTTCTGATAAAAAAATAATCAAACGATCTTTTGACCTTATATTTGGACAAATTAACAGCTAATTTTTCTCAAATTTCATTGCTTAATAAAGCAATTGTTGCGTTTTAAATTCAGAATTTACTTCTTTGTCTGTAAATTCAGCGTAAATTCGCCGCTTTGATTGTGCAAATAACATGTTTATTGAAAGTTATTGTGATTTAAAAGGAGAGATGGTCGAGTGGTTGAAGGCACCGGTCTTGAAAACCGGCGTGGGCGCAAGTCCACCGTGGGTTCGAATCCCACTCTCTCCGCCAGAAGTTAATTTATTACTTAACACAAAACATACTTATTTATAATCATTTTCGACTACCCCATTTCCTTTCCAATACATATAGCTTTTGTTTTTAGAAATTCCAACTTTGTAAATTATATCAATGTCGAAGAAAATTTACATACTTTTATTGGTCCTTTTATTTCCATCCAATTCTTGGAGTGTTTCTGAGAACATTAAAGAAATGTGTATTGATGATTATTTGGCTTTTTGCAACCAATTTGATGTTGGCACACCTGAACTTACAACTTGCATGAGAAATGCAATGGACCAGCTATCGGAAGACTGCAGAAATGCATTAAAAACGGAAGGATACAATAAAGAGACTGAGAGCACTCCAGAAACTAAGATACAAACGGAAGACAAAACTGTTGTCACGCAAGATAAACCTAAAGAAAAACCAATAGTACAACAAAAAACAGCTAAAGCATCTTCAAGGCCAAAAAAGTCGAATAAATTAAAAACAACAAGCCAATCAGCAAAATCAAAAGATCTCATTGCAAAAACAAAAGGCACTATTGTTTCGTATCCAAAGAGGCTAGATGTTCCTCAAAGTGTAGATAGCTCTATTTCGGTATATGGGGCTTATTAAAAATTTTAAAACAGCCAAGATCGTTTAATCGATCGAATAAAGGTGAAAAAATTAAAATAGCAAAAGGTAGTTAGGCTAATACATTTTTTAACTTCTAAACACAAAAGTATAGACCTTAAAAATTATGTTTAAGAGACCCACGTATTCTCAAATTATCTGATGAATTCAGATCATCTAATGGTTGAGTTGTCTGCTTTTCAGATTTCCCGCCATACAACAATTCTAATCCAAAATCCATCTTTGGAAGCATTCCTAATTTCCCAAGACCTGGAATGAAAACTTCTGTTCCCTCAGAGGAATTAAAACTCTTATCGCGAGTAGTATCCGTCTTCGAAAGCATAGACTTGGTATCTGTCTGACTTTCAGATTTTTCTGCACTGTTCACAAACTCAGACTTTTGTTCCTGAAAAGCCTGTACAGGATGAACAAAAGGAATGAGAACAAAGGAAAGGAGAAAAACTCGTTTTCTCATAAAAAAATTTCCATTAAGTTTATAATAAATTCTTAGATAATCACTACCCATCAATACTTAGACTATATAGGAGAATTAGGGCACGTTGATTATTTTCTAAACATGCTGTGGCTTTCTTGCACTTCAGGGATAAATCTAATTTATCAATTTTTACAATTACTTAGCCAAATATTGTATTTTTATACTACGATGCTCTATTTAAAGACTGCTAATAGAGTGGCATGAGGAATAGGAATACTAATTTTCACATCCTGCTTGGTCTCATGAATTTATAAAGGATGAATTTTTTCACTTTTTATCATCAAAATGTATATTCGTTTTTTGTATTGCTACACCAAAAAAAGATATACCGTTCCAAATCTTAGTTTTAAAATTGCAAATTTCTATCTATTGAGATATGTTTCCAGAAAATAATAGAGAAACAATCGTTATTTTTGGTGGCGGACCCGTTGGTTTGTCTTGCGCCCTTGCTTTAGCAAATTTTGATTTTAATGTTTTTCTAGTCATTCAATCTGAACATACAAATTCTATTCCTAGAATAGATTATAGGACATCCGCCCTTTTTTCTGGATCAATTGAATTCCTCAAAAATCTAAAAATATGGAGGGCGTGCGAACCTGAATCTCAACCTATCAAATCTATTAGACTAATCGATGATACACAAAATTTGATGCGGAGCCCAGAAATTCAATTTCATGCGAATGAATTGGGTTTGGAATTTTTTGGTTTTAATATCCCAAATTTTATTTTAAATGATGCGCTAAAAATTGAAATTAAAAAAAAATCAAATATAATTTTAGAATACGTTGATAAATATCCTCAGATTGAAATAATAGACGAGTATACTAAAGTAACTATAAATCCTGAAAGACACTTCTGTTCTAAAATACTGATTGCAGCTGATGGAAAAGACTCCCCTCTGAGGTCTATTGCGAATATTCCTGTACGTAGATGGGTTTACTCTCAAAGTGCCATTGTGACATGTTTCAATCATCGAAAAGAACATCAAGGTATATCAACAGAATTTCAAAGGCTTTCTGGCCCTTTCACTATTGTTCCTTTGCAAGGACGCACATCAAGTCTGGTTTGGGTTGAGGAAACAGAAAATGCAAAAAGCTTATATTCTTTGTCCGACTTTGAATTAAGTAAAAAAATTGAAGATCAATTATGTGGACTATTGGGTCCAATTTCAAATATAGGTCCGAGAGCTATATTCCCTTTGACATGTTTAAAACCAAAAACATTTGCTCAAAATCGTGTCGCGCTTGTCGGGGAAGCAGCACATGTTATCCCTCCCATTGGTGCTCAAGGACTAAATCTAGGCTTTAGGGATGTAGCATACTTGGTTGAGTGCTTAACAGAGGCTCGCAACACTCAAAATGATATTGGATCTAGAAAAGTTCTTTCCGTCTATAATAAATCTCGATCATATGATGTACTGTCTCGTATTTATGGAATTGATATTCTGAATAGTAGTTTTTTGTCTTCACATATAATTCCACACACACTCCGCAGTTTAGCCTTAAATGGGGTTAAAATGCTTACTCCACTTCGCAAAAAATTAATGGATATTGGTGTTAATCCACCAGGAAGAGTTCCGAATTTGATGCAAGAACATTTGGATCCATCCATACCAAGTCTAAGTAAAATTTAATGCATCAGAACTTTAATTTATAAATTCAAATATTTATTCAAGTATGTCAAACACAGAACAGATCCCTTTATTTCGTAATATTCAATTTTTTATAGAGTATATTTCTTTAAAGTTCATTTTTAGCATTATTAGAATTTTCCCGCTTGATATTTCAGCAAATATTTCTGCCTATTTTTGGAGACATCTTGCTCCATTTATAAATAAAAAGCGACATCGAAGAGCTTTAGATAATATTAAAATTGCATTTCCTGAAAAGACAGATGCTGAACGATTGAATATATGTCTAGAGCATTGGGAAAATCTTGGGCGCGTAATGGCTGAGACCGTACAAATTGATAAACTTATAAAAGACCAAGATCGGATAACAATTAAACCTGATCATGTTTTCCGAAGATATAAAGATAAAATGGGACCAGCAATTGGTGTCTCTCTGCATATGGGAAACTGGGAATTGGCTATTTGGCCTTTTGTAATCGCCAATGCTAATCCCGCAGCAGTATACAGATCTATTAACAATCCCTATGTAGATAAATATTTAAGATATCTGCGAAAGGATTTGTATCCTGGAGGGTTGTTTGGAAGGGGAGGAGTAGAGGGAAATCATGGCGAAAGCCAAAAAACTGCACGCATTTTAACGGACTTTGTCAGACATGGTGGAAGGTTAGGCCTTGTTTGTGATCTTTATGATCGATCAGGAATACCAATCCCGTTCTTCGGCCATCTTGCTAAAACACAAGCAATAGGTGCAATTATTGCGCGTCGCTTGGGATGTCGAATGTGGATGTCAACCTGCCATAGAATTGGAAAGAAAAGTCATTTTATTGTAGAGATTTTAGAATTACGCGTTCCGAGAACTGAGAATATCTCAGATGATATACGCTCCACAATGATCTCTATGCAAAAACAATTTGAAATTTGGATTCGACAAAATCCTGAACAATGGATGTGGTCAAATCGAAGATGGAGCTAATTTTTTTTACTCCTTGATTTTCTAATTAAACATTATAATTTAAACTGCTTTTTTCATGAAGAACGCTTCAAACACTACTAATATAATTAAAAAAATTC
>JBJTOZ010000140.1:0-9121 GCA_046074825.1 Hyphomicrobium sp.
CGTGGCCGACCCCTTTTTTTTCTATGACCTTTTCCAATTATTTTTATCTAGTTCTAGTTAGAAAAGAGAAGAAATCTTTTCTTGCTTTGAATAGTAGGGATTTTTGTACTAGTCTCAAAAGGTCTTCTAAAAAGTCTGGTAAGCGTATTTAAACTTCTAAACAAGACGAAGTGATCCATAAAGGGGTAAATAAAATGCAGTTTTATTGGCAGATAAATGCAGAAGATAGAGAGAATACTGATTTAATCTAAGGTTAGGACATCTATTGGTCCACTAGGTGCAAATTTGTTTTGCAAACAACTTTGCGGTTGACCCTTTTTCAATATCAATGGAAAGTGAAAAACCTCCTCTCCAAGTCTAATGAGAGAAGAGATTTTTTGTATCAAAAAATTTATAAAACAAAATCCTTCGACGATAAGTTCAAAAGACCGTTTAAGGTAAGTACAAAATCAGCAACTGCATCGCCCGTGTTGTCTGCTTGAATAATGGTCTGTTTGTTCGCCGTGTTTTGATACCAAGTTACAGAGTTGGCAGAAACTGTTGATCTAGCCGAGGTTACAAATTTAAATACATCATCAGCAGTCGTGGATGTTTTAGCATCAATCAGAGATAAATCAATCTTATCAACCCCTGAAACAAAATCACTCACTGTGTCTGATAATGCAAGAGAAGAAGAGTCGGATGTTGCCGTAAATCTGAAAACATCTGAACCTGCACCCCCAATAAGGCGATCTCTACCAGCTCCACCAATGAGAGTATCGTTCCCAGCTTGCCCAAAAAGAATGTCATTTCCTACAGCACCATTCATGCTGTCATTTCCATCTCCACCATAGAAAATTTCGTGGCTGGCGCCTCCTAGTAGGTTATTCGCTGTGGCATCTCCAGTATGCATGCGGAAGGCTTTTACAAAGGAATTTCCTGCTGCATCGCGCGCTTCAACACTGAGGTTATAAGTTGAGTTTGTCCCAAGTGAGGTGCCTAAAAAGTTCACAACGCCCGCCGACGACACTGAGAACTCACTGCTGCTCCCAGTAGCAAGCCCAAAGACAAATCCTGTCGTATTAATCCCGTCAACGGAGGTGAGATTTGCAAGTGTACCGCCAGGGAGAAGGGTCTCAGAGGGTGGCGTTGCTGCAATCCAAGAAATATCAGTTGGAGTTGAGGTATCAAGGGTGAAGTTCAGATTTGCGTTCGAGGAAATATTTCCTGCTAAATCGTATTGGCGCACAAGAACTGATTTCACTCCGTCGCCAGTAATGATAAAACTTGAGGCAACTCCACTTGTCCAAGATGAACCGCCATTAGTGCTATATTGCCAATTGGCACCTGCTTCTAGGCCTGAGATGGAGATAGTCCCATTAGACGTAATCTTGTCACTACTCGAAACCCCAGTATCATTCATCAAAAATACTGTTGGGGTGGTGGCTTTCGTATCAAGAGTAAATGCCATTGCAGTTGCACTGGAGACGTTTCCAACAACATCAGTTTGACGAATGAGAACATTATTCGTTCCTTCGGATGCTATAAAACTTCCCAACCATGTAGATCCATTATCAATTGAATACTCTACTTTTGCGCCGTTCTCTAATCCGGAGACGGTGAGAGCTCCACTATTCGTGATTTTGTCAGAAGTAGACAGACCAGAGTCTGAGGCGAGATTAACTGTTGGAGCAAGCGCTAAAGTATCAAGGGTAAAGCTTAGAGATGTTGCGTTTGAAATATTACCCGCATTATCAGTTTGACGAATGAGAACTTTGTTAAAACCTTCTTGTGGCATATAAGTTGTTGACCAGTTCATTCCATCGTTGAACGAATATTCAATCTTTGCTCCATTTTCTGTGTTCAAGATGGCAAGTTGGCTATTGTTTGTAACCATGTCTGTAGATGACATGCCACTATCTGAAACAAGGCTGGCAATAAGATCTAAGGGTTTGGTAGTGTCAATTGTGAAAGTTATAGTACTTGCAGAAGACATATTCCCTGCAAGGTCCGTTTGACGGACCATTACTGTGTTGAGACCTTCCTGAGCAGTGAAACTTTGTGTCCATGTTGTGCCACTATCGATAGAGTATTCAATAATGGCTCCCATTTCTGCGTTAGAGATGTTGAGTGTTCCACTGTTTGTGAGCAAATCTGAAGAGGATGTCCCTGCATCGACCATAAGGCTGAGATTGGGGGCTGAAGGAGCAGTCGTATCAAGAATGAAGTTTACAAGTGTGCTATTTGAAATATTTCCAGCCGCATCGGTTTGACGAATAAGCACTGAATTGAGACCTTCTACAGCGGAGAAATTTTCAGTCCAGCTTTGCCCATTATCTGTTGAATACTCCACCTTAGACCCAATTTCTGTCCCTGAGATATTAAGTTGAGCATTTGTTGTGATGTTGTCGCCTGCGTAAATGCCCAAGTCGGATATGAGACTGACTGTAGGCGCGCTCACTTTTGTATCCAGAGTAAAAGTCAGAGAGCTTGTAGGAGAGGTATTGCCTGCAACATCTGTTTGGCGGACTATTACGGTGTTGATACCTTCCTGAGCAGTAAAACTTTGTGTCCAACTTGTACCATTATCAATGGAGTATTCAATGAGAGCGCCCGTTTCTGGGTTGGCGATTTTGAGAGCTCCATTATTTGTGAGCATGTCTGAGGAAGATGTTCCTGCATCTGAGACAAGGCTCAGAATGGGGGTCGTGGGAGCAGCACTATCAAAAGTAAAGTTTAAAAGGGTCGAGTTCGAGATGTTGCCTGCTAGGTCTGTCTGACGAACCAAGACGGAGTTCAAACCCTGTGCAGCAGAAAAATTGGTAGACCAGCTCGTCCCATTATTCGTAGAATATTCAATTTTAGCGCCACTTTCGAAGCCAGCAACATTAAGCTGACTATTTGCCGTGATCATGTCGTTAGTAACGAAACCAGTATCCGAAATTAAGCTAACGCTAGGGGCTGCTACTATTGTATCAAGAGTAAAGTTTAAAACGCTATCAGCCGAAATGTTTCCTGCAACATCAGTTTGACGCACGAGAACGGATTTACTTCCATCTCCAGACAACGTGATGCTAGAGCCAATGCCATTAATCCATGTCAATCCCTGATCTAGGCTGTATTTCCAAGTTCCCCCATTTTCGAGGCCTGTAACTAAAACCGTTCCATTATTCGTAATACCATCGGAAGTCGAACTGCCGTTATCTTGGGAGAGGGTTAGCACAGGTTTGAGAGCAGTACTGTCAAGAGTGAAGCTTATTTTATTTGTTACTGAGAGATTACCTGCAAGATCCGTTTGTCGAACAAGCACAGATTTTGCTCCATCTCCTGTAAGCGTAAAACTTGCACCTGATCCGTTGATCCAAGTCTTCCCAGCATCTATACTATATTGCCACGTTCCTCCTGTCTCCAGGCCCGAAAGAACAACAGTCCCATCTTTAGTAATACTGTCAGCGGAAGAGCTCCCACTATCTTGTGAGAGAGCTATGACAGGTGCAGAAACAGTCGTATCAAGTATTAAATTTAGGCTGGATGTAGCAGAAGTATAACCACTCGAATCAATTTGTCGGACCATCACTGTTTTTGGCCCGTCGCCTGTTAGGGTAAAAGTGGAACCTTTTCCTGCTATCCACGTCAGACCAGAATCAAGGCTGTATTGCCAAGTAAACCCAGTAGCTATACCAGAAACGGTGATAGTTCCATTATTCGTAATATTGTCAGTGCTTGAAAGACCAGAGTCGACAAATGAAATTATTGGAGCGTTAATTGAAGGGGGTGTTCTGGGCATTTTTTACTCACACACAGCAGTTAATCTAATATTCTTAATTTTGAAACAAAATAATTGTAGCTTTGTTTTTTCTTTGCAACTGAGAATGACACGAAATGGCTAATATTCCGTGTCCAGATAAGATTAATTTCTTCTAAAAAAGTGTTCAGTTTTGTTCGATGTTTTATTCGCTAGAAAACTTCAAACAAAAACGAGAACCTCATAAACTACGAGTGCTGCAAAAAGATTGCCTGGGAATAAATTGAGAATGGATTTTTTTATTCGACGTGCCGTCATAAAAATTTGGGAAGACTACTTTTTTTGAAAGTATAATTATTCTTTTAGGGTTGTGTGCCACGCCTCGGTGCTATCAGTTAGGGATATACTAAAACTTATGGCTAATAAGTTCTTAATGAGGTTGCATTTGAAATGACTTGATTTTGAAAAGGGACAACCGCCAACAGACCCTTTTCGAGAGAGCCCTAATTTATGATTTCACGAATGGGATGAGGGAAAATTTTACAGAAACTGGCCGATGACATTCAGAGAAACGCGCGACACTAATAGGTACAATGTCCAATCATAAAATAACGCAAATGCGAGATTATTTTTGCCGAAGATTGAAACAAGTCCGTGACAATTTATCCCGATTCGGTTATTTATTCCCCACGGGGAAGAGTTTATTTGCCAGCAGCGAGTGTTTTGTAGGTGCAAGGTAGGCGTCGGGATTTTGGCGTTGCCGGGCAGCTTTGTCTTCCTCTGGATTCTAATCCTTAAGGAGGAACTTTTATGAACTTAAACACAGCGTTAGCTCTGGTAATCGGCACTTTAGGCGCCGCTGCCACTTGGCTTTTTATGGACCCATTGGCGGCTTTCGGGCTTCAAATCTGGGTCGCATTTATTGGTTGGGCTAGCTACTACCATTGTGGTGGGGGCGAACACGGTCTTAAAAATGCAATCGTAGGCGGAGTTTGGGGTGCGATCATGGCTACAGCAGCACTCGTTCTAATTCCAATGGTTGGAATGGGGACGATCGGAACTGCAATCTGCGTGGGCCTTACCGTAGGAGTCATGATCCTTGGTGCGCAATTCCCAATCCTTGCAGCAATACCTGCAGCCGTTTATGGATATGCTTCGGTTGCTGCTTTCGCTCTTCTTAAAACAGGTGCAATTGCTACCTCAACCCAAATTGCGACAAGTCCTCTTCTGAACGTAGCAGTATCACTGGCAGTAGGTGCCGTATTCGGTTATCTTTCAGAAAAGATTGCCAAGTCCCTGTCTGGCGGGCACATGGCTACAACCTAATCTTTAACTTATAAAGAAACCGCCACGGTTCTTTATATCGTGGCGGTTTTTTTTATGCTTGTCTGTCTCTTTCATTTCTAGCTTCTTTTAATCTTTTACCTACATACTTAATCCTCATTCCCTTTTGCTTAATATTCTATGTTCCACGCTCAAGGGCAATTAATTTCATTTTTATTATCATCATCCATCAAGTCTTGCTCTTACCGTAACATTTTGTGTTGATAATATTCTCTAAGACTTACCTCTCGGTTCTTTCTTTTGAAACTTGTAGTCCTTTTTGGGCTTCATAAACTTTAAAAAATTATATCTTTTCACTTAAATGATTTATTCGATTTTTTTGGTTCTTTAAGACGTTTTCAAAAATAACCGTTAATTATCTCAACTAAAGAATAATTTCTCGCCAACAGAGAGTATATGCTGAGAAGCTAAATTCCCGTTCATCATGCACGAGACAAATTATATGACAGAGATAACAATTAAGTGCCCTAATTGTCGAAGTGATCTTAAGCTCACAGAATCCCTTGCCGCCCCTCTTTTAGAAACTACTCGTCAAAAGTATGAAGATATAATTGCTCAAAAGGATTTGGAGGTTTCTCAAAAAGAAGCTGATGTTGTTGCTCAAAAGGAGAAACTCCAAAAAGAAAAGCTCTCTCTTGAAAAAGAACTACAGCTGAGACTTTCTTCGGAAGTCGAGAGAGTAAAAAAAGATGAACTGCAAAAAGCACGGCAAGCTGTGGCTTACGATCTCGAGGCTAAAGCAGAGCAATTGATCGTACTTAAAGAGCAACTAGAAAAAAATAATCAGAAATTATCTGAAGCTCAAAAAGTCCAGGCAGAATTTTATAGAAAGGAGAGAGAACTAGAAGATGCGAAGCGAGAAATGAATATTGTTATAGAAAAAAAGGTTTCTGAATCGTTGTTAGATGTTCGTGAAAAAGCAAAGAGAGAAGTAGAAGAGTCCTTAAAACAAAAAGTTTCAGAAAAAGAGCAGCAAATATTTTCGATGCAACGTCAAATCGAAGATTTAAAAAGAAAAGCAGAGCAAGGTTCGCAGCAGCTCCAAGGTGAAGTGCAGGAGTTGGAATTAGAAAGTCTCTTAAAAATAAAATTTCCTCATGATATCATCGAGCCTGTCCCAAAAGGGGAGGCTGGGGGTGATATTATTCAGAAAGTCATTGGGCCTCTAAATAGAGGCTGTGGTATCATTCTTTGGGAATCAAAAAGAACAAAAAACTGGAACGATAATTGGTTAAGCAAATTACGTGATGACCAAAGATCTGCTAAGGCAGATATAGCCCTTTTAATTACTAAAGTACTTCCTAGAGACGTTACTGCGTTTGATTTTATAGATGGTATTTGGGTAGCCCAACCAAATTATATTTTGCCACTCGCTATCGCACTTCGACAGTCTCTTATCCAAATCGCAAATGCTAGAATAGCATTAGATGGCCAACAATCCAAAATGGCTTTGGTATATGAATATCTTACAGGACCCCAATTTCGTCAAAGAATAGAGGCAATTGTTGAGAAATTTACAGACATGCAAGAGGACTTAGATAAAGAACGAAAGGCAATTATGCGCGGATGGGCCAAGCGAGAATTACAAATTAAAGGTGTTTTGGAAACTACGGTGGGCATGTATGGAGACCTTCAGGGTATTGCTGGAAAGGCTATACAAGAAATAGAGGCACTTTCATTCCCATTACTGGAATCCGACACTGAGGAGGGGCAGAGCCCTCATTAGTTAGTCGATCAGGTGGCTATTCAAAACATGTATTTCTCTCTGAGATTTCCCATCTGCCTCTATGAGTTGGGTAATTAAGACAAAATTACTTTTTCTAATTCAAAATTTTTTTATGTGTCTCATATTGCTTCGTTTTTTAATTCAAAACTACCCTTTTACAAAGGTGTTATTGTAATTATCTTAAACCAAACACAAATTTAAAGTATTATCGATCCGTTTTTTTTTAGAGATTAATGGCGCTTAAATTTTATGGTCAACGTCTATTTCAATAAACCTAGGCACCCAGAGAAAATTTTTCGTCCCGCATTCCCTCAAAAGGCCAAGCCTGATTGGATCCGCGTTCGATCTGAATATTCTGAGATTAGAGCGCATACGCATGCTATAGTTCGAAAGCATGGTTTGTCGACAGTTTGTGAAGAAGCCAGTTGTCCTAATCTTGCTGACTGCTGGACAAAGCGACATGCAACTTTTCTCATCATGGGAAGAATTTGTACAAGGGGATGTGGGTTTTGCAATGTCACAACAGGAGTCCCATCCCCTCTTGATCCAGAAGAACCAGGTCGTGTGGCCATTGCAGTTCAGGAGTTGGGCCTCTCACACGCTGTCATTACATCCGTAGACAGAGATGATCTTGATGACGGAGGTGCAGCTCACTTTGCTGCTATTGTGAAAGCTATTCGCGAAGTCTCCTCAGACGTCACTATAGAAATCTTAACTCCTGATTTCTTAAATAAACCCTCCGCTTTGGAGGTAATTTTAAAAAATCCTCCCGACGTTTTTAATCACAACATTGAAACTGTTCCTCGGTTCTATCCCAAAATTCGACCAGGCGCTCGTTACTTTCATTCATTACAACTGCTTTATAATATAAAGAGCATGGCACCTCATATTTTTACTAAGTCTGGCCTAATGCTGGGTTTTGGTGAGTCTAGGGATGAGATTATTCAGGTCATGGATGATCTCAGATCAGCACATGTCGATTTTATAACACTTGGGCAATATCTCCAGCCAACTCCTCACCATACACCCGTAAATGAATTTATTACGCCTGAGAGCTTTAACTCCTATGCACAATTAGCTCGTGGTAAGGGATTTTCTATGGTTTCTTCTTCCCCCCTTACAAGATCAAGTTTTCATGCAGGAGAAGATTTTCAGGCCCTACGAAAGTCTAGGCAGAATAGTCCTAACACAAAATTATCAATAGATTAGGTTTCAAATATCCGGTCTCTTTTTGCTCAGAAGATATGTGCACTTTTTATATTTTTGGCAGAGTATTCTCTTCTAGATATTTTTTGCTTAAAATACCAAGATAAAAATTTCAATGCATTGTGTTTAGAAATTGTAGCCCCTTTAATATTAGAGGGACACAAAAGATTCTTTTTTTTCTGATTTACTCTTGATAATTTCCAGTATCTGTTGAGGTTCTGTGTCAAAGGGTAGTTTTTTAAAATCCCCCTGTGCCTCAATCGCATTTTCTAAATATTTATGAAAAGTGGATCTATCAATTTCAACAGTTCCAAATTGTTTCAGATGGTCTGTTACAAATTGTGTGTCAAGCAGTAGAAATCCTCCGTGAATCAGTCGAGCAGCCAGATAGATGAGCGCAACCTTTGATGCGTCTCGCTCAAAAGAAAACATACTTTCTCCAAAGAAAGCTCCATTGAGGGCAACGCCATAAAGGCCTCCGGCGAGATGATTTTCATTCCACACCTCAACAGTATGACAGTGCCCAAGATCAAATAAGTCGCGATAGAGAGAACGAATTCTAGAATTGATCCAAGTAGAATGTCGTCCAGCACTGACACTCCCACACCCTTTAATCACACCTTCAAAATCAGTATCTATTTTGACTTTAAATGATGTTGTGCGAATTGTTCGTTGAAGCCTTTTTGGAACATGAATATTTTCAAGCGGTAGGATGCCGCGATGTTGAGGTTCTATCCAATACAGGGCAGGGTCATCAGCGCTCTCAGCCATAGGGAAAATCCCACAAGAATAGGCTTTCAAGAGAACCTGAGGAGTTATCTCAATCAGAACATCATTATGCGTTGACAAAGGGGTCTCCAAGTAAAGGCATAGAGATGCATTTGTTTATTCCAAGCATAATAAAGAGTAATTACAGCATTCATTATTGAAATCAGCAAATTTGAGTACCTAGCCAAAAAAATACTAGCTTAATCTCATTTATTTTAGAAGATTAGCATTAAGTTGGAAAAGAATGCTGATAATTGTAATTCTAATTAACTTTTACCAAGGTATTTTTCAAGCCAATGAATATCATAAAGTCCATTAACAATATCAGGGTGACGAACAAGCTCTTCAAAAAG
>JBJTOZ010000141.1:0-6393 GCA_046074825.1 Hyphomicrobium sp.
TAGGTAGGTTTAATTCCTACTGTTCCTGTAAGAGCCGCTGGTTGACGAATGGATCCACCTGTATCTGTGGCGGTGGCTCCAAGACAAAGATCAGCAGCAACGGCAGCTGAAGATCCACCAGAAGAACCCCCAGGGACTAATTTTACCTCAGATCTTTTTCCATCAGCAGCAATTCGACGCCAAGGAGAAACGACTGGGCCAAAAGCGCTCGTCTCGTTTGAAGATCCCATAGCAAACTCATCATTGTTGAGTTTACCAAGCATAACCGCTCCAGCATTCCATAAATTTGAACCAACTGTGGATTCATAGGTCGGTATGAAATTCCCGAGAATTTTTGAACATGCTGTCGTCCGTACACCCTTCGTACAGAAAAGATCTTTGTGTCCTAATGGCAAACCTTCAAGAACTCGCTGTTTTCCTTTTGATAGATTTTCATCACTAATCTTTGCCTGCGCTAATGCACTATCTGCAGTTGTCAACACATACGCATTGAGTGCCGGATTGCTTTTTTCAATTTTCTTTAGAAATGCCTCTGTAAGTTCAACGGCTTTAAATTCCTTATTAATCAGGCCATCTCGAGCTTGCGTCAATGTCAGTGAAGTTAAATCCGTCACGTCAGAATTCCCTTTTTGATGACTCATCTAGATCTTAGAAGCTTATAATAAACTAACCTCACTTGAGCGCTGCATCCTCATAATCATCAAATGTCCCGTCTATTTTAATTCTTCTAACTGCCACACAGATCTTTATCTTTTAAAATCTGCACTTTTACAGGAGTAAAAGCTAACTAAAGTCCCCCTAATAATAATCTCTTTTCAATCATTTACTTATCCAAGTTCATCCTTTTGTGCTTATTCAAGAAGCCGACTTAGAAAATTATTAAATGAGTTCTCGTCACGCTCAGAACATTGGAAGTAAAAGGTAAGAATCTTTCTTATTCAATTACCTTCGGTACTACAAAAAAATGATCTTCTGAATATGGAGCATTTCGCACCACATCATCAGAAATATCTCCCTCAGTGACTTCATCCCTTCTCTTTTTGAGAGTAATCGGAAGAACGCTTGTCATTGCCTCTACTTGAGAAGTATCAACTTCATTAAGCTGCTTCACCCATTCCAAAATACCTGAAAGTTCTTTTTCAAGAGCTTTCGCTTCCTGCTCAGTCACTTGAATGCGGGCCAGACTAGCTATGCGGTGTACTGTAGCTTTATCAACTTCCATGACTATCCTCTGAAGAAATCAAAGAAGAACTCTTCATTAAGATTATTAATTGGCGAAAGGACAAGGACTTCTCTTACAGCTGTTAGAAGGAAAAGTGCAAGTCGATAAGCTAATGCGATCTTATAAATCCATATTTAAAAGTTGCAGATCAATCCACTTTTTATCCTAGAAATCGAGAACCTGCCCGACTTTGGGAACAGTGACTGTTAATGGCTTAGCTTCGGCGATGAAGTGATCTGCATTTGGAGCAATTATATCGAAAGTTCCATAATGACAGGGGATGATAGTTTGAAAAGAAAAAAACTTGCGGCATGCCATCGCTGCTGTGCGCGCACCCATAGTAAAGCGATCTCCAATGGGGACTAACCCAATTTCTGGTTTGTGGATTTCATTAATAAGTTGCATGCCTGAAAAGATTTCAGTATCGCCCATATGCAGGACTTTTTTTCCCCCTTTGATATCGAGCAAGATACCACAAGGATTTCCTAGATAGATACCGTTTGAAGATGAGGAATGAACAGCCTCAACAAATGTCACACCAAAGTGTTCTGTGCAAACAGTCCCACCTGTATTGGTGGGTTCATATTTTTTAACCCCCTTGTTATTAAGAAAAACTGCTAATTCGTAAACTGCAAAAAGCGTTGCATTTCTTTTCATGCAAATTTCCGCAGCATCTCCAATATGATCATCATGACCATGAGTTAACGCGACATGCGTGACATTTTGGGTTGCCATTTCCCAAGAGACAGATGATTTCTCAAACGTTGGATTCCCTTTAAGAAATGGGTCTATAAGGATAACACTTGCCTGTGTCTCTATACGAAAGCAGGAGTGTCCAAACCAGATCATCTTCATGCCAATCTCCTTCAAAAAAATAATTACAAGAACCTCGATAATATGTTTATGTAAAGAAGTAGCCCTGATTAGAGAAGTTGGAATTTCGTGATAGCGGAAGAAAAATCGCAACAAGGTCGCGGACAAATAATTTTAAATGGAAGAGATTTTATGATGCTTCTTCCTCCAAATCGCCGCCTTCTTGGCATTGACCTTGGCACAAAAACAATTGGTTTAGCCCTTTCCGATGTCCGACGTACTATTGCTTCTGCCTATAAAACACTCACCCGTTCTAAGTTCTCAAAAGACGCACTAATTTTAAAAAATATCTGCTCAGAACATCAAATTGTTGGTGTTGTTATCGGTTTACCAAAAAACATGAACGGATCAGAGGGGCCACGCGCACAATCTTCCAAAGATTTTGCACGTAATTTTAATAAATTAACCGAACTTCCTGTTCTTATTTGGGATGAGCGCCTTTCAACCATGCAAGCAGAAAAAATGTTGATCTCAGCTGATCTCTCGCGCGCACGTAGATCTCAAGTTATTGACAAACTAGCCGCGACAATTATTTTGCAAAGCGCATTGGATTTCATGCGAAATGAGCCTTCTTCTGCTAATTTCATCTCATAAAAACCAAAGAAATTGGCTAAATTCTTGCTGTATTTGACGTCTTTGGATGTTTTTCTAGTAAATTGCTTCGAAGCCCTTGCTCTCATTCACATCATAACTTATAGACACATCTTTGATGAACAGCGCATCAAAGCAACAAAAAAAATTCTTGCACCGTCACCTCCTCTCAACCGAGAGACTTACGGCAACCGAAATTGAATTTCTTCTTGATCTTGCAAATTTGAACGCTGATGCGTCCCCCCATGCAGAAAAAAAACGAGAAGTTCTTAGGGGATGTACACTTATAAATTTATTTTTTGAAAGTTCGACACGAACACAATCGTCTTTTGAGCTAGCTGCCAAACGACTCGGTGCCGACGTTATGAATATGAATGTCTCGACCTCATCAGTCAATAAGGGTGAGACATTGATCGACACAGCAATAACCCTGAATGCCATGCGTCCTGATATGATTGTGGTACGCCATCATTCTGCGGGAGCCGTGGAACTCCTTTCGCAAAAAGTCGACTGTTCTGTTATAAATGCAGGTGATGGAGCTCACCAGCATCCAACCCAAGCCCTCCTCGATGCTCTAACAATAAGAAGGTCAAAGGGACGAATTTCTGGGCTTATAGTCGCCATCTGCGGGGACATTCTCCACTCGCGCGTAGCTAGGTCTAATATTGATGTTCTTAACACAATGGGGGCACGTGTCCGTATTGTGGCTCCCTCGACCCTTCTCCCTGCTAAGTCTGAAAGACTAGGTGCTGAGGTTTTCACTGATATGTGGAAAGGAATTGAGGGCGCTGATGTTGTCATGATGCTGCGTCTTCAACGAGAGAGAATGGAAAGCTCATATGTTCCCTCAACGCGGGAATATTTTCATTTTTTTGGACTTGATCATGAAAAACTCGCGAAAGCAAAACCTGATGCATTAGTGATGCATCCTGGCCCCATGAATCGCGGTGTTGAAATTGCCTCTACCATTGCTGATGATCCACGAAGCGTAATTCGTGAACAAGTTGAAATGGGCGTTGCTGTGCGCATGGCTGTTTTGGAGGCGCTGGCCATGAACCTTCCGAGGAGATAAAGTAGCTTGATTTCTGCAGTTTCAAATTCTCCACAACTCATACGCAAAGTTGGCGCACCTACGGCGTTTATTAATGCTCGTCTCATTGATCCTGAAACCAACCGAGATGAGCCTGGCGGACTTTTTGTCAAAGATGGGATGATTGCAGATTTGGGCAGTCACCTACGCAGGAATGCTCCAGAAAATAGTTTGGTGATTGATTGTAAAGGGAGAATGCTTTGCCCTGGACTTATTGATAGTCAAGTGTTCACAGGAGAGCCTGGCTTTGAACATCGCGAAACTTTAAAAACAGCAAGTCATTCCGCTGCTGCAGGCGGAGTGACGACGATGATTGTTATGCCAGAAACAGATCCTGTCATCGATCAGGTCTCGCTCGTTGACTTCATACAACGTCGCGCACGCGACAATGCAATTGTTAACGTGCAAACTATGGCTGCCATGACAAAAGGTCTGAAAGGAGAAGAAATCACAGAAATAGGTCTTCTAAAACGTGCAGGAGCAGTTGCCTTCTCAAACGGCAAATCTAGCATAGCAAATACGCGCGTGATGAAAAATGCCCTTCTTTATTCGCGTGATTTCGGGGCTCTCATGGTTCACCATACTGAAGATCCCTATCTCAGTGGAAACGGAAGTATGAACTCTGGAGAAGTCGCCACAAGACTTGGTTTGTCTGGCATTCCCAAAATGGCAGAGATTATTACGTTAGAACGTGATGTTAGGCTCGTCGAAATGACTGGGGGTCGCTACCATGCTGCCACTATATCCTGTGAAGAGAGCCTCGCAATCATCAAAAGGGCGAAAGCTAACGGTCTGCCTGTAACATGCGGTGTCTCCATAAATCATCTTACTCTTAACGAAAATGATATCGGCTCCTACAAAACGTTTTTGAAGTTGCGCCCCCCTCTACGAAGTGAGGATGATCGAGCCGCGATGGTAAGAGCTCTGTCTAGCGGTGAAATTGATACTGTTGTCTCAAGCCATGACCCTCAAGATGCTGAAGTTAAACGACGTCCATTTGCAGAGGCGACAGATGGTGCAGCTGGGCTAGAAACTTTACTTTCTGCTTTGTTACGCCTTTATCATTCAGGGGATGTTCCCCTTCCAGTGCTCTTGCGCCCTTTGACATCTAATCCTGCAAAAATATTTGGTCTCGCTGGAGGGCAATTAAAAAAAGGAGCTCCTGCTGATATTGTTATCGTCGACCTTGATGCTCCTTGGGTTGTAAACAAAGATCTCCTTCGTTCACGGTCTAAAAATTCTCCATTTGATGAATCGAAGATGCAGGGACGCGTTATTCGAACTCTTGTATCTGGCGAGACCGTTTATGAGTTTTCATCTGGAGAGCATAACTAAACATTACTGCATATAATGTGATTATTATGGATCTTTCCCTTCAATGACTGTGGACTTCATACAGCCTTTTTATCAAGCCTTCTTAATAGGCTATTTTTTAGGTTCAATACCATTTGGGTTTATCATAACAAAATTAGCTGGGGAGGGAGATCTTCGTCAGATTGGATCGGGTAATATCGGAGCAACAAACGTTCTGCGTACGGGGAACAAAAGTCTTGCTGCTATGACTCTTTTTTTTGATACAATGAAAGGAACCTTTGCTGTTCTGATTGCTAAGTCTCTCGCAACACCTGAGGCCAGTGAAATTTTAATAGGATCACTCGGCGGTCTTAGCGCTTTTTTAGGGCACCTTTTCCCTCTGTGGTTGAAATTTAAGGGTGGTAAGGGTGTTGCGACATATATTGGTGTCTTACTTGGAATCTTTTGGCCCGCAGCAGGCGTCTTTTGTGGCGTCTGGTTGATTTTTGCTCTTGTAACGCGCTTGTCCTCCCTTTCGGCTTTGATCGCAAGTATAATTACACCTTTTTATATCTTCTTTTCTGGACATATTCTTGAGTCTTTGTTGTTAGGAATCATGAGTGTCTTTTTGATTTGGAAACATCAATCTAATATTCGGCGCCTCCTTGATGGGACTGAACCTCGTATCGGGAAAAATGCAACTTGAGTGCGTAGATCGATGGACGCCTTGATCATAATTTTGATGAGAGAAGAAAATTTACAGAGCCTCATTTTAACAGTTAATTAGAAAAAAATATTTTTTATAAGATACGTTTTTCCTGATTTAAAAAAAACGAACTAACATAAAGTTGGATCGCACACTCGAAATTCAAATTTGAGATGTTGTCGCAGCCGCGTATACTCATATTGCTGTCCACCAAGACAAAGGACCTTGCCTGAAATCACGATTTCATCTCCAACCTTCATTTCGTCGTAGGTTAATATCTCGCTCATGTCACAATTCTTTTCGTGCTTCAATTGCTCCTTCAGCAGTTTCTGCCATAAAGTGCCCCTCGATGCCTTTATATTAGACTGATCATCACATAGAACAGTTTGAGAGTGGAAAAAGAAAATCAGAGCTACAAAAAAAAATGCGCAGTTTTGTTTCATAAACCCTCCACAACCAGAATCAAGAAACCATGAGAAGGAACTAGCTTGACCGCAGAATTACTCCTTGTACTTTGAGTAAAGTCAAGGCGCTAGAAGTAAAAGACCTGAAAAAAGAAAATACTAAAAAGTGAATATTATTTTGATTATGATTTAGAGAGAATAAAGTAAATGCTTA
>JBJTOZ010000142.1:0-3811 GCA_046074825.1 Hyphomicrobium sp.
TGGCACCAGAATTCGTCTCGGTGGAGAAGGGGAAGCAGGACTACGCGGTGGAGCTGCAGGAGATCTCTACATTTTTATATCCATCAAACCCCATGAGATTTTCCAGCGTGATGGCGCAGACATTCATTGTACCATTCCCATATCCATGACAACAGCCGCTCTTGGGGGAGAAATTGAAGTTTCAACGCTTGAAGGATCAAAATCCAAAGTCAAGATTCCAGAAGGGACAGACAGCCGAAAACAATTTAGGCTCAAAGGAAAAGGGATGCCTATTCTTCGCTCTGGAGGAACAGGCGACATGTATATTCAGGTCCACGTCGAAACACCTAAAAATCTCACACGACGCCAGCAGGAATTACTTGAGGAATTCGAAAAAGAAAGCCGCAAAGAAACAAGCCCTGCGAGCGCAGGCTTTTTTTCCCGCATGAAAGATTTATTTGAGGGAAAGAACTCTTAAGCTACGCGATATTGGATTTAAAAAAAATATACGTACCAAACCAAGATCTGATCCATGTCCTCCCAAACACAAAAACATCCTCGCATTTTATTCTTCGCTGGTTCGGCTCGAAAAGCCTCTCACAACATGCGCCTTGCAGAGCTTGGCGCTAAAATAGCGGAGGCAAATGGAATTCCCTCTACCTTTGCGGATCTTGGAGATTATCCTCTTCCGCTTTATGATGCTGATTTCCAAAAGAGTTCTGGCATACCTGAGAACGCCAAAAAGTTTGAAGCGCTTATGAGAGTACACACAGGCGTCTTCATCGCTTGTCCTGAGTATAATGCCTCCATCACCCCGCTTCTAAAAAACCTCCTCGATTGGCTCAGTCGCATTCGCAACGAAGGCGATGAGAATTTGACTGTTTTTAAAACACGTGTTTTCGCTCTGGGCTCTTCCTCCCCAGGCGGAATGGGAGGTCTTCGTGGCCTGAACACTGTCAGAACAGTTCTGGAAATGGGGCTTGGCGCTCTCGTGCTTCCCGAACAATTCGCAGTTCCGCGCGCCATGGAAGCCTATGATGAACATGGACATCTTAAAAACAAAGAAAGTCAGGAACAATTTAAAGCACTTATTCATAAGTTGGCACGCGCAGTACATTTTCTTCAGGGCTAAAAAAATAAATTGCAATTAAGCTATGATGGCCCTTATCAACTTTCTTTATCAACGCTATACCACTAGGGCAGGATTGAACGGGCCAACCACCTTAAGGGTTGTATCAGAAAAGCCATGCCACACAGATCAGTGCGGGATTCATTAATCGTTGCTCTCGACATGCCTTCTGTCGAAGAAGCACAACGCCTTGTTGCAAAGCTCGACCAAACAATCAGTTTTTATAAAGTAGGTTTGGAGCTGTTGTTTGCAGGTGGGCTTGAACTTGCTCAGAGCCTCAAGGTTCATGGCAAACGGATCTTTCTCGACATGAAACTTTTAGATATTGGCAACACCGTGGAAAGGGCCGTTTCAAATGCGCGGGAACTTGGTGTTGATTTTCTGACCGTTCATGGACACGATCTCAAAACTCTACGGGCTGCTGTTTCAGGCCGTGGAACAAGCCATCTCAAACTTTTAGCTGTTACCGTTCTCACCAATCTGACAGAGTCAGATTTAAAACAACAAGGTATAAATCTGTCAGCAAGTGACCTTGTTCTCAATCGTGCGCGTCTTGCCCATGAAGCAGGATTTGATGGGGTGATCGCTTCTGGACTAGAAGCTGCTGCCATCAGGGCGGCAACAAGCCCCTCTTTTTTGATTGTCACTCCAGGCATTAGACTAGCCGGTGGCACAACCGATGACCAAGAACGTGTCATGACACCCGAGCATGCCATCACTTCAGGTGCCAACCATATTGTTGTTGGCAGACCGATTACGCAAGCCGATGATCCTGTAAGAGCGGCTGAAACGTTTCTTGCTCACATTAAACAAGCCAAAGGGCACACGACACATTAACATCTTTCAACGCTTAAAAATTGAAGTTCAAATTTATCTCTCCCAAAAAAATAAAAGTGGAAGGAGCAAGAAAGTAAATGCCAAAAGGTTATGTGATCGCCCACGCTACAGTCACCAACCCAGAGAAATGGGGTGAGTATGTCACCAAATCAAAAGTTGCTCTTGATAAGTATGAGGGAAAACCCATCGTACGCGGGGGGCGCTGTGAAATTATTGAAGGCAATGGCGTGAACAGGAACGTCGTTCTAGAATTTCCAAGTTATGACCATGCGCTTGGCTACGCTAAAAGTCCCGAGTATCAGGAAGCCAAAAAGTTACGACAAGGAGCAGGAACAATCGATATTACGATTGTTGAAGGCGTGTGATGTTTTAAAATGTCAAAAACAGACCCAAGCCTCACACATCCACCTTGGATGGTAAGCATTCTCACGCTTTTTCCAGAAATGTTTCCAGGCCCTCTTGGATGCTCTCTTGCGGGTCAGGCTTTAGAGACAGGTCTTTGGTCCCTGAAAACAATTCAAATCCGCGATTTTGGAATAGGAAAACATCGGCAAGTCGATGATACGCCCGCTGGAGGAGGGGCAGGCATGGTCTTGCGTGCGGATGTTCTTGGCGCTGCCATAGACAATGCTCGCTCTCAGCAGCCAGAAGGTCCACTTATTTATCTCTCCCCTCGAGGGAAAAGATTTACGCAAACGATAGCAAAAGACTTAGCAAAAGAAAAAGGGGTTATCCTTCTTGCAGGTCGATTTGAGGGGGTGGACGAGCGTATTCTCTCTGGCAGAAACATTACAGAAATTTCGATGGGAGATTACGTTCTCTCGGGCGGAGAAATTCCCGCTATGGCTTTAATTGACGCCTGCGTTCGTTTATTGCCTGGCGTCATTGGAACAGCAGAAAGTCTTGAAAAGGAAAGTTTCGAAAATAATCTTCTTGAATATCCTCAATACACCAGACCTAGAGAATGGGAAGGGCATCTCATTCCTGAAGTCCTTCTATCAGGAGACCATAAGTCGATTGAGCAATGGCGTCATGAGGAGGCCAGAAGGCTCACTCGTGAAAGACGCCCTGATCTTCTTAAATAACTATCCTGATCCTCTGAGGAAGGAAAAGCATCGCCCTCATCCTTCATGCGCAATGGAATATTGGCATAAGTAAACGTCATAAGAGAACAAAGAGGGCTCCTATTGACCTTTTGAAGGGTTTTAAAGTTGTGCAAACCTTAAATAGTAAAGAACGAAGGAGGGGAACGTTCTCGATAAGAATGAAGGAGATTTATTCCTCATTCTTTGGCATTTGGGGTTAAAAAGAAGCTTTTTATGGAACTTTGGGGCCACTCGACAAAAACGCAGCTTTCATGTAACAAAATGCCATCTCATTTCCTTAGAGCACCTCACGCAGTAGCGTCGTCATGCTCTTTATGGATTATTTCAGGGAAGCAGACCTGCCCAGCAGTATTAGTGCCAGCAGTATTAGTGAAAGAGTAAACGAGACCAACATGAATATTATTCAAGAGCTCGAACGCGAGCAAATGAACGCCGTCCTCGCCAAACGCAGTATCCCTGAATTTCAACCAGGCGACACCGTTAAAGTAATGGTCAAGGTTGTCGAAATCGCGGAAACCGATCCGCAAGACAAGAAAAAGAAAGGTGCTGCTGCCAAGACCCAGATTGAACGACTTCAAGCCTACGAAGGTATGGTGATCGCCCGCTCAGGATCGGGACTAAATGAGAACTTTACCGTCCGCAAAATCGCCTATGGCGAAGGCGTAGAACGCGTGTTTCCTCTATATTCCCCACACATTGCAGAAATTGAAGTCCTACGCAGAGGACGCGTCCGTCGTGCTAAACTTTATTACTTAAGAGA
>JBJTOZ010000143.1:0-12455 GCA_046074825.1 Hyphomicrobium sp.
AACATTCCCTTTTCTAAAATCAAAACTGCCGATGTTGTAAGTGCTAAAAACGGTACGGGTGATATTGTCATGAAGGTCGATGGGCTTCATCGCTTAGCCTATGTTCACTTCTGGCCACACGCACGCGATTTGTATATTAAAAACCCTCAACCTGCGATGCGAGGTTTGCCTAAGGTTCAAGACGTTGCAATCCTTTTCTCAAAGGCGCTCCATACTGCTGCAGGTCAGCCCGAACGTCTTTTGGTTTCCTCTGAGATATCGACGATACCTCACACCCTGACACCTCAAAGCTCCGCTCTCGCGACGGCATAAAGAAGGAGAGAGACTGTGGAAGACGCAATGACCCCAAGACAGTTTCCAAAAGCACCCCTCTTTGGAGGGGCTATTTTAATCGCATGGTCATTGGCATTTGCCGCTTTAGCGCGGTGGACGGACGTGGGTGCTACTCGGCTTGAACTGTCTCCTCAGGTCCAATCAATTGATCTTATTTTTAAGGATTTACCTGAAGGCCATATTGGCATTACGAATGCGGGCACCTCCAAAATGATAGCAGATTTGCACCCTGGTCACAGTGGTTTTGTGCGTGTTGTTCTCCGCAGTCTTGCTAAAGATCGTTTAGTTAGAAATTTCGGTTCAGAACAACCCTTCCGACTTTCACGACTTAAAGATGGGTCTTCAACTTTAACGGACATGGCGACAGGCGAGGTCGTCACGTTAACGGCGTTCGGTGCAGGAAATGCTCGAGCGTTTGAACAATTTCTCGCCATGGGGAGTACACAACAATGATACGATCAATCTTCAGTGGGCCTCCGCCCGAGGTGGTCAATTGCACCATCGAAATTGAAAATACATTTGAAAGTCTGCACGCACATGTAGACCTTCATAACGCCGCTCCCGTAGAGGCCGGTGATGAAGTTCTTGTGCATGGTGATCCAATTCGGGTGCCCTATGGACAGAAGGTGGTTCTGAAACGTCAAGCAACTGTCAGACGTGCAAGTTGGATTGAGCGTCTCTTCACAAAACTTGCCGCTCAATTTGAACTTACAGAATTGTATGAGGTTAGTTTTTCCTCAGGGAGGAAGCTATGACGATTGAAACATTTGGGCGTACGCCTAATGAGACTACAGCGCAGGCTGTTAAAGAAACACTTTTAAGCCCTCGTTTTTATACAACGGATTTTGATGAGCTTGATAAAACTAACGTGAGTTCCTTACGTCCAGAGTGGGATGCATTGTTGGCAGAAATGAATTCAGATCCCAATCGTGGACATTTTCGACGCACCGATGCATGGGATGATTTTGATCTTTCGTCTCTTCCCGAAGGTCTGCGTAAGGAGTTCATAGATTTTCTTGTAAGCTCACTGACGTCAGAATTTTCAGGGTGCGTTCTTTATGCGGAGATGAAAAAGCGAGGAAAAAATAAAGATCTTGTCGAGCTCTTTAAATATATGAGTCGAGACGAAGCTCGACACGCAGGGTTCATTAATGACACTTTGAAGGACTTTGATATTGGTATTGATCTAGGTTTTTTAACTAAGGCAAAAAAATATACATTTTTTAGACCAAAATTTATTTTCTACGCCACGTATCTTTCCGAGAAAATCGGTTACGCGCGTTACATCACTATCTACAGACAACTGGAGCGCCATCCAGAGCGGCGTTTTCATCCTATCTTCAAGTGGTTTGAAAAGTGGTGCAATGATGAGTTCCGCCATGGAGAAGCGTTTGCTCTTCTGATGCGGTCTAATCCCCATCTTTTACAGGGCCTTAATCGCTTGTGGGTCCGTTTTTTTGTGCTTGCGGTCTATGCGACGATGTATGTGCGCGATCATGCACGTCCTGAGTTTCACAAAGCTCTTGGAATTGATCCCACAGATTATGATTTCAAGGTGTTTCGTCTCACCTCTGAAATTGCGCGTCAGGTTTTCCCCGTGGAGCTTGATATCGATAACCCGCACTTCCATCGTGGGCTTGAGAAATTACGCGTTCTCAACACCCAAATGAATGAGGCGGGAGAGCAGACAGGTCTTTTAGCACGTCTACGCCGTATCGGTCTTGGCATTACTGCAGTGCTGACTTTCCTGCGTCTCTTCTTATTAAAACCCCGAGAGAATGTTCTCCCTCAAGACATTCGCCTCAAGCCGATTTGGTAGAGTGTTTCATGGAGACCTCTGTGTACATCTATGTTTGTCCAGTCTTGTACGCCATTTTTACATGGTGGTTTCTGACGGGAGCTGTTCTGTATGTGGTTGGACTGCCCCGTAGAAGCGTGAGATGGACCATGAGCTGTGCCTCAGGGGTTTTAGCAGCTGCACTTTTTATCCTCTGGCAAACAAGTGATGATACCACACCAAAGGGTGCGTACATAGGTTTTACGTCCGCGCTTTTGGTGTGGGGATGGCATGAGATGAGCTTTCTGACAGGCATGGTGACGGGGCCAAGAACAACAGAATGCCCCAAGCCTATACTTGAACGAGCCAGTCTCTGGGCTGCGATTGAAGCGCTTCTCTATCATGAGGTTGCTCTTTTCGTAACTGTCTTATTGTTTTTTGTGATGTTAGAGGACGCATCTAACAAAATTGCTCTGTATACTTTTACAATTCTGTGGTTCATGCGGCTGAGTGCAAAGCTCAATATATATCTTGGTGTTCCGAATATCACGGAAGAGTTTTTGCCTCAGCATCTGACGTATTTAAAGACGTACTTCTGTAGACGAGCGATGAATTTCTTCTTCCCTTTATCTGTCACATTGGCTTCGATTGCGACATGGCTCTTGATTGCGGACGCTGCAGTTACCGCAAGCCCCTTTGAGGTGACAACTTCTGTTTTTCTTGCAGCTTTGTCGGCTCTTGGATTGATTGAGCATTGGTTTCTAGTGTTGCCGTTGCCCTCAGCCGCCCTCTGGAGTTGGGGGCTATGGTCACGATCTCAGAAAACTACAGAAGAGGAAAAAGGAACTGCGACTCTCTCCTGCGTCACAGTGCCCGTTAAGGTCGAAGCTATTCAGCCCGTGCGGGGGACATTTTGTTAAGATTATTTAGGATAAAACTAGAGACAAACTCGTGAACTAAATATAAAAAGTCTTTGAAAGCGGAGTTAAGTCATGGATTATCTCTCAATTTTCAACGAACAGCTTGAAGGTCTAAAGGCTGAAGGGCGGTATCGTATTTTTGCGGATCTGAAGCGCACGCGCGGTTCCTTTCCCTCCGCTTTACATTATTCCGATAAGGGATCACGTCCCATAACTGTGTGGTGCTCGAACGACTATTTAGGAATGGGTCAACATCCTGTTGTTTTATCGGCGATGCATGAAGCTATTGATGCTGTCGGAGCGGGTTCTGGTGGCACACGGAATATTTCTGGAACAACCCATTACCATGTGGAACTAGAACGGGAAATTGCTGACCTGCATGGAAAAGAATCTGCGCTTCTTTTTACGTCCGCCTATGTGGCGAACGAAGCAGCCTTATCAACCATTCAGAGATTGATTCCTGGGATCATTGTTTTCTCGGATGAGAAGAACCATGCCTCAATGATTGAAGGCATTCGTCATGGGAATGGCCCCAAGAAAATCTTCCGTCATAATGATGTTGAGGACTTGGAGCTCAAGCTACGTCAGGCTCCAATTGGCTCACCAAAAATTATAGTCTTCGAAAGCGTCTACTCCATGGATGGTCATATTGCCCCTCTGAAGGAGATTTGTGATTTGGCCAAGAAGTATGGCGCGATGACGTATCTGGATGAAGTCCATGCAGTGGGCCTTTATGGTCCTCGCGGAGGCGGAATTGCTGAACGCGAAGGTTTGATGGATCGGATTGATGTGATCAATGGGACGCTAGCAAAAGGGTTTGGAGTGATGGGCGGCTACATTGCAGCCCGCGCTAAAATCTGTGACGCTATTCGCTCCTTTGCGCCTGGCTTTATCTTTTCAACTTCTCTTGCCCCTGCAATTGCTGCAGGAGCGCGGGCCAGCATTCAGCACCTTAAAGCAAGCACTGTCGAACGCGATCGGCATCAGGAGAGAGCAGGCACTTTAAAAGCACGATTAAAGAGTGCGCATATTCCCTATATGGAAAACCCAAGTCACATTGTCCCTGTGATGGTGGGAGATCCTGTGCATTGTAAAGCTGTGACGGATACCTTACTCCATCAGTACGGCATCTACGTCCAACCTATCAACTATCCGACGGTTCCAAAAGGAACCGAGCGGATGCGATTAACGCCTTCCCCCTTGCACTCTGATCTGCAGATGACAGAGCTCATCAGTGCTCTTCGACAACTTTGGGAAGCTTGCCCGATGTCCAATGGCAAGTATGTTCGTCTCGCAGCGGAATAAGTTTTAGCTCGTAAATGATAAATTTCTTCTTTGCTGCCCGCCTGTGCGGGAAGCGGGGGGAGTATTTTGATTTGTTTTTTCAAAAGTTTCTGCTGTCAGAAAAGGTATTCTTCTTCATTTTTTTAAAAAGGATCTGCAGATCTCTTATGAAATATTCTATTGTCTATTCTCTTTTGAGAAACCTTTTCTGATCTTCCTCGGGGTATTTAAAATATATTAGAAGTATAAAGGGTCCTCATGGTTGAAACAGAAACAACGCTTCTCTTAGCAAATGTTGTGCGCCAAATTCTCTCCCCTCTAGGCGCAACTCTTTTTCTCATCTTTGTCGCTATTTTAAGTCACGCTTTTAAGAAAAGGCGTTTAACCTTTTGTGCACTTTTTTCCGCAGGTGCACTTCTTTGGTCGTCCTCTTCACCTTTTGTGAGCCATTTTATCCTAGGTGCTTTGGAAAGACAGTATCCGCCACTTGCGCCTTCTCATGTTCCAACAGTGGATCTGGCGATTGTTCTTGGTGGTGTTTCTGGAGCGCCCCTTGCACCAAGAGCAGGTTCTCAAATTGGCAAAGGTTCTGATCGCGTTTTGTTAGCTTCACGCCTCTACAAGACTGGGAAAGTGAAGAAAATCTGGTTTGTGGGCGGGGATCTTCCATGGTTGGCATCTGACATCTCAGAGGGGCAGTTTGTCAAAGATCTTCTTACAGAATGGGGGGTCCCCTCAGAGGCGATTGAGATTGGCTCGCAAAGCCGCAATACATACGAAAATGTTCTTGAGATTCAACAGATGAAAAAAAAATCCCCTTTTACTTCAGCTATTCTTATCACCTCCGCGTGGCATATGCCCCGCGCAATGGCCATCTTTCGAAAAGCTCTTTTACCAGTGGTTGCGGTTCCTGCAGATGTTCGTATTGTTCATGAAGATAAACATGAAGTCCTTAGATGGTTACCTGACGCAGAAGCTCTTGAAGAAACATCTCTCGCAGTAAAAGAGAGAATTGGATATTTTGTGTATTGGCTGCGTGGATACTTATAGCGCGCATACTTATAGAATATCTTTCATGTATTTTTTTACTTTGTTCCTAGAGGGATCTTTTTTAGATTTCTTAGATGTCATAGGCAAAAAAGAGTTGTATCTTGAAAATATGTTCTGGGCGGATGGCCTTTTGATTTTTTGGTTCTTTTCTTAGAGTTCAACTGTTAACCTTTTGTTAACTTTTATCGCACTTTATTAAATGCCGCAAATTAAGGCTTTAACTGCACCCATATGAGGAAACCTTCTCCCATTGATTTTAAAAAATTCTGTCCTATCTTAATCTTATCTTCAAGATTGAATTTAAAGAAGGAGATGAATCGATTATATTAAAATATTATTATCGTATTTGAGTTTTACCGTTTAACGCAGAAGTCCTCTTTGTTAGAGGGCCAGTCCTCCTTCCAGAGAAATTCTCATGACCTCATTTCGAAAAACCAATCTCGTTATCGCCTTTCTTTTTACATCATCCCTTATAGGGACGCCTTTTCTTTCCTCTAAAGCGCAGGCAGGGAACTCTTTTTTTGGAGGCTTTGTTGTTGGAGCGATAACAGGAGCGGTTATTTCTCATGCCGTTCATAATGATTGGCATAAGGGAAGACGGTCCTACAAACGCACAGCCAAGGCCAAGCAACAATCTGCACTTCCAAAACAGTCCTTCGGCGAAGGTATCCAGAACATGGAAATTACTACGACAATTGCGAAGTCGGCAGCAGCAACTCCGGAGGGGAATAATTTTCGGCCTGCTTTAGAGCCGTCTTTGGCCTCGACCTCTATTAACAAGCAGTAAAATTCGGTTGACAAATCAGGGGCTGTTCTAATCTCCTTTTTTTTCTGGCTAAGATTTTTTTCAAATTCTCTCCTCGGACTTGATCTCCTTTGATGAGCTTAATATGGAAGGGAATGCCTTCTGATACCTCTTCTTCTCAGATCCCCATCGTTGCGTCCCTTAAGTCTCTAATCAACAAACGAAGTGCGTTGTTAGTTGATATTTGGGGCGTCATGCATAATGGGGTACGGCCATTCCTTGCTGCTGCTGAGGCCTGTGCCTGTTTTCGTAATAGTGGTGGAACAGTACTTTTATTGTCGAATTCTCCTCGTCCCACCCCCTCTGTTTTGAGGCAATTGGAGGCGGTTGGTGTCCCTTCGTCAGCTTTTGATTCAGTTTTGACTTCAGGGGATACAGCGCTTTTGTTAATTGAGAAATCTGCGAAACGGGGACAAAAACTTGCCCATATTGGTCCTGAACGGGATTTAGGTCTTTTTTCAGGGATCCATGAAAAATTAGTCCCCCTTAAAGCAGCTCATACTGTTGTTTGTTCCGGTCTTTTTGATGATGAAACAGAAGGACCTGAGAATTACACGGAGATGCTTTCAGAGTTAGCCTCACGCCGTGTTCCTATGATCTGTGCCAATCCCGATATTATGGTCGAGCGGGGAGGACGAATTATTTATTGCGCGGGAGCAGTTGCAAAAGCGTATGAAGCTCATGGAGGAGTCGTTGATTATGTGGGCAAGCCCTATCTTCCAATTTATAAACTCGCCTTTGAGCGTCTTGCCAAATTACGTAATATTAAAGAGATCCCTTCTTCTGAAGTCTTGGCGATTGGCGATGGTGTTGGCACCGATATAGAAGGGGCGCACGTAGCTGGTATTGATGCTGTGTTTATTGCAAGCGGACTTCACGCGGACGCTAGAAGGGGATTAGATAGAGAATTATTAGAAAAACTCTTTTCAAAAAGTCCAAACCGTCCCATTGCAGCAATGCAAGAACTAAAATGGTAGAAAATGTATTTATACTTTTCCTCTTGGGAAGGCTGATGTTGCGCTATTTCTTAATAACAGACCTACTTCAGCCCTTGGCCAGCAGATTTTTTAGTCACTGATCTTGGTAAGGGAAGAAGTTGATAGGGTTGGCCTTGCCAGAAGTTCCAAATAAAACACAACTCTTGTGAGAGGATGTGTACATAAAGCATTTGAACTCCCTTTAACTATTTTATAGGGCTTATTCACCCTTATATGAACAAATTTATGACCCAAAATATAAAGAAAAATTTTTCTCTTCGTCTCTTTTAGATATTTTTTGAGGTTTTGGGTGTGGTTTTTTTTTCGATCAAACTTTTGTATCAAAGACACTCTGGCTCTTCAAGTTTTGCTAAGACCTTATTTCCCCTCACTATCCTTATTCTTTGGATAGGATTGATAGGATGTTCGATGCGTCCTACAAGCCAAGTGCTGAAGCCACTCGCAAATGTTCCTGCTTCAACGAAAAAGGTTCCTCTTCTGGTGGCAACAACACGAGAAAGGGGTAGTGCAGAGGATCCGGATGCTTTCACTGAGCGAAGGGCGAAGGATTTAAATTTTGCAGCGCTCACCGTTTCAATTCCCTCTCAGCATGTCCCTGGCGAGATTGAATGGCCAGATGCTTCTGGTCCTAACCCTAGCAAACATTTTGTAACAACCCAAAGAGAGTTTCTAGATGCTGATGAATTTCTAAATCGTATCCGAGCGCGAGCTAAGAGTGGGAGTAGAGAAGCCAATGATATTCTTATCTTTGTTCATGGGTACAATACCCGCTATGAAGAAGCTGTTTATTGGCTCGCGCAAATTATCAACGATTCTGGATTTGAAGGAACCGCTGTGCTTTTTGCTTGGCCCTCCCATGGTAAGGCCCCCCTCTACCTTGCTGATCGAGAAGCAAGCACGTACTCGCGCGATTATTTCGAACAGGCTCTTGTCAAGATTTCAAAATTACCTGAAGTGAAAGAAATTAATATCCTTGGCCATAGTATGGGAAATTGGTTGGTTGTGGAGGCGCTTCGTCAGGCAAAAATGAATGGTCATGGAACTTTTAATGGGAAGCTTGCTGAAGTCATGCTTGCATCCCCAGATTTGGATGTGAATGTTTTTCGCACACAACTTGATGTAATAGGAAACTTACCCCGTCCCATCACAGTTCTCGTGTCTGGGGATGACAAGGCCCTTGCGCTGTCGACGATGCTTGCGGGCGATGTGGATCGGGTCGGGAGCATTACAGCTGAGGATATGCGTGCTATAGAGGGTGCCAAGCACTATAATCTCAGGGTTGTTGATCTTACAGCTGTTAATGATGGGGATGGTAACCATCACAGTAAATATTCTAAGTCCTCAGCCGTTATGAGTGCTATAGGAAAAGGGCTTAAAAACAAAAAGACTGAAACTATAGCGGAGGTTGGTCTGGTGACGAGTGTTACTAACGTTGGAAATACACTTCTTCAGGCACCAGCAAAAGTTTTTCAAGCTGCCGACGATAAATAAAGGCACTCCAATTTTTTGTTCGCTAGATTGTCTATGAAGAAAATCATAAAGAGGGAAACAGATATGATAAGAGCCTTAGGAAAAATATCAAAACTGAGCTTAGTTCTTTCAGGACTGGTTTTCATGTTAGGCATAGGACAATCCCAAGCAGGAACAGGAACCATACAAATCGATCTTTACAAGGCGGGCTTTATTGTCGGCGTCAGTGGGGGCAGTGGAACACTTCAATATGGCGGCAGAAGTTATCAGCTTGTTATTGGTGGTGTCAGTCTTGGGGCTACAATTGGGGCTTCAAAAGCAGAACTTGTAGGTGAAGTCCTAAACATAAATCAGCCTACTGATATCGAAGGTACCTACACAGCCCTCCAAGCAGGTGTAGCTGTAGCAGGAGGAACAAAATCAGCACAACTACAGAATTCGCAAGGAGTGATTTTAAAAGTCAAAGGCAAGCAGATCGGCTTAGAATTTTCCATCGATTTAAGCGGAATGCAGGTTTCTCTCAAATAACATTTTGCGGACACTGCGATTTAAAATTGAAAAGTTCCTCGTAGTTACCCGCTCACTCTACGGCGAAGTAATAATTTAAATGTTCTCTCCTTGAAAGAGGTTCTCTAAGGAGGAAGCTTAAAGGCTTCCCCCTACTTAATAAATCAGTCGCGTTCTTTTTCTATAACGTTAAAGTTTTCATTGAATTTGATATCATATTCACCACCCTGACATTTTGTGTCATCGACTTCAAATACGCCGTTTCTTTCCTTTTCCATCTCTCCCCCTTTGCAGCCCATAGAAGAAAGAGCGCTTTTTAATTTTTCCGTTTCTTGCGCAGAGGGTTTTGTATCGGCAAAGGTCAAAGAAGGAAGAGAGGTCAGGAAGAGTAGAGATAGAAGATTGCGGGAGATGTATTTCATAGGGGCCTCTTTGGGTGTAATTGAGTTGAGATAATTTGCTTGCACTACGTTCTCTTAAGAAGACTTATCTTCTCAAAGAAAGTTTTTATCATAAATGTAAGAAAGGTTTTCAGACTTGCGCTAAATCAATATTCGCAAAACCGACATTAGATCCATATTTTTATAGACGATGGATATGCTTAAAAGTGTGAAAATGTTAAGAAGACGCTCAGTCTAAAGCAAACCTACTTTTTTTGCTGTCCAATGGAGAGGGCACATTTTTGGCAGAGAGGAGTATGGGGGAGTAGGTCTAACCTCTTTTCTGAGATTGCCTCACCGCACTTTGCGCAATCTCCGTAGGTGTTACTTTTTATTCGCGCAAGCGCAGCATATATTGCTTGGACTTCTGTATTACCGGCCTGGCCTAATCCTTCAAGCACTTCGTCCATTTCAGCCTCTGTCGCATTATCATCCCAGTCTGGATCGGGACGCTGCTCAAGATGATCTTCGATGCGGTGGAGGCGGCCCTCTAATTCCGCAAGTCTCTTTTTTAGTTGCTGTTCTCGTGCTCTAAAATCAACCATTTAAGTTCCTCGGCAGTTATATTACATTGTAAACTATGGTATAAGTTGTTCTTTACTAGTAATGCAATGAAGGGTGGGGTTAAAAGTAAATAAGATTAAAAAATAAGAAAATAAGGTTGTCATTAGTTCAACTCTCTCCTCTTCTGCCGACTTCTTTTCGCTCAATAAGTTTCAGGAAAAGAGAAAGCATTGACATCACGTGGGCCCTGCGTGTCAACGACATCGAGAACCACAATCGAAAAAAAGTTTCAAGTAACGGTCATACAACTTCCTAAGAGCGCTGCAAAATAGGCAAAAATCTAGGTTTTTTTGGCAAAAAGTTGCTCATCGACGTTCGCAAGCCTTCGTTGCCGATCACGTAAAACTCTTTGCCGAATGAGATAATCTCGGCGCTGGAGCTTTTGCATCTCATTTAGAAAAATGGAGTTGCGATTGAAAACCTTGCTCTGATCAAGAAAACGCAAGAGTTTTTGGGATTACACTAAAAATGGAAGTCGGATAGAGAAATAAAGAACTGTTATAATGGGATTTAATCGAGATGGCGGTGAATCTCAAAAGCAGAAGATAGGCTCATAGGAATAGTTCTTAATATTAAGTTAAATTTATAAGTGACCTTATTGTAAACTTTTTGACGAAGGGAGGCATGTTGAAGAGTTCAGATCTACGGGTCATTACTTAGATGCTCCCAAAATTGAGAAAAATAAATATCTCTTAACGGCTTGGTCTTCCTTCAAAAAATATAAGAAGCTCCGCTCCGCCAATTTAATTAACAGAGACTGAAAGCATTTTGTAAGGTTCACAAATCTATACAATTTCTTAAATTGACGAGATGGAAATATTCGTCAAAAATTTAATTTATAGAACTATAACTTAAGACTTCAACTTCAGGTGAATGCCTTCGCATTGAACCCATTTTTTGCGGATGATGTAATGATGAGGGCATAGGTGTTGAGTGTTTTAAGAGAGATCAAATTGAATAGAGTATTTACGTTGACGGTGTTGAGAAGGATTGGTTCACAATGGAGATCTCAAAAAAGTTGGCTGTTTCTCTCCATGAAACAGACAGCACCACTGAAGACAAACCAACTCCCCCATGTACAAGGATTGTGGATGCCTGTGAAAAGGCAGAAAAATCTATATTGCCTAACCTAGCTCATCATAAAATTTTACCCCAAGGGCACATTATACTTCATGAATCTGCTGCGTTGACCTCGGTTGCGCAAATTCTCTCTGGGATCGTAAAGCTCAGCAAGACCCTCGCTGATGGGCGTCAGCAAATTGTCGGATTACGTTTTGCATCCGATTTTTTAGGCTCCCCTTTTAAAGAAACAAGCCCTTACAATGCGGAGACGATCACAGAAGTGCACCTGTGTTCGTATGATAGAACGAAATTTGAGCAAGGCCTCAAAAACAATCGAGGTATTGAGCATCGTTTATTTCAAAATACACTTGATGAGTTGGATGAGGCCCGAGAGTGGATGTTGTTACTTGGTCGAAAATACGCAGGAGAAAAGATAGCAAGCTTTCTCCTGATGGTCGCGGAAAGAACGGATAAACTGCAATTGGGCAATTCACTATCTACTCCTGCGACTTTTGCACTCCCTTTGACGCGCGCGGAAATTGCAGATTATTTGGGCCTTACTATTGAAACTGTAAGCCGTCAGATTTCAGAATTGAAAGCAAAGAACATTATCTCTCTTCATACAAATCGTGTGGTCTCTATTTTAGATTTGAATCGTCTATCAGCATTGGCAGAACAAGAGTATGCTCGCAAAGCCCTCCACTAAAAGAAAGATCAACACTTTAATTTATTGCCAAACTGTCGCAAAAGAGGATGATCTAAATCAAAGAATTTTCACTGATGTATATTAAAATAAAAAGATTAAATGAAGAGAACTCTCCCCCCAGAGGTCTCTTCATTGAGAGGGCAGCCTCTTCCCCCCTTAAGAGCTGCCCGTTTTTTCTAAACCCTCCAGACAAAGTCTAGAGGGTTTTTTTTTGGAAGGAGAGTGGGAGCAAATTCATTTTCCCTGGAGTTAAAAATGAAATCTCCACCAGACTTAATGAAGACAGAATGGGGATCCTCTATTTATTAATAATTTTACCGTGAAAAGAATAAAAAAAATTGTTAACATCAACTTTTGGGGTGCATTGTGAGGAACGAGATATTTTTTCTAGGTGTAGGTTGTCAGTCATGAGTTAGGGCGGAATTAGATGGTCTTAAGGGATGTTGAACCGCTTTAGTAAGGTGACATAAAATGTCATCGCAAGATTTAATAAAATAAAGGTTAAACTACAGATAAAGAAATTTTTGATCCATAGAAGG
>JBJTOZ010000144.1:0-6231 GCA_046074825.1 Hyphomicrobium sp.
GGCGCAAAATGATGAGACAAAGTCTTAAATCAATTTCTGCAATGCCAGAATTACTTTTAAAAGCCTCTCAAATATCTTCAGAACTTCGTGCTGAGCAATTGACGGTCGAAGAATTTGCTCGCTTAGCAAGCACATATGAAAAATTGATTTAATTCTTTTCTATAAATCTTTCTGTAAATTTCGGACAAATTCCGTTAATCCTATAAGACGGTGTCTTCTTAAGCGTTCAGCAGCCAAAATAGACTTGAGTTTTACAAGACTTTCTTTGAGATCCTCGTTCACTATTACGTAATCATACTCTGGCCAATGACTTATTTCAGATGAAGCTTCTTCCATTCGCTTGGTAATAACATCAAAACTGTCTAAGCCTCTGCCCTTCAAACGTGACGCTAAAATTGACGCGCTTGGTGGAAGAATAAAAACGCGAACTAAATTGCCCGCCATTTTTTCAGATAATTGTTGGGCTCCTTGCCAATCAATATCAAAAAGAACATCCTTTCCCTTTGCAATAGCTTCCTCAACAGGTTTTCGCTGAGTTCCATAAGAATTTCCAAACACTGAAGCCCACTCAAGCAATTCTCCCTTGGATCGCATTTGAGAGAAAGTATCTTCATTCACAAAGATATAATCTTTTCCGTTTATTTCTCCGCCTCTTGGCTTACGGGTTGTGACTGAAATCGACAATTCAATTGCTTTATCTCCATCTAGAAGAGCCCTTGACAAAGTCGTTTTGCCAGCTCCAGAGGGAGATGAAAGCACCAGTAACAGACCCTTACGATCTATTTTTGGGACCGAAGAATTTGACATGTCACTCGATATTTTGAACTTGCTCACGAACTTTATCTATTAAAGTTTTTAGTTCTAATCCACAATGAGATATATCGAGATCAACAGCCTTAGAAGTAAGAGTATTAGCCTCTCGATGAAGTTCTTGCCCAAGAAACTCAAGCCTACGTCCCAGAGCTCCCTCTCCCAGTAGAATTTCTTTAAATGCATGAATATGTGATTGAAGACGATGTAATTCTTCTTCAATATCGCAGCGTGCAGCTAAAAGCACCGCTTCTTGATGGATACGCGAAACATCAAAATTTGAATTTATATCTACTAATCGTGAGATTAGTAGAGACAGACGTTTCTTTATTGCATCTGGGGTGCGAGAGGGTGAGGTTTGTGCTATAGAAGTTTGCTTTTCTATCTCACCAATTAAAGAATTAAGAATTTTCGAAAGGCGTGATCCCTCTTTACAACGTTCCTCTTTTAGCTTCTCCAAAGCGTCATCAAAACTCTTTAGAATTTTGGATTGTATATTTTGATCCTGAAGGAGGTTGTGTTTGCGATCAGAGAATTCAAGCACACCCGTTAACGATAATAGACCCTCAGCTGTTGGAGGAGAGGTGTTTGCTATTTTTCTAATATGCTCTACGGCTTTTAGAACTTGTGTTAAAACTTCTTCATTAATCTTTAATTCGGATTGTATTAAATCAGATTGAATATTTAGAGTTACAGAAATACTTCCTCGACTAAAATTTCGTGATATTGCATCTCGAATATGTTGATCTAATAGACTAGAGTCTGGGGGGAGTTTTATTTTAATATCAAGACCTTTATTATTTACACTACGAACCTCCCAATACCATCTTAAATCCCCTTCAATAGAATCTAAACGGGCAAATCCAGTCATACTGTTTAAAGGCATTATATTAATCTATTTTGTATAAAAATTTTTGAATTAATCTGTATCTTTTAAAACAAATTTTATAGGGAAACGTAATTATCAATTTTGTCTTTTGGGGAGAAAATTACTATAAGAGTCAACTTAAAATATATTGCTTTAATGATATCAGATTGAGGAATGATAATTACAGAATGAGAAACTAGTTAGAAGTTTTGTTTTGATTGATTGAATTTTTACTCAAAGTATTCATCTTAGGAGCGGCAGATTTTGGCGCCCCTTTTGAAATTTTTTCATCATTATCGATCTGTTCTCGTTTTGCTAAATCCTGAGCATTCGCTTCATTGCTGTTCTCATTATCATTCTGCTTAGATAAGTTTCTCCATACCTGAACAGCTGAATTATGCTCATTCAGAGTGTTTGAGAACGTATGTCCTCCTGTTCCGTCAGCAACGAAGTAGAGATCGGTTGTTTTTGCTGGATGGAGTGTAGCAAGAATTGCTGATCGACCTGGATTGCAAATTGGACCGGGTGGAAGTCCATTAATTTGATATGTATTATAATTTGTTTTTGTCTCAACATCATTATGCGTCAATGATCGACCAAGAGTGCCAGCACCTCCAACTATTCCATAAATAATTGTTGGGTCCGATTGAAGACGCATCTTTTTTTTCAATCGATTAACAAAAACGGATGCAACGCGTTCGCGTTCATCTTGTAGCCCTGTCTCCTTTTCTACGATAGAAGCCAGTGTAATAGCTTCGCGCACAGTGCCAATTGGGAGATCTGGTTGTCGATTGTTCCATGCCGTTTCAACAAATTTCGTTTGCTCCACTTGCATGCGGGCGATTAAATCCTGACGTGGCATACCTCGCGAAATTAAATAGGTATCAGGCATAAGAGAGCCTTCTTCAGGGGTCTTTCTTATGTCGCCTGAAAGAAGAACTTCATTGTTCAAACGATCAACAATTTGTTGGCTAGTCAGGCCCTCAGGTAATGTGATCTTGTAAACGGCTGTTTTGCCAAGAGTGATAGTATCCCAAACCTCTCTCATACTCACAGCTTGATTAAATTCATAATCTCCAGCCTTAAAATCAAGATGTTTACCTAAATTATTAGAATTCTGAAAAATATCATTAAGAATAAATATCCAATAATTTGATATAATACCTTCTCTTTCTAATTTTCGTGCAATATCAAAACGACCTGATCCTTTGTCGACCACCACTGTATGTTTCGCATTTAAAGGGCCTGGAGCGTTAAAACCATCATTTAAAAGTTTATAGGTTATTCCAACAAAAATCATAAAGGCTAAGATCAAAGACAGTGTAAAGCTGCCAATAGCTATTGCATGCTGAACAATATTATCAGAATCAAAATCATCATTGTTTTTTGGACTTTGAGGAGCTTTTTTAGGTTCCAATATTTCAGCTGGACTTCGCGGCTGATTACTCCCCTTCTGGTGATATGGTCTGTTCACATATGACCTCTTTCTATAAGTGTCTAGACCCAATTCCATTAGGCCCCAATTTTTGAATTACTTAAAAAATCTATGTAATATTTTCCTTTGTCCCCATAGCTGACGACATAAATGAATGGATTATCATTTTAATTTTTAGAAATTCATAATTTTTTTATCGAATAATCGAAGAGTTGTTCTTGCCAGTAATTTTTATTCTCATTTAAGCGACACGTTTCATAATTAATGAGGCATTTGTTCCACCAAAACCAAAAGAATTGGACAATACTACGTCAATCTTTTTTTTCTTAGCTTTAAGCGGCACAAGATCAATGGCCGTGTTAACTGAAGGATTCTCAAGATTTAAGGTGGGGGGCGCAATATTATCTCTGATTGATAAAAGGGAAAAAATCGCTTCAACTGCACCTGCCGCCCCAAGCAAATGTCCGACCGCAGATTTAGTTGAAGACATTGATAATTTAGCTGTTGTATTGCCAAACAGTTTTTCTACCGCATTAAGCTCAATTTCATCTCCCATAGGAGTAGAGGTTCCATGGGCATTAATATAGTCAACGTCTGTTGGATCAATTTTTGCGTTCTTCAATGCCGCCCGCATGCATCTGTATGCTCCATCTCCGCTTTCAGAGGGTGCAGTAATATGATATGCATCTCCAGACATTCCATAGCCAATTATTTCGCCATAAATTTTTGCACCGCGAGCCTTTGCATGTTCTAAACTCTCAAGAACAACAATGCCAGCCCCTTCTCCCATAACAAATCCATCTCGATCTTTATCGTATGGTCTTGATGCTTTCTTGGGATCATCATTAAACCCAGTAGACAAAGCGCGACACGCTATAAAGCCTGTTAAACCTATTCGACAAATTGGACTTTCGGCTCCTCCAGCAACCATAACTTCTGCATCACCAAAAGACACCAAACGTGCTGCGTCACCTATAGCATGGGTTCCAGTTGCACAGGCTGTGACCACAGCGTGATTGGGTCCCTTTAGCTGATGCCGAATTGAAACGTAACCGCTAGCTAAGTTTATGAGCCGTCCTGGAATAAAAAAAGGTGAAACTCTGCGAGGTCCTTTTTCTTTTAATAAGATTGTGGTATCCGATATACCTGATAATCCACCAATGCCTGAACCGATAAGAACGCCAGTGGTTTCCTGTTTTTCTTTCGTATCTGCTACAAAATCAGCATCGGATAGAGCCTGTGTTGCAGCAGCCATCGCATAAATAATAAAATCATCAACTCTTCTTTGTTCCTTAGGCTCCATCCAATCATCAGGATTAAAATTGCCATCATTGGTTGATCCACGTGGGACAAAATTAGCTATTTGGCAGGATAGATCGGAAACATCAAAACTATCAATTTTTTTTGCCCCACTTTCACCATTTAACAAATTACGCCATGCGCAATCCACACCCACTCCCACTGGAGTGACAAGTCCAAGCCCTGTTACCACTACTCGTCGCAACATTACTTCATTTCCTCTTCATCAAATAACTTTCAAATAAAACTTCCTATCTCAAAGCATTGATAATAAGTTTTATTGAGCCATAATACATTAAAAAGAGGGAAATTTTAAAGTTGATTTGGCTCTAAAGTGAAGAGCTTATTCAAAATGTATTCATATTAAATAAAACAACATAGTGTCGATAGTTTATATCTTGAGTTAGGCAGCTTTTGCATTCTTCTCGAGAAACTTAACAGCGTCCCCAACGGTCAGTATATGTTCAGCAGCATCATCAGGAATTTCACAACCGAACTCTTCTTCAAAGGCCATCACAAGTTCAACTGTATCAAGACTATCTGCTCCAAGATCGTCGATGAAGCTGGCGTTTTCCGACACCTTCTCCCTCTCGACGCCGAGATGCTCAATTACTATTTTTTTTACGCGCTCTGCGACATCGCTCATCGTATACCCTCGCGTTATCTTTAAGTTTTCTAATTTTACTTTTAAATTATAGTTCGCATTTATCTTCATTACTCAAACTATTTAAATAGCATAAAGCAATCTGTGAACTATTCAGAAGGAATTGCTACTCTGAGTCCTTTTTACATACCAAATGCCCACATTAAGGCGCTTATAGCTTTTCCCCAGTTTCCGCACCAAAAATTATGGTTTTCAACAAACTTCTTCTATGTTGTGAATGCTTCATTGGTCTTTGAGAATTTGAAAGATCAAAGAAAAAGGGTGATGTTACAGATACTTGAACTACAACATCACCATTCCTCCATTGATATGGAGAGTTTGGCCTGTCACGTATCCAGCTTCTTCAGAAGCTAGGTACAGGGTCCCTGCGGCGATATCATGAACTGTCCCAAATCTTTGAGCTGGGATCATCTTGGCGATTTCTTCTTGTTGTTTACTATTGAGGACAGCAGTCATCGCGGTTGAAATAAATCCAGGCGCTATGCAATTTGCAGTGATACCACGATTGGCAACCTCTCTTGCCAGACTTTTCGTCATACCAATCATTCCAGCTTTCGAAGCTGCGTAGTTTCCTTGACCAGGATTTCCAAATATCGCTGACACAGATGAAATATTTATAATACGTCCATAGCCAGATTTATTACGAAGCATGCCGCGTACTGCAGCTCTGCATAACATAAAAGTTGATGTCAGGTTGACAGCTATAACTTCATCCCATTGCTCGTCTTTCATGACCATAAAAAGATTGTCGTGCGTAAGACCAGCATTATTAACTAAAATGTCTAGCCGACCTCCTAATTTTTTTATTGCTTCCTCAATAAGACCGGATACCTGCTTACGATCCCCTAAATCACAGGGAAGCACTATTGTCGTGTCATTCAGATCATTTTTTAGTTCCATCAACTTATCAAGCTGCCGTCCAGATATTGCAACCTGTGCCCCTGCTTTGTGTAATGCTCGAGCTATTCCAGCACCTATTCCTCCGGATGCACCAGTGACAAGCGCAGTCTTACCATTCAGATCAAACATTTTCTTTCCTTATATAAATGACGAGCTTTAAAAATTTTATACTGAAGAGTTTATTGTTAGTAGGATAAATTTCTGATAAAATTAATAATGAAAGAGATTTTTTATTACCTATAATTTTTTGTCTCA
>JBJTOZ010000145.1:0-22059 GCA_046074825.1 Hyphomicrobium sp.
GTTTTAGAAATGCAGAAGCCTTCAGTTCAATCTGTCTGGCGTGATCATAAACTTTTTATAAATAAGGATACAACTGATGGTTCCCTTTGGGCCATTTCAATGCCCAACACAACTGTGCATCCTTCGGCTGTTTGTCGGCGTCGTGTGGGGACAGGCGAGACCGCAAAGGTAGAGGTTGGTTTTTTATGTTCAAAAAGCGAAAAAGCTTGCAATTCCTTCAAACTTCAAGCGCTTGAAAGGATGAATAAAGTTGAGAAAGATTAAAATTTTAATCGGCTTTGCGTCTTTATAATCTACAAATAAACAGAATAATCTTCTTCTAAATGTTATCTTGAACTCTGATTGAATTCGGCTGATCATAGGGACCGTTAATCAGCAAGTGTCAGGAAGCTGCAAAGGATGGCTGCAACTCTAGATGTAAACACCTATAAGGATGCTATGGTTGTTTTGGGAACGGCGGCCGTTGTTGTTCCTCTTATGCAGCGTTTGCGAATTAGTCCAATCGTCAGTTACCTGATGGCGGGGGTTTTTTTTGGCCCGCATTTTCTCACACATTTTACTTTTTTATTTCCCCCTGCAGGGTGGATTGCAGTTTCTGATCCTGCAAATCTTGAGCCTCTAGGGGAGCTTGGTGTTTCCTTTCTCCTATTCATCATAGGTTTAGGATTAACTCCTCAACGGCTATGGACAATGCGACGGCTTGTATTTGGATTAGGTATTCTTCAAATTATTTTCAGCGCTGCAATCTTGGGTATGATCGCTGCCCTTTTGGGACAATCCCCTAAAGCAGCTTTGATTGTTGGGTCTTCGTTAGCTTTATCTTCTACAGCTATTGTTATTGAGCTACTGTCGCAACAAAATCGAATGTCCTTAGGCACAGGCAGAGCAAGTTTTGCAATACTACTTATGCAAGATCTTGCTGTTATACCGTTATTACTTTTAATTCCTTCACTTTCTCCAGAAAATGGAAACTCTATATTTGCTATACTGGCATGGATATTTGTTGAAGCCTTTGTTGCAATAAGTATTATCGTAGCTACAGGATATATTTTATTAAGACCATTGTTTCGTCTTGTGGCCTCAAATGAAAGTGGAAACGTTTTTGTAGCAGCAGTGCTTTTAGTAGCACTAGGGAGTGGTATTGTTACTGCTGCTGCGGGTCTTTCCATGGCTCTTGGAGCATTCATTGCTGGTTTGCTCCTTGCCGAAACTGAGTATCGTAAAGCGATAGAAACAACGATTGAACCAGTAAAAGACCTATTGCTTGGTTGTTTCTTTTTTACTGTGGGAGCGCAACTGAATCTACAATTGGTTTTAGAAAACTTTGTACTTATTGCGATGGGATTAGTGGGCCTTTTAGTTATAAAAGGTATAATAGTTTATTCCCTAGTTCGTCTATTCGGTTTTAATCCAATTGTCGCTGGGCGCACAGCCTCTCTTATTGGACCAAGTGGCGAGTTTGCTTTGATTGTTTTTACACTAGCAATGAAAAGTCAGATTCTTTCATCCTCGATGACAAGTTATTTAAACACAATTACATTACTCTCTATGGGCCTTATACCAATTTTAGATCTTTTTTCTCAAAAACTATTTCCCTTATCAAAAGTTCTTCCTGTAGATCCTGCTCTTGAAGCCACACCATCTGAAACATTACATGCCACCGCTATCGTCATTGGCCATGGGCGCGTTGGTGCTCTTGTTTCTAGTATGTTTGATGTTCACGGAATTCATCATATTATAACTGAGAAAAGACCAAATCTCGTAAGTGAAGCGCGTAGCGAGGGACGACCCGTTTTTTATGGGGATGCTTTAAACATTAATTTCCTTCAAAAGTGCGGTTTAAGTAATGCGAAAGCTGTCGTCATCACCATTCAGGATTGGGATGCAACTGAGGAAATTGTGCGCTCAATTAGGGGGATTAATCAAAATATAACAATCATTGCACGCGCACGCGACGCTGGGCATGCCAGCTATCTTTATGAGATTGGTGTGTCCGATGCTGTTCCAGAAACTATAGAAGCGAGCTTGCAACTCTGTGAAGCAGCCTTGGTAGATTTAGGTGTTCCAACAGGGCCCGTCATTGCTTCTATTCATTCCAAACGGGATGATTTCCGTTCAACTTTGCAAAAGGCAGCAGGTTTGGCAGGTCGCAAAGAAAGTCATGGATTAAGATCCAAAACAACCCCATTAGTAAAAACTTAATCAGTCGTATAGTCTTATTATTTTTTTGGATGCTTTGAAAATTTTATTACGTAAAAATTGATAGGGTCATCTTCAAAGTTTGCTGAAGAGGCTGTTGCTTCAATCGTCAAAATATTTAAAACAATATCCAGTTACGACCATAGTGTGACCTAGGCTGTCATAGCTAACTTCAGATTGGCGTCAATTTTTGCTAGAAAACCAGTTGTGGAAAGCCAGTTTTGATCTGGTCCAACGAGGAGAGCCAGATCTTTTGTCATAAAGCCTGCTTCAACGGTTTCAATGCAGACCCTCTCAAGCGTTTCAGCAAAAGTCTTTAATTGAACATTCGAATCTAACTTCGCCCTATGAGTTAAACCTCTTGTCCATGCAAAAATTGATGCAATAGGGTTTGTTGATGTTTCCTTGCCTTTTTGGTGTTCTCTAAAATGTCGTGTGACAGTACCGTGAGCTGCTTCCGCCTCAACTATTTTGCCATCTGGTGTCATGAGAACTGAAGTCATTAAACCCAAAGAACCAAACCCTTGGGCGACAGTATCCGATTGCACATCTCCATCATAATTTTTACAGGCCCAAACATATCCACCCGACCATTTTAATGCTGAAGCAACCATGTCATCTATAAGACGATGCTCATAGGTGAGTTTTCTCTTTTGAAATTCTTCTTTGAACTCTTTGTCATAGATATCCTGAAAAATATCCTTAAAACGACCGTCATACGCTTTAAGAATGGTATTCTTCGTTGACAGGTAAACGGGATAATTACGATTTAACCCAAAGTTGAAAGACGCTCGAGCAAATTCGCGAATTGAATCATCCAAGTTGTACATTGCCATGGCCACTCCGCTACTCGGAGCTTTAAAAACTTCTCTTTCAATTATATTGCCATCTTCCCCAACAAATTTGATAGATAAGGTTCCTTTACTTGGAAATTTAAAATCTGTGGCGCGGTATTGATCGCCAAAAGCATGACGACCTACAATGATAGGGTCAGTCCACCCTGGAACAAGACGGGGTACATTTTTGCATATAATTGGTTCTCGAAATATAACTCCACCTAAGATATTTCTTATTGTTCCATTTGGGCTCTTCCACATTTCCTTTAAATTAAATTCCTTAACACGGGCTTCATCAGGAGTGATAGTTGCACACTTTACCCCAACACCATGTTTTTTTATAGAATGGGCTGCATCAATGGTAACTTGATCTTTAGTCTTGTCTCGATACTCAATTCCAAGATCGAAGTAATCAAGTTTAATATCAAGATAAGGATGTATAAGTTTTTCTTTAATGAGTTGCCATATAATTCGTGTCATCTCATCGCCATCAAGTTCGACAACGATCCCATCGACCTTTAATTTTTGCATAATAGATCCTAGAAATTTGGTATTAGTGTCTCAAAAAAATAGGCTAAGTACATACCAATAAATAGCCAAGCCAAAAAATTGAGATGTGGTTTTTATCAAAAGTTTTTTTTCTTTTTGCGTCCATTTTCAGAGAAATAAGACCTATCAATTGACTGTGTTTTTCATATTTAGACCCTACACTCTTTTTCAATTCAGGTTTGAAACTTTATGAAGCTTGAAATTATTAATAATCAGCCCTGCGTAGGGGCACGTCCGCTCAGCGAAATTGTCCATGTATGTCATCAGGAAAACATAGATAAAGCGCTTCTTATTTTATCACATAAAGACCTTGATCGGGTTCAAATTGATGAACTTCTCACTTACTGTGCTCAATTATCTTGTGTTTCAGATAAAGTCTCATGTCCAAATTGTAAGAGACGGTCTGAGATAGAAGGAGTTTATACCCTCGAAGATTACATAGCTGGACACGAAAAAATTGTTATTGGAGACGGATCTGTCGTTCTTTATGGTAAAGGCAAAGGGATCCGTAATATAGCAACCTTAGCCGAATTAGAAAAAACATGGTCTGGAGAAAACTATTGGTTTTGGGCAAGACGTGCTCTTAGAAAATTGCGACATGGTATACGACGCTCAGAAACAAGAGAAAAAAATGTTGAAGTCATAGACTATCACAAGCCAACAATTATTCTTGTTGAACCACAGCTCGCTGACAATATCGGTATGGTAGCTCGTGCATGCGCTAACTTTGGTCTAGAGGATTTGCGTCTTGTTAAACCTCGCGATGGTTGGCCAAATGAAAAAGCTCGTATCGCTGCATCAGGCGCTAGTTTTTTAATTGATGAAACGAAGTCATTTCATTCATTAAATGAAGCTATTGCTGACCTCCATTGGATTTGTGCAACTACTGCGCGACAAAGAGATTTGCGCAAACCTATTCTGACACCTGAACAAGCTGTAGAAGAAATACGTCAAAGGATTAAATCAGGCCAGAGATGTGGGATATTGTTTGGTCGAGAAAGAAGTGGACTCCAAACTGATGAAGTCGCTATTGCTGATGCCGTCGTCATGATCCCTGTCGATAATCGTTTTGCATCGCTCAATATTGCCCAAGCAGTGTTGATTTTAGGATACGATTGGTTGAAGGGAGCTGACACTAAAAGTCTTGGAAGAGTAACAACTTACGAAACTGCCTTAGAATCAGGACTTTATCTCGGCGCACATCTGCCAGCAACCAAAGATCAACTTATTGAATTCTTTGAACATCTTGAGAGTGAACTTGATAGATCAGGTTTTTTCTCATCGCCGCAAAAGCGCCCAACAGTTATTAATAATTTAAGGACGTTTTTTTCGCGTGCTACGCCAACTGATCAGGAAGTGCGAACATTGCGTGGTATTGTTGCAACGCTATCAAAGGGGAAAGGTAAAAGAGGCACTTCTTCTTCTTGAATCGCCTTGATGTGGCCAAGTTTTGAGCAGAGCGATTAATATATGAATATATTTGAAACTTGTATTTCTCGCTCAACCCTTCCTTTGAAATACGTAATTTAAGGGGGCGGGGAAGCAAAGACATCGTTACTGTTTTGAAAGTTTACAAAGAATGAAGAAAATTTTCGTTTTGCTCACTTAATCGGTATTTTTCCTAAGAAATGAAACAGGGTCGTAATAAATGAGAGCACTATTAAAAAAAGGTTTGCTAGGATTTAGCAGTATTTTTGCTCTCACTTTATTTGGGTTATCAACTGTCCTTGCAGAAGAATTAAGTGAAAAATCCGTCAGAACATTTATGGAATATGCTTGGTCTTTAACGCCCCAACAATTCTCCAAGCAAGATGGGACCGTTATTGTCATTGATAAAAAGAAAAAAGAAGATGTTTTTGTACCCTTAGATGTAGCACGAGAAGTTATTAAAGTGGGTCGTATTTCTGCTCACGCGCAAGTTTGTGGCCTTCCCGAGCTTCAAGTTGCTAACCACCGATCGTTGATGAAACGAGAGGAAGAGAAAAAGACATGGTCTGAACAGCAACTAGTTTACATTAACCAACTACACTTAACAACCGTAATGCTTCTCACGGGGCGAATACGATTGGTCGAAAAGGAGGGTGATAAGGAAGTTGTAATTGATGAAGGAAAATCCTCAACTCCGACATGTACAGATGAGCAACGCGGTAAAGTCAAGGATATGATAGTTTCTTACATTGAAAGCGGACCCAACTTTAAAATTAGCGTATCCCCCCTTCAGACAGGCACTTCTGCCTCAAAAACTTCTCCTGATCCGAAAGCAAAATCGGGGACTACTTCTTCGGTTACGGCTCCGACAGCCTCAGCAAATTCCCCGCCGAGTTCTGAAAAACCCCAAATAAAACAATAATTCCGCTGTTGACTGGAAAGTCATAATTTTATAACTGTAAAAAGGAGGCTTCTTTCGGGCCTCTTTTCTTTTTGCGCACCTGTGATGTTGAAAGACTTTTTTTCACATCTGTCGACTTGAAACTAGCCTAATTTTGAGTTTCGAGTAGAGGAAGGGGCGCTCCAAATTGTAAGTGCAGAAATATCTTCTGCATGTTTTTTTAGTGGAGTGCTGTTTAATGACGAAACGAACTGGAGCCAAACATAAGATTGATCGCAGGCTTGGAGAAAATATTTGGGGTCGTCCCAAGAGCCCATTGAATAAAAGAGAAAGTCGTCCAGGCCAGCATGGCGAGCGCCGCGGATCAAAACTCTCAGACTATGGTCAGCAGCTCAAAGCGAAGCAGAAACTTAAAGGTTATTACGGCAATATTTCAGAGAGACAATTTCATCGTCTTTTTAAAGAAGCAGCCAAACTCAAGGGATCAACTTCGGAACAACTCATTGGTTTGCTTGAGCGTCGTCTCGATGCCCTTGTTTATAGAGCAAAATTCGTCCCCACAGTATTTGCTGCACGTCAATTTGTGAGCCATGGGCACATTTTTGTAAATGGGCGGCGCGTAACTATCCCTAGTTATCGGTGTCGTATTGGAGATGTTATAGAAGTTAAAGAAGCCTCACGACAATTACCCTTTCTCCTAGAGGCTCTCAAAAGTCCAGAACGAGATGTTCCGGACTATGTTGAGGCGGATCATTCAAAAATGTCAGCTAAATTTGTAAGAGTACCTGCGTTAGCAGACGTACCTTATCCTGTAATTATGGAGCCCAATTTGGTGGTTGAGTTTTACTCAAGGTAAAATCTCCCCCTCAGTGATGTGCCAGATTTGCTCGATTACATCCAGATTATAAAAAAGATGTGTATTGGGCAAACCTCACTTATCTTTAAAAATAAATTATAGACAGAGTTGTAGTTTTTAAAAAGCAAGATCGACGATTAAAGCGGTAATTGAAAAAAAAGTACCCGCTTATCACGTAATTGGTTGCAGTAAGGCTAAATTAATATTGGTTTGTACCGCATTAATATAATCGCGGACGCTTCGACCAATCAAGTCAAGTTTGCCTAAGTCATGCATCCTATCATGAGCTCGATGGTATTCTGAAGGTGGAACAAGGTGAGATAGTATCCCGCTGATGCTTATAAGAGATAAAAGACAAGCATCGTGACCATCTGGAATTCCATTTTTTAGAAGTATTTCCACTAGTCTGAGCTTTGCTTCGAGCATTTCCTTGCCGTCTACGACTGGATAACGACGTGTTTTAAAAAACCAATAAACTTTGCCGTCAGTTTGAGTGAGTATCCCTCTTTTTATAAGTCGTTTAAGGGCTAGATCATGTATCCTATCAGAAACAACTGTTAACTGGCCGATAAGTTTCTCCATATGTGGATCAAAATCGGGATCTGTAATGCGTTCGAGAACTAAATCAACACACTTCTCTCCAACGGGGGTTTGATCGACAATTTTAAGTGTATGAAGATCTGTATCTATACGATCTTTAAGTGCTAAATCCATCAAGGCGGCACCGACAAAACAAGGATCCGAGATTTGTTTTGGAAAAGTAATAAACTCTCCTCCCGTGTCTTTGAGGGTAAGCAACAGAAATTCTTCAACTAGTGTGAGCATGGACTGGACCTTTCAAAATACACTACAGATCTGTAAGCTTATTTTTCGAGGTATCGTTCCTCGAGCGAAAGTCATTTATAATAATCTGTAGGTATAAATACCCTATTAGCTAAAGCGGTACAATATTCTGCAAGAACTTTAAATAGTTTCAGTAATGAGTTTAGAAATCTTACTGTTTGCAAAAAGTAATAAAAGCAATTCATTTAGATAAAAAAATATGTAAAGTTAATTTCACACCCTGAACTTAGAAAAAATAGAGTATTTTTTGTTTCAAAGTCTTTAAATTTTTTTGAAGATTTCTGAAAAACAATTATGGGGACTTGCCGTAATGTTTTTCGATATAAGGAGTATAACAATACACTATGATAGGAGTTTGGGTGATAGCAAAGGCATTAGATTGAGAAATAAGCTTATTTACCTTTATCTTTGGATGATGAGAGAGAGAGTTCATGCGGCTTGTTAAACTCACATTAATTTTTCCAAAAGACTGCCTTGAACGAGTGACCGAACTTTTAACCACCATGTCTCCAGGTGTCGATCATTTTACGACTTGGAATGTGGAAGGAAATCTGGAAATAGGCCAGAAAGCGAAAATTTTTGAACAGGTGCGTGGTCGATTGGATCAAAGGATTTTTATTACTATCCTTCCTGAGGATCGGGTCAATCACATTCTTGATCTAGTTCGAAAGGAACTTCATGGGGATGAAATTTCTTACTGGATTGAAGCTGTTGAAGCTTATGGATTGCTGAGCCCGACCAGTCAGTAAATGGGATCTGAGAAGCATTCTTTGTGCCTCAAACACATGTATGGTTAAGAAAATATTAAGGTAAATTTATTTATTTTTACAAAATTACCCTATTAAATTAAATAAGAAGATTGCGGAATCAGAGTCTATCAGTTCTTCTGTAAGATTGAATACCTTTTGAGGTGCATGTTTTTTAAATTTAATAAAATTATGGAATTTTTGGACCATGTTCCCAAGAGTTGCGATACTTACCGCAACATATTTATTTGGCTTTTTCATCCTCTTTGTAAGAATAAGCTCTGCAGATGAAGTTGCTCTTTCGCCAGAACAATTTGAGAAACTTGGAATAACGCTTGTTCCTGCTGTTTCAGCAAAAACGACACCCATTGCGGTTTTAGCAGCCACCGTCATAGCAGCACCAAGGTCACGAATTATTGTTCCTTCTCCCTTTGGGGGATCCATTATTAATGTCTATGCATTGGCAGGAGCAGATGTCGCTAAAGGGGACCGTATTGTCACAATCTGGAGCCAAGAGCTTCGTGAGTTGCAAGCTCGTTTAGCTCAAAACGAGGCTGAATTTATTAAAGCCCAAATGATCGCTAAAAGGACGCGGAACCTGGCCGATCTTCAAGTTATTCCTATGAATGAAGCTCTGGAAGCGGAGGAACAAGTTGAAGCGATTAAGAGCGTTAGTGAAGATATTAAAAAAAGAATTTCCAATGAAGGAATAAAAGTCATGGAGGGTGGGGTTTTTGATGTTATGGCCCCTGAGGGTGGAAGAATTTCTGACATTCATGCGATCTCAGAAGTCATAGAGTCAACAAAGCCGGTGGCAATTATTCGAACAAACGAAAATCTTTGGTTGGATGTTCAGCTCCCTGCCAACCTTGTATCCAAAGTAAAAGTTGGAGATCCTGTACAAATTAAAGAGGATTTAATTGGAAATGTTGAGTCTGTTTCAAATGTTATCGATCGTCTCACAAGATCTTCAAAAATGCTTGTCTCAATTCCAGCGGGCAGCAATCTTTTAGAAGGTCAGTTACTTTCCATAACTTTAATTTCAAAATCGCAATCCGAAGCGATGGCAATACCTTCCTCTGCCGTTGCTTATATTAAAGGACAACCTACTATTTTTATAAAAGTAGAAGCTGGTTTTAGGCCTCTTGCAGTGGATTTACTTGGAAAGTCTCTCTCAGGTGCAACTGTTTTAGGAGATCTCAAGCCAGGTCAGCTAGTTGCCACTAATAGGCTCCCTGAACTTGAGAACATGATCAAATAAGGGAAATAATGTGCTTCACCGCCTTGTGGAATTTTCGCTTACTCAAAGAACTTTTGTTTTAGCTCTTGGTATTCTTCTTGCAATTTGGGGCGGAATAAGTTTCCAAAAAATTCCTATTGATGCATTTCCTGATATTTCTGTGCCTCAAGTTAAGATTATTCTGAAGGCTCCAGGCATGACGCCAGAGGAAGTAGAAACACGGGTTATTTTTCCAATTGAGATCGAATTACTTGGCATCCCTTACCAAGTCATTCTCCGTTCAGCCGCCAAATACGGAATTGCAGATATCACCATTGATTTTGAAGATGGGACCGATATTTATTGGGCGCGTCAACAAGTAAATGAACGGCTGTCAGGAGTAAGAGAAATCCTTCCTACAGGGGTGAGCGGAGGTCTAGCACCCATCTCAACCCCGCTTTCTGAGGTTTTGATGTTTACTGTTGAAGGAACTAATTATTCTTTGGCAGAACGCAGAGCGTTACTTGATTGGAGCATAAGACCTGCATTACGGACCATCCCTGGTGTTGCAGATGTCAATTCATTAGGTGGCTTCGTTAGAACGTTTGAGGTAGCTCCCAATAACGAAGCTCTTGCTGCTGCTGGTCTTAGTGTCTCTAGCTTAGCAAATATTATTCAGGCGAGTAATCGAAATGATGGCTCAGGTAGATTATGGGAAGGTGAGAAGGCGTTAGTTGTACGAGCTGAAGGTGCTATCAAATCACTTCAAGATCTTGAACAAGTGGTTGTGAGAAATGAACATGGTCGTGTGGTTCGTGTGAGCGATGTTGCAGAGGTTCGACAAGGGAATCTAACACGTTACGGAGGTGTTTCCTCTGATGGACAAGGAGAGATTGTGGAAGGCATCGTTCTCTCACTTCGAGGTGCCAATGCCTATTTAATAACGAAGGCAGTTCATCAAAAACTCGAAGATCTCAAATCCTTGCTTCCAGAGGGAGTCCGTATCTCCATATTTTACGACCGCTCTGATCTCGTACTTCAAGCAATTAAAACAGTCTATAAAGCTCTCCTAGAAGCTACAATTCTTGTCATTCTACTTTTGATACTCTTCCTTGGTAATTTTAGAGCTGCACTTATTGTAGCTATGTCCTTGCCTTTATCTGCACTCTTTGCGTTCATACTTTTGTATAATTTTGGCATGAGCGCTAACCTTATGAGCTTGGGAGGATTAGCAATTGCAATTGGTCTCATAGTAGACGCAGCAGTTGTAGTTGTTGAAAATACAGATGAGTCCCTAAATTTAGAACATCATCAAAGTGTTGTTCCCGTTCTTCATCGCATTTTTAAAGCAGTTGAACAAGTAAGCCTTCCTGTGGCTTCAGGAATTCTAATTATAGGTCTTGTTTTTTTACCCCTTCTGACATTGCAAGGTCTGGAGGGGAAACTCTTTTCACCAGTTGCGATCACCATAGTGCTTGCCCTGTTTGGGGCTCTTCTTTTATCCCTGACTTTCATCCCAGTTGCATGCTCGTTCATATTAAAGGTGCATACAAACAAACAACCTTTTTTGATGCGTATTCTAGGAAAAATTTATTCACGTATTCTCAATCTTGTTCTAAGGAAGCCCGCTATTATTTATACTACTGCTGTACTTAGTCTGCTAGTTAGTGGTCTCTCTTTTACTAATTTAGGTAAATCTTTTATGCCCACTTTGGATGAGGGATCAATTATCATTCAAAGTACAAAATTACCCTCAATAAATCTACAAGCGAGCTTGGAAGGCGATCTAACACTTCAAAAACAAATTATGTCCTCGCTGCCTGAGGTCAAAAGAATAGTTTCACGTGTGGGAACAGATGAACTAGGTCTAGATCCCATGTCTCCCAATGAATCGGATAATTTTTTAGAACTAAAACCCAAAGAATTATGGTCTGTTCCAACCAAAGAACAACTAATAGACAAGCTTCGTAAGGTTGTTTCTATTTTACCAGGCATACAGTACACGTTCACGCAACCAATTGAAATGAGAACCTCTGAAATGCTGACGGGTGCAAGAGGGGATTTAGCTGTCAAGATTTTTGGTCCAGATCTACGTGAGTTAGCTAAGCTTGCTATGCAAGTTCAAAAATTAATTCAATCTATTCCAGGAGCGGCCGAAGTTGTTACTGCCGATGCAACTGAAGTTGATTATCTTCGCATAAAAATTGACAGATTAGCATCTGGTCGTACGGGTCTCTCTTCAACCCGCGTTCAAGATGATCTTCGCGTACTTATTGAGGGGATGAATGCAGGATCGGTTATTCAAGGGAACCGTCGTATTCCCATCGTCATCAAGGGAAAGGATGAAATAAGAGAATCTCCAGAACTTTTTTCAACGACGCAGATGGTTGCTGAGGATGGCGGACTTGTACGCATTGGAGACGTTGCCTCCCTTTTGAGAGAAGCGGGTCCTGTAAAAATCAATAGAGAAAACACTTCACGCTATGCACTTATTCAGGCCTACGTGAGGGGACGAGATCTTGTAGGTTTTGTTAATGAGGCACAAAAGAGCGTCGAAGATAATTTGAAATTACCCAATGGTTATAGAATTTTTTGGGGAGGCGAGTTCGAAAATCAACGACGTGCTTCTGCCCGACTTCTCATTGTTGTGCCGATAGCGCTTGGCCTTATCTTTGTTGTTCTTTTTGCAACTCTTCGATCCATCCAGCAGTCTCTTCTAATATTATCAAATATTCCATTTGCGTTAGTGGGAGGTATCTTAGCTCTTGCTCTAACGGGTGAATATCTTTCAGTTCCTGCATCTGTGGGATTTATTGCTCTCTTAGGAATTGCCGTTCTCAATGCCTTGGTATTGATTAGCTATTACAATCATCTCAGTGCTATGGGATTGCCAATTGAAAAGGTAGTTTACGAGGGGGCTATGCGACGTCTGCGTCCCGTTTTAATGACAGCCAGCATTGCCGCATTTGGTTTATTGCCGATTTTGTTCCAAACAGGCCCAGGTTCGGAGATACAAAGGCCATTAGCAATTGTCGTAATTGGAGGGCTTGTCTCTTCAACATCCCTTACGCTTTTATTGTTGCCTGTTCTCTATCGACGGTTTGCTTTTTCTAAAAATAGAGATGGTACTGAAAAATCAATGATTTGGAGAAATCCATTTCAGATTTCTTAAACCTTAAATTTAAAAGAATGTGGTCAGATTCCCACTATCCCCATCCTCTTAATTATCCACAGACATCCCCTGATTCAGACCTATGGGAATCACTTTAAGAAAACGGGTAAGGGATTTCGTGATTTCCATTACATGTTTTTGCCCGTTTGATGAGGGTGAGGGGTTTCAAAGCATTGGCTTTTATCCAAGGCATACGTTTTTTAATTGTCGCGTATTGTCTTTCTTTGGTTGGCTGTAGTCGCCAAGCAGAAATAACAACCAATTCTATTCCAGTCCTACCTGAACAGGCAAAGTCAGATTTAGATCTACCGAACAGACCTTGGTTGCCCGAACCACTTCCCTTGCCAGGAAAACTAGATCAAGTACCAAAGGAAGAAAAAATAACTTTATCGAAAGCCGTTGAAAAAACCATAGAATATAGCCCAATTGTTAAAGTAGCCTTTTTAGAAATTGAGGCTCGTCGCAATGAAGAAGCGCAAGCTTCTTATAGACCTAACCCAGATGTATCTTTTACCTTAGAAAATTATGGTGCAAAGCCAAGTTCAGATCAAGAACCAGAGAACACGCTCGAAATTACTCAAGTCATCGAACTTGGAAATAAACGACTAGCACGTCTCAGAGCAGCCCATCTTGAGTCCTCCGTAGCGGGGTGGGATTTTGAAGCCATACGGCTTTCAGTGGCAGCCCGCGCGGCGGATATGTTTGTCGATGTCTTGGCCAGTCAAAAAAGAATCGATGTCCTAGAGAACTTTACAAAAATTGCAAAAAAATCCCGTGATGCCATTGAAACTCAAGTTAAGGGTGGTAAAGCTTCTCCTATAGATCTAGATCGAGCCGATATCGCCTTATCACGCGCAATGGCGCTAGAAGAAGCTGAAAAGGTAAAATTAGTTGCTCTTAAGAAGGCTCTTTCCGCTATGTGGGGTTCAAATGGCCAAGAAAAAATTGGCCAAGCAATGGGAACTTTTGATGGTCCACTACTTGTTCCTTCCCTCTCTAATCTGAGACAGCTTCTTGAAAAAAATCCTTCGCTCGCACGGTGGGGAGATGAAATAGCACGTCGCAACGCACAATTAGACCTTGAGCAATCTAAAGCAGTTCCAAACGTTACGGCAGGTGTCGGTGTGCGCCAGTTCAGTTGGACGGATACTGCGGGTGTTGTGGCTTCAATTTCAGTGCCACTTCAGATTTTTGATAAAAATCAGGGAAACATTGCTGCAGCTGAAAAAAGGCTCCAGAGATCTGAATTTGAAGCCTCTTCAGCACAGAATGAACTCACCACAGTGCTTATAGAAATTCTTGGTGAACTTTCTGTTTCTGTTACACAATTAAAGAGATTAGAAGATGGTATATTACCATCCGCCCGATCAGCTTATGAGCGGACTCGAATAGGATATACGCAAGGACGATTTGATGTTTTGTTTTTGCTCGATAGTCAGCGCACGCTCCTCGAAGCTGAGCTTGATACAGTCAATGCGCGAGCTTCCTATACCAAATCAAAGGTCAAGATTGAAATGTTAGTGGGAGAAAAACTAAGTTCCTTGCAGTAGGAATTTCGCAGATGCTCAAATTTTTTTATCAAAAACATTGCAGTGCATTATTATTTCTAGACTTTTTCCACCATTGTAAAAAAAACTATTTGTCCTCTCCCTCAAATCATTTTACTTTTTGGTAAGGATCTTGTTGGGAGACTAAACAATGCTCAATCCATTTCTCATGATTTTATATGTGGGTTTAGGGGGGCTCTCCTTCGCCTTGTTAGCACAGTATATTTCTTCTGCGAACGATTAATTACCTAAATTGTTTTTTGGCCTTTAGAGCCATATGATATGTATGGCTATAAGACTTTCATTATTTATATATTTTTTTTAAACGTGATAAGGGAAATCAGGAAACGTTTCCTCTTAAGCTTATCAAAAGTGTCTGCCTTGCAAATAAAGTATGCCTTCTCGCTATGAGGGCTTTGAAATCTGATATTTTTTTTCTCCATCCCTCTAATTTAAGCTATTAAGGCATATGGCGAAGAGATTTTTTAAAGAATGTAAAAGCATGTGTAAAAGTTATCCACTTGACCATCGATAACACAAGATAAATTGGAAACTTAAAAAAGAAGAATAACATATTCTATTTACTTGTTTATTTTTTTGATTTTTAAATCTATCAAATAACATTTCTTTTCAAATAAATTGAAATAAACTGATCCTAAAGAAAAGCATAAAGTTCTCTGAGAATCGTTTAAGCCGTACCCTTATGTTGTTTCGAACGGTACGCGGTCTCTCTTGATAAATTCATGGAAACAATCTCCTTTTATATTTTTAAGAGGTTCCTTCATAAGTAAGCTCGCTATAATCCTTATTTCTATTGTTCTGGCGCCTTCAATGGCAGCGTTTGCTCAGAATTCCCTCATGCGCGTTACACTTGATGGCGCATTAACAATGGCTTTCACAGATAATTACAATTTATTGGCTAAGCGTGCTGAATTACAATCTGTTCGCGCTGGAGAAATTACTGCCGCTCTGAGACCAAATCCTGTTCTCAAGTCACAAGTCTGGAATATTGGCGGAGTTCGTGGGGATTACGGAACAAAGACAACGGATCTGGGTGGAGGGATTGAGGCCACTATTGAAACAGCTGGAAAAAGGCGTCGTCGTATTGACCTTAGTTTAGAAAATTCAAATTTGAGTGAATTAGAATTGAGCGATTTGTATCGTTTGATTAGCTTTGATGTTAAGGTCGCTTTTATTAGTGTTCTCAGTGGTCAAGCAAAGCTAGATCTTGCAACTCAAAATTTAAAAAATATTGATGAAGTCGAGCAGCTTCAAAAAATTCGTGCAAGCAGAGGGGATATATCCGAGCTTGAATTATTGCGTATTCAGGGGCAGCGTCTGGGATTTGAAACTGACGCCGTCGATGCCCGAGCGGCTCTCAAAACAGCATTGATAACTCTTCGTCAAATTGTCTCCCCTGATAGACTACCTGAAAATTTTGAGGTTGTTGGAGAACTTAAACCCCGTTCCATAGGGAATTTGAATGCAAAATCCCTTCATAACCGTGCTTTAGAACAAAGGCCTGACGTTCAAGCTGCTTTTTCGGCAATTGAGCGATCAAAAGCGGATTATAATTTACAAATAGCCAAGAGTTATCCAGATATATTTCCTGAAGCCACCTATAATAGCACTCATGATAACGGTCAGTACGCCTTCATAGGTCTTTCAGTTCCATTGCCTATCTTTGATCGCAATCAAGGTGAAATAGCCCGTTCTGCCTCCGATGTTGAGCGGTTTAGTCGGCTTGCTGACGCAGCAAAATCTCAAGCAACAGCAGATGTAGACAGAGCAATTACAGCTTTCAACGAAACAAGTAAAAAATATTTATTAATTCGTGACGTTTATCTTCCCAAAGCTCTTACAGCAAGGGATCGTTTGAATTCAACCTACAAAAAAGGGGTTGCTAGCCTTATCGATTATTTGGATGCGGAACGGACCTATCGTGAAACAGCCAAATCAAATCTTAATGCACTTACAGATTATCTTATTGCAATAGCTCAGATTGAAGCCGCAATCGGCGGACCGATTTAATTATTAAACTAGGCAAAATTTCTTGAATTTCTTTAGCTATTTTGAAGTTTTCAGATGTTTGAACTTCAGAAGGGCGCTGAGATTTAGAAGCAAAAGCTTTAGATTTGTAGCGTTTGTTCGTTTGGTTTCCGACGTGAAAAAGATAAGACAAGAACAGGTAGAACAACCAATATCAAAATGGGTGTAAAAATCATTCCGCCAACGACTACAACAGCTAAAGGTTTTTGAACTTGTGATCCGATGCCGGTTGATATTGCGGCAGGTAACAAACCAACGCATGCAATGACACAAGTCATAACGACGGGTCGCATCTGACTTGTGCAGGTGTGCAGAATTGCATCAAGGCGGTCCCTTCCTAGTCTCAACATTCGGTTGTAATAATTGATCAATATAATCCCATCCATGACAGCTATTCCAAATAATGCGATAAATCCAATAGCTGCTGAAATACTGAAGGGCAATCCAAAGACCAAAAGAGAGACCACACCCCCGATGACAGCCATGGGGATGACGCTAAGACCAAGAAGTGTGTCAACAAAAGATCCAAAATTCATAAAGAGCAGAAGGCCTATCAAAAGAATGCTGATGGGTACAACAATACTGAGACGGGCGATTGCCTCTTCAAGATTTGAGAATTGTCCTACCCATTCAAGTCGTGATCCTTGAGGGAGTTGAATTTGATCAGCAATCTTTGCTTGTGCCTCTTGTATTGTACTTCCTAAGTCTCTGCCGCGCACGCTGAACTTAATAGGAAGATAGCGTTCCTGATTGTCGCGATATATAAATGTGGCTCCCGAAACAAGACGAACATTTGCCACTTCTTTGAGGGGAACTTGAGCCGTTCCGTTCTCGCTTTGAGCCGGGATTGTGAGCTCTTTAATAGTCTCAACGCTTTGTCTATATTCTGGTGCAAGTCTCACTATGATGGGGTAGCGACGATCACTTCCAGGCTCATAGAGATCACCCGCTTGGTCCCCTCCAATCGCAGTTTTAATTGTTGCGTTGATATCACCAGGGGAAAGGCCGTATCGAGAAGCACGTACTCGGTCTATATCAATCTCAACCGTTGGTTGACCAAGCGCAGTAAAAACAGCGAGGTCTGAAATACCTTCAATTTTAGTGAGCGCTTTTTTGATTTGGTCGGCTATTTCAGTGAGTTCATTAAGATTATTGCCAAATAATTTGATTGAATTCTCACCCTTAACACCGGACACAGCTTCTTCTACACCATCAGAAAGATACTGTGAAAAATTAAACTCTATTCCAGGAAATTCACCTGATAATTTTTTCTGCAATACATTTGTAAAAACCTCTTTGTTAAAATCAGATGGAAGCTCAGATTGAGATTTCAGTGGAGCAAAAAATTCTGCATTGAAGAAGCCCGTTGCGTCTGATCCATTATCAGGTCTGCCATGATAGGATGCAACAGCAGTAACATAAGGGTTTTCCTGCAGAACATTGCGAATTTTATTCACATAAGAGTTGCTTGCCTCAAGTGAAATTGTTGATGGAAATGTAGCTCGAATATAAAGATTGCCTTCTTCAAGCTTTGGAAGAAATTCAAGTCCAAGGGTGCGCACTACAGGAATAGAAGCAAGGAGGAGAAAAAAAGTACAAAATAGTGTTAGATACTTTCTTGATATTGCGAATTGAACAACGGGTGCGTAGACCCTTTGGAGAAACTTTACCAAAAATGTATCATGTTCTTCCAAATTATCCTTAAAGAGGATAGCACTTAATGCGGGCGAAATTGTAAAAGTAGCAATGAGACCACCTGCTATCGCAAAAGCATAGGTTTTAGCCATTGGTCCAAAGATATGCCCCTCAACCCCGCTGAGTGTAAAGAGTGGGACAAAGGCCGCTATAATAATTCCAGAAGCAAAAAGAATAGATCGACTAACATGTGAGGCAGCGTCAGATATAATTGCCAGCTTGCTCACCAGTCGGTGTTTTGCAGAAGTGTTTTCCGAATCTTCATTTCCATGTTCTGCGAGTGACCGATAAATGCTTTCGACCATGATAACTGTGCTATCGACGATTAAACCAAAGTCAATGGCACCAACAGAAAGAAGGTTCGCCGATTCGCCCATGAGGACGAGAAGTGTAATTGCAAAGAACAAAGCAAAAGGAATTGTTGCCGCGACTACGACTGCACTTTTCAAATCTCCAAGAAAGAGCCACTGCAGAATAAAGATAAGAAGAATACCTACAACCATATTATGAAGCACAGTGTGGGTTGTTACGTTTATCAAATCACTGCGGTCATAAATTCTCTCGATAGTAACTCCTGGAGGGAGAATATTAGTTGAATTTATTTTTTCTATTTCTTTTTTGACACGCTCAAGTGTGGGAGCACTTTTTTCTCCGCGTCGCATAAGAACAATGCCATGAACGCTATCATCTTCTTGATTATATCCTGCAATTCCAAGTCTTGGCTGATAGCTGATTGAGACATTAGCAACATCTTTTACAAATACCGGGGTACCCCCACTTTCTGTGAGCATTGTATCTTTGATTTCATCAACAGATCGAATTTGTCCTACGCCACGGACAACAGCCGATTGAGCACCAATATTTAGGGTGTTTCCACCAATGTTAAGATTAGAATTGTTCAGAGTTTGCAGCAGTTGCGCTAGAGAAAGATTGTACGCAACAAGTTTTTTTAAGTCGACCTCAATCTCATAAGTTTTTGTTTTGCCGCCCCACCCAGTAACATCAATAACGCCAGGTATTGCGCGAAAACGTCTTTGTAAAACCCAATCCTGTAACGTTTTTAATTCGAGCACACTGAATCCAGGAGGTGCTCTTAAGATATAGCGGTAGATCTCACCTACGGCGCTGCTAGGATTAATTTGCGGTTGAGCCCCGTTTGGTAGCTGTTGTAATTGTGCTAATCGATTGAGGACCTGCTGAAGAGCCTGCTCATATGAATATTCAAACGTAAACTGAAGTTTCACATCTGATAATCCAAAAAGAGAAATTGTTCTTATTGTTTTAAGATTTGGAAGCCCAGCCATCGAGACCTCTATAGGTATCGTAATGTAGCGCTCGACTTCCTCGGCAGATAAGCCTTTAACTTGAGTAACAATATCTACGATTGGAGGTGTGGGATCAGGATAAGCCTCGATGTTAAGTTGTCGGAACATAAAGACGCCGACAATCATGAAACCTAAAAAAAGAAAGAGTATCAGTATGCGCTGTTTGAGTGCAAAGCTGATGATGGAATTCATATTTAAATCTTTTTTAGTTTTTGGGTCTGTTTTATTTAATCACTGGCCGAGCTAATTTTATCTACAAAAAGGGCACCCTTGCTAATAATACGGTCCCCTGCAGCAAGTCCCTCTAGAACCTGAACAAGCCCATTGGAGACAAGTCCAGTTTTTATTACGCGTAGTTCAACAACCGTGTCCTCTTTAACGGCCCAGACGTGGGCTTCACTTCCTTGATAAATAATTGCATCGCGAGGTATTGCTGGCGAATTTTCTTCATTGCTCGTGATAATGTGCACGTTAGCGAACATTTCTGGTCTGAGGATACCATTTGTGTTGTCGACTTCTGCTCTTACTAGTAAACGGCGTGTCACTGGATCAATCGAGGGAGCCACATAATTGATCCAGCATGAGAATATGTTTTGTGTATTTGAGAGTACAGAAAAATTGACCAACTGACCGACTTTAACTTTGGCCGTATCTGTTTCCTTAACATTGGCTATAAGCCATACATTTGATAAGTCACCAATGCTAAACACAGGGTCAGCAGATCCGCTTGTCACGTATTGACCAGGCCCAATCTTCCTCTGAACAATTGTGCCGCTAATAGGTGCAGTGATAACTGTTTCTGAAGTAATATTTCCAAGCTTATCCAATTTCTCGATGTCATCATTTGTTTTTCCAAGAATACGCAATCGATCTCGGGCAGCTTCTAAGCTTGATTGAGCAGCTTGCAAATCGTTTTGGGCACTTATTTTATTATCTTCGGCTTGCTCATAGTCTTTTTGGGAAGTGGCACTTTCATTGTAAAGATCTTTTGAACGCGTAAAAGCTGCCTCCATCAATCGAAGATGAGCTTCTGCTTTAGAAAGATTAGTAGAAGCTGCAACATAATCCTTTAATGTTTGGATAACATCTGCTGCCTCAACCACAAACAATGGCTGATATTGTTCAACTTTGTCTCCAGGCTTAACTAAGAGCTTTATAACTCTGCCAGTATAGGGTGAAAAGACGGGTGTGGTATGGTCTTCATTTAAGCTAATTTTACCTTCAGTGACAACCTGATCTCTAAAGGCAGTTGTTTCGACCTTGCTTACAGTAAGAGTTGACCATTGGGTTTGCGTTAACTTTAGTGCTTTATTGGATTTCTGTACTTCTACAGACGCGATCTTTGAAGGAGAAATGATATCTTTAGAAGTTTTATTGAAAAAGAAGTAAGTAAAAAGTAATAAAAGGAGCAGCGCAGAAACTCCAATTACAATCATTTTATTTGTGAAAGGCATATTTATTCTTTGTGGCATTAATTGTGGTATTAAAGGAATGACCGATGTGACTTTGGTCTGTATAGACATTCTAAGACCCAAAAAAGAATAGCAGCAAGGTTTCTATGAGAAATTCTATCAAAGAGGGCAGTTACTTTTTCAATCAAGGAATCAGAAGAAATTAATAACGAATAGTAACTGATTTTATAAATAAAACATGGCTATTACAGAATTATTACAAAAATGTATTTTTTGAAGACATTAAAAACTTCAATTTATTTATAGGTATTTACCGCCTATGCTTAAATACCGCATCTGTATGATCTGACAGGCAGCAGAACTTATCACCGAGGCCGCTTTCAGTTTCTCTTAATTTATGTGATTATTGTGAATTAAAGCAGATTTTGCATTTTCACATTTGGCCTCAAATAAGAATATTCGTTACGCCTTATTCATACATTGTGCATGAGAGAATTAATTTAGTAAAATTTTCTAAATCCTCAATCAGCTCTCTACAAAATGAAGGTTTTATTGCTCTTAAGGTGCTGGCAGAGAGCTTAAAAATATCTTTAAAGAAATTTTATAAATGAAATTTAGAGCATTACTTTTTTATAAAACTGAAGAGAAATTCTAGACAAAAAAACTGCTCTTCCTTTTGTATCAGAAAGAGCAGTTTATATTTTTAAAGATGCGATTTAAAAATATTTAAATCAGCGCGTGCAATGCCAATATTTATTGTGGTGCTTGCAATGGTGATGCACTTTATTCTTTTTACCACAAAGCCATACCCCATGATGGCGGACACAACTTTTATGCTTGCAATGCTCAACATGATGATTTGCATAAGACTGAGCGCTAAAGATAAAGGGGGCTGTAATAATGGAAACTAAAACAAGAAAACGACGCATTCGATATCTCCTGAATACTATTGAAAAATGTTTTATATCACGTTTTCAAATCAAAGAGAGAGTATATCGGGTCGCACGAATTAACCTTTTTAAACCGTTAACCATAAAGTGGAATTGGCCTTCCGTCTTTTTTCTCAAATATAGTAACGATAATTAATAGTAGTATCATTAGGGAGTTTCTTATTGCTCCTTCGTTGAGAATCATCGTTAAAAAAATTATTTTACTCGTTTGCCTCTCATTTAGAGATACATAAAGATAGTTAAAATGGTGGTGAAGTGAACGACACGTCGAATAAAGTTAATATGACAATGCAAGAGCAATCCACAACATGTGTGTGTGTGAAAATACTGTT
>JBJTOZ010000146.1:0-3128 GCA_046074825.1 Hyphomicrobium sp.
GATTTGTCGGTTTATATCTGCTGCCGTTACTCTAAATGCTAGCAATCTATCAGGGTCAAGAAGAACCCTTATCTCTCTTGTGACACCACCATATCTCTCAACTCGGCCTACACCTTTCACAACTAACAGTTCTCTTTTTATGACATCATCAACATGCCATGAGAGTTGTTCGAGAGTTTTCCCTGGTGATGCAGCAGCGTATGTAAGAATGGGTTGACCTTCCACATCAATTCTTTGAATCTGAGGAGCATCTATTGTACGAGGTAGATCAGGTTTGATTTTTTCAATGGCATCCTTGACATCATTAAGAGCTCTGTCGGTGTCTATCTCAAGTCGAAATTCGATCGTTGTTAGTGAGGCTCCGTCGGTTAGAGAAGAGATTAAATGTTTCACTCCTGTGAGATTAGCGACAGCATCCTCCACAAGCTTAGTCACTTGTGTTTCCAATTCTGCTGGTGTAGCGCCAGATTGGGTAATTTTGACAGAGATCATAGGAACGTCAATATTTGGAAAACGGGTGACTGACATCGTCCTAAAGCTCATAATGCCAAGGAAACACAAAACGACAAAGAGTAGAGTTGCGGGAAGAGGATGACGTATCGAGTATGCCGAGAAGTTAATTTGAGAGAGCGTCATTGAATCTGGCTCAGCGTGTCGGGATTCTGCTCAATTGCTCTCACAGTATCACCATCCTTTAAGAAAGTTCCCGCGCGCGTGATAACTCGTTCTCCTTCTGAAAGGCCCTTTTCTACCTCGACTAAACCCTCTGAGGTTAATCCAGTCTGAATTTTTCGGGATCTAACAATATTGCCATCAAGGACCAGTGTTGTTGTGATTCCTGAAGATGTGTTGACGGCTGAAATTGGGATACCTAGACTGTTTTTTTTAGCTGTTTCAATCATCCCGCTCGCGAATGTGCCGATACGTAATCTTGAATCCTCCCCGATAAAAATTCGGACACGGCCAAGCCGCGTTGCGCTGTCGACTTCAGGAGAAATTAGTCTTACTTTTCCCGACGTTGCAATCCCACCAGCAACGTTTATTACTGCAGTTTGCCCACTTGTTATCTTAGGAAGATCCGCTTCTCCAACTTCTGCATCAAGTTCAATTTCACCATTTTGAATAATTCTGAACATGGGTTCTCCGGCTGCTACGCCGATAGCCGTCGCTATTTTTCCAAGACGTGCAGTCCGTCTTGTTATCATTCCATTGACTGGTGCTCGAACTTCTGTGCGCGAACGACGCCATTCAAGTTCTCTACGCATTCCTTCCATATGGACCTTGTCAGCCTCCGCAGCTTTTAAACCATTGTGAGCTGCTTCTAATAAGGCTGTTAAGGAACGCATTGAAGCCATACGCTGATCCAGAACGCTGGCGGATAGGTATCCAGATTCAGTCAATGATTTTGCCCGCTTTAGGGAGGAATTTGCTTCTTCTAGGCGCGCTTCGACTTCGCTTATTTGACTTTTTGATTGCGCAATTGCTGCATTGCTTCGTTCGAGACTTGCCGAATTTTGAGCTAATTGAGCATCAAGTGTTTCTGTTTCAAGAACTGCAAGTATGTCGCCTTTTTTGACTGTGTCGCCTTGTTCTACTCTGATTTCGAGTATACGCAAACCTTCAACTTCAGGAGCGACAAGAACTTCCTCCCGCGGGACCAATGAGCCCGTGACAAGGACATTGTCGACAAAGTTTGCAGGCAGAACGCGTGACACTGAGACGGAGGGAGGAGCGACGGTTTGTATTGTTTGTGTTTTTAAATTCCTATTTGCAACGAGTTTCACTAACGCTTTCTGGCCAAAGATGATCCACAAAAGAGTACCCACCAATATACAACCAGTAGCTCCTAAAAACCGCCAACTCATGGTCTGCGCGTCTCCATAATAGGGCGGATTTTTTTGTTCTGTGCCGAATGTTGAAATGGATTTAGTAGTTGACGAATTACTTCAATGACACTTTTCAGTGTAGCTTTTGTCTGAAATTTTGGATCCACGCCTTTGCGCCAAAACATTCCATCTCCTAGTAAAACCAAAATGCGCGCTAATGTTGCGGCATCATGCTGAGGAAAGATCCGCCCTTCATCAATCATGGTTTGGAAGAGACTTTCAAAACTTAAGCGAACATAATTATCAACTGATTGATGAATTTTTCCAACCCGTGGATTGCGTGTCGACTCTAGCCCTATTTCCATACATAGGATGCTGCGGTCTCGAGGGTCGTGTAAGAAATAACTTTCTGCAAGTATTCCTAAAGCGGTGAAAAAATCCGGAGCCTCAGCTAAATTTGAAAAACGTTTTTGGAATTCATTTCGATCACGTTCACAGATCCCCTCAATGAGGGCTTCTTTAGATGGAAAGTACACATAGAGCGCACCTGGACTAATAGATCCCTCTCTGCAGATGTCGTGCATGCTTGTTGCGTGAAATCCCGAGCGAGCAAAACATCTCTCAGCAGAATCTAGGATGTGTTCTTTCCGTGCGCGTTGGGTGTCGGGTTTGAGTTTAGGCATATGTCCTAGATAGGAAAATTTTAATATTTCAAAATCCTAAGCCTTCTTGCGAGCTTCCTCTCGAAGCCATGAAAAGAAGTTTTTTTATTCATTGTGCCCCATTTCGCTCCGCGTCAAGAAGAATGATTGTTCGTTTTGGTTAAGATTTGAAAAAGCTCATACAACTAACTTCATAAGAACATTCAGATGTCCCTGAAGGTTGAAGCGACAGTACCTTGTGTCCACTTGAGATGATAGTAAAGAGCATTAGGGAATTTTAAGTTTTAATGCGCTGTCAATAGATTATGGTCTGAGATTATGGTTTGGCCTGTCGCTGATCCAAAACGAGCAAATTATTTCTGGTTTTTTCTGATTAGAGACGTTAGCGCAAATTAATTTTTCTACTCAACTCACATACAAAAAAGTTCATCACAACCAAAAAAGAAGTTATTTTGAGATACACCGCAAAGATTTTAGAAGTGAACACCTGTTTCTTACAAGTGTTCTTCAAAGGGAAATAATTTAATTTAGAAATTTTTTTCAAAATAAATAGGGTTGCGTGATGAAAAAAAAGGCTACAGTATCTTCGAGATAGATGACTTAGAGTAACTTATAAGTAAACTCCCTCACATAGGATCTT
>JBJTOZ010000147.1:0-22418 GCA_046074825.1 Hyphomicrobium sp.
TCTTACAGGAACAGTAGGAATTAAACCTACCTATGGTCGTTGTTCTCGATGGGGTATTGTAGCTTTTGCTTCTTCGCTGGATCAGGCCGGCCCTATTGCTAAGTCCGTAGAAGATGCAGCAATCCTACTCGGAGTAATGGCGAGCCATGATCCAAAGGACTCTACAAGCGTTAATGTTCCTGTTCCCGACTACACCTCATTCTTGAAACAGGGTGTTAAAGGTCTCAAAGTTGGTATTCCAAAAGAATATCGAGTTGATGGCATGTCTCAGGAAATAGAGGCGCTCTGGCAGAAGGGTATTATGTGGTTAAAGGATGGTGGGGCCTCTATTCATGAAATCTCTTTGCCTCATACAAAATATGCACTTCCAGCTTATTATATTGTTGCGCCTGCGGAGTGTTCTTCAAATTTGGCTCGATATGATGGAGTGCGGTACGGTTTGCGTATCCCAGGTCAAGATATAATTCAAATGTACTCTAAGACACGAGCAGAAGGTTTTGGAAAAGAAGTTCGCAGACGTGTATTAATTGGAACTTATGTGCTTTCTGCTGGATATTATGATGCCTATTATCTGAAAGCTCAAAAGGTACGATCTCTAATTAAAAGAGATTTTGATCAGGCTTGGGATAAGGTTGATGTCGTTTTAACGCCTACGACACCATCTCCTGCATTTGGGTTCGGAGAAAAAAGTGGTGATCCGTTAGCGATGTATCTTGAAGATATTTTTACAGTCACAGTGAATATGGCAGGGCTTCCAGGTATCTCAGTTCCTGCAGGACTTTCTTCAGTTGGGACACCTCTGGGTTTACAATTTATTTCTAAACCTTTTGATGAAGGCACTCTCTTTCGTACTGCAAAAACTATTGAAGATGCCGCAGGACATTTCAGAATGCCTGAAAAATGGTGGCTTCCAGTTTAGAATGACGATTTTGAGCTTTTGAATTTAGTAAATAGAGGCAAAAAGGATATGGCTTTGAAACGCCCTGCTGATTGTGCAGATATGACAGAAGTGCGTGGGGAAATAGATCGTATTGACAGTTCTCTTGTCGATTTAATCGCAGAACGTTTCGGATATGTCGATAGAGCATGGCAGCTTAAAATGAAATCAGATGAAGGAGCTGTTGTTCCATGGCGTATTCAACAAGTCATCGATAGAGTAAGAACACGAGCGCTACAAAAGGGGGTTTCTCCAGATTTGTGTGAAGCTCTCTGGAGGCAAATGATAGGATGGTTTATTCAATATGAGGAAGAAAAAATTCGTAAACTTAATGAAGAAAACGGAGCTAAAACTTCGTGATCCCCATCAATGCGTTTGATCCTTTCACGCTTTTGCTTATCGCACTTTTAAATCCAGCAACGATATTAGTTGGTTTTATTATGGGAAGGGGTGTTGACCAGTGGCAGAAGCTCTTTATCGCTGCTTTTGCTGCTGCTGTTTCAGGCTTCCTTGCATATTGGATGGCAGCCTTTGTTGGTATTTTTAGCGTTCATGCCTTAGGTGGTGAGGCAGCTCTTGTGACCTTAGGCTATTTCTATGGATTAGGATGGGCAATCATCGGCAGATTTTTTCGACCTAAAACTACTAACAGTATATTCGAAAAGAATAAAATTTAAGAAAATTAGTTCGTTTTGTTTTCATCTTTTTTAGACATTATATTTTCTATATCAGAAATTAGTTCTTTGGAATCTGGTGCCGTACCAGAGTAAAAAGATTTTATTAGTCGACCTTCCCCATCAATCAAATACTTATGGAAATTCCATCCAGGGGCAGACTTGGGTCCCAATGTCTTAACAGCCCAAATATAGAAAGGATGGGCTTTGTCACCCGACACAATTGTTTTTTCAGTTAAGGGGAATGTAATCCCAAAAGCACCTTCACAGAATTCCTTAATTTGGCCTTCAGTTCCAGGCTCCTGTCCACCAAAATCATTTGAAGGCACACCAACAATGATGAGCCCTTTTGGCTCATAGAGCTCATACAATTTTTGCAAGCCTTTATACTGCTGCGTAAAACCGCAGAAAGATGCTGTATTGACAATGAGTAATGTTTTCCCCCGCCATGAGGAAAGTGGCATCGGCTTTCCGTCAATAGATGTAAAGCTGAAGTCATAGGCGCTGCCAACTTGCTCTCCTGATGCTGTGAGAGATCCGGCCGTTGAGGTAAGAAGTGTGAGCGAAAATAACTTTAAGATAAAGGAACGGAGCATGAAAGATTCTCAAGTTAGTTTTTTAGTTCTTTTAAAGTTGTACGGTAGAACGTCCTCTAAAGATCTTTGTAAATGATGAGAATTTTTATCGAACTTCTCTAAAGTCAAAGATATAGGGGATAAATACTATCTTTGAAAGAGGTTCCTTAGGGTCTTCAATGGCCTATTTTTATCGTCAATTTTTTAAACAGATAGAAAATTCCACAATTCAAAAGAAATAGAAAAAAGGTTATTTCTTTACATCTTATTTTCTTAGAAATTTATATTAAGACTATTAAAAAATAAGGTGTCAACTTTCTGGGCAAAGCTCAAAAGCCTTATCTAATGCAAGTGCTGACGAAGTATATTCTCCAATCATCTGTCCACCTTTAGCGTAAGCTGTGATGTAAGCTTCAGCCTCTTTCTTTTCGGATCCTTCATTAACATCAAGAACGGTGTAATGAGTTGCACCATCGGCACTTGCTTTGATGATCATAGCTTTATTGCCCCCGTAACTGGCTGTCCACACGTTACATTTACTTACGGACTTCGAATTTTTAGTGAGGGTCGCTGTTTGAGAACCTGTAACATCGATTATCGGAGGATTAATTTTATCGAGTATCTCAGTGCTAGAGATTTGAGAGGCATCCTTTTTATCAGAAAAAATCTTTTCACCTTCATTCTTAGGTGTCTTTTCTTCATTCAAAATAAGGACGTTCGAAAAGGAAGTTTCTGAAGTTTGTGAGGGTGTAGGAATTTCTTCTGAATAACGCCCAGCGCCAAGATCATTTCTAATAGCATCGCCATCACCAATAGACCGTGCATCTGCTATTGCCTTTTTGGCAATTTCTGCCCCTTTTCCTTCAATTACAGGATTGTGGCCTTCAACTTTTGCAAAAGAAACGCCTTTGCTTGCAGAGCTTCTGGCTTCAGCGATGAGCTCTGGCTGTGGATCTGGGGCTTTACAAACTCCTGTATAAAAAGAGAGGGCGACTGAGGAGATATCTTTTGCGTAAGCATGACTTGTGGGGGCCCATTTTTTCGCGAGATCTCCAAAAGTAATGGGTTCTTTAATTGACTTTTGCCAGTTCGTAAGGACGCCCCATTCTTGAATGTTCCGCGTCCGCTCTGCGACTGGATTTTGAATTTTTTCTCCTGTGTACATTAAAACATGCTCAAGGTGAGCTCTGACACCTAAGGAAATGTCTTTAAAACTTTCTCCCTGCACTCCATGCCCTGTAGCGGCTAAGCCTGCAAAGTTATTTTGATATGGTTTGACGTCCCCAGTATATGTTAAATTCCCAGTTTCAACGAGCATCTGGAAAAAAGCATAATCCCAACGAATTTTTAGCTTTTCTCCATGGCGCATATATTCTGTGGCAATCCCCCTATACCGCTCCGAAAATTTCGCATTTCTCTGGCTTAAAAAAGCCATAAGTCGTCCTGGCGTTGCGCACTGTGGTGTAAGATTGGAAAGTGAAACTTTTATTGCGGGAAGATCAATCTTTCCTGACGCAAGTAGTGGTGAAGTTGTCACAGAAATGGAGACTATAGCAACAAATGACGCACGAACAAATACACCCATAACGCTTTACTCTTTACTGTTTTAAAACGCGGCATCTTTTAGGACACCCTACATACTCTTACAATTCATAAGGGCTTAACCTTAATGAACCGTTGACGAGAGTATTAAAGAGATGTTTGGTGGCACGTTGACTAAGTTGGGGCGTGAGTAAGCGTATCCAACGGAAGAATTATGGCGAGGACTAGAGTGAGCTAGAGAGGCTTATTCTCATTCTTTAATAAAAAGTAAATTTTTCAGTTTCCATCCCATACCAAATGTTGCCCACCATCTAACGCAATCATTTGCCCCGTTATTGAATTAGAATTTAAAATAAAAAAGACGGCGTTGGCAATTTCTTCTGGTGAGGGCCCTCGCTTTAAAAGAGTAGATTGTACTTCTTTTGCAAAGTCTCCCTCGCTTTGATGAACGTTTTTAAGAACTGGTCCAGGTCCAATTGCATTTACTCTAATGAGTGGAGCTAAAGCTTGAGCGAGGGTTTGTGTTGCAGTCCATAACCCGGCCTTAGAGAGTGTATAGGAAAAAAAATCGGGAGTTAATTTCCAAACACGTTGATCAATAATGTTAATGATATTGCCCTCCGCTCCCTGTGGAAGGTGATGAGGGAAAGCTTGAGCCAAGAAAACCGGAGCTCTTAGATTTATGTCAAAGTGAGTGTTCCATCTTTGCTCAGTCATTGTTTCTAGGGTGTCATGCATAAATTCGCTTGCATTGTTTATGAGACAAGTCGGAGACCCTAGTGCAGAACAACAGCGGGGTAGTAGAGTTGCGAGATCTGAGGGCGCAGAGAGATTACATGAAAGCGATATGGCTCGACGGCCAAGATTTTTTATCAAATCCACTGCTTCATCAGCTTCTTTTTGAGATTTATGATAGTGAATGGCGATATCAAATCCCTTTCGAGCAAGATCAAGCGCAATTGCCCGACCAATACGGCGCGCTCCACCTGTAATAAGGGCTAGAGGGTTTGGTTTAATGTCTTGTGGCATTTTTCCCTGATTTCTCAAGATAGTTTAATTTGGTGGCCTATCAGAAATCGTAAATTTCTTATAAACGAAGCTTGCATTCATGATGATTAATTTCGGACTTTTAATGCAAGTTCGGAGAATTGAGGCCCTGATCAATGATCAAAAAGTAAGCTAATATGGTAATATATTAATCAATTATTTATAGAAGTTGCATCATTGCTACAGACCCACTTGCTGGATGGTCTAAGTCCTACACTTTTACTTGCATCACAGCAATTTCCTGTTCAGGTTGAAGTTAATAGCGTTCCGATTCTGGTCTTTATGTGCTGCGTTGGATTTTAAATCGGGCTTCACATTTCCAGAGGGACATCCAATGCGAACTATAAAATATGTATTTACCTCGGCGCTCTACGGTCTCGGCGGTTTTGTTTTATCGTCTGCACCTTTTGGGGGGGGCGCTCGAGCTGACAGCCCTCAACTTTCTCACACTATTACTATAGGCGGGACCAGCAATTATCTCTTCCGTGGTATTTCCCTAACAGATAAGAAACCAGCCGCTCAAGGGTCAATCGATCTTAGCTATGGGATGTTTTACACAGGTGTATGGGCGTCTAACACTTCTAGTGACAGCCCATTTTTTGGACAAGGTCTAGGACCTGCAGAGATTGATTTTTATGGGGGTTTCAAACCTGTTTGGGGTCCTGCAACTTTTGATTTTGGAGCTATAGCATATACATATTTGTGGGGCAAAAATGCAGCCACTGGCAGTGGTGATTTTACCTATTACGAACTCAAGGCCGGTGTCTCTGGTGAAATCTGGAAGGGTCTTACTGGAAGCGTCACAAACTGGATTGCTCCAAGCCAGGCCAATGCTCCGGTGGTTTATACGATAGAAGGTGCTACATCATACACGTTCCGTCCAATTGGAATTTTTACTCCGACGTATAGCAGTCTTCTTGGTTATTCCGATGCGAGAGTGGAAGATCCTATCAACCCGGCTGGTGTTGGATGGTTCCCAAATGTAAAAAATGACTATCTTTACTGGAACTCGGGGATTTCTCTAACGGTTGATAAGTTTACAATGGATTTCCGATATTGGGGAACAAACCTTGATGATCCTGATGGTCTTGGTGCAGATCGTTTTGTATTTTCCGCAAAGGTTGTTCTTCCTTAATCAGTCATATCTTTCTCTTCTAACCGGGCTCCGTCGAGGGGTCCGGTTTTTTTTTATTGTAAGATTATCCTAAAACCAAAAAAGTTATACCGATTTTAAGTTAATTGACCTTCATTGGCGCGGTGGAATGTGTATTTTGTTCGATGAGCAGAGTTGTTCTCCCTGCTCATTCTCTCCGCATCTTCTTGGAACAAAATCTTTTGAAAAACAAATTCGAATATCTCTGAGGTGTGGAGTTTGCCCTTTTGAGCAAGACACAAAAATAGTGCCTTCATATAACTGTGGGTTATGATTTAAAAAGTCCTGTTTCAATTCCTCAGGTGCTATGAAATCCCCATTTCGAGCAGAAGAATATCGCTCAGGTATTTTTACCGATAAAAATAAGTTTCGAGATACTTTAAAATAATCTTTGATCGAAAGTCCTGAGCATCGCCCATGTTTTTGATATTCATGGTAAATAAGTTTCGGACTTGGCATGATGTCGAGCATACCCTCAACGACTTCTCGTGGCACAATATCCTTTTCTGATGAAGCACATCTCTCAGGATACCCTTTCTCAAATTGAGGCCACAGACCATGGAGAACAAAAGAATACTTTGAAATTTCATTACGTGGGCATTGACGTGCGTTCTTTCTTCCTTCTGAGCTTTGACAATATGAGGGGCTCCAAGATAGAACTAATGTATAATAATCAAACGCATCACTCATGCTCAATTCTGAGTTTTTCTTTTGAGATATCGAAGTTTTCTCTGGAGGAAAATAATTCTGAGCCAGACGTATCAGAACAAGTCCCAAGAAAAGAACGCCTAGGAAAAAAGAAATACGCTTGCTCAAAGGTTGCACCTTTGTTGACTAGACTTCTGATTGTACATTGAGAGGTTCAAGTAATTTATGATCAGAGAAAAAAACCTGAAGTTGTAGAAATCATAATTTTTTCTGGTGGAGCCAAAAAAGATCACATTATTTTTCTGCTAGGGAGCAAAGGATTCTGGCCCAACTCCGTGCGCCTTTGTAAAAACTAGTAAGATTATATTTTTCGTTGGGGCTATGAATGCGATCATCATCTAGACCAAATCCAACCAACAAGCTATCCATACCAAGGTCTGTTTTAAAAGAGGTAACAATTGGAATGGAACCTCCACATCCCATCAGGACAGCGGGCTTCCCCCATTCCTCTTGCAGAGCTGATGCCGCTGCCTGTATCGCAGAAGAAGAGATATCAAACCCTATTGCTGAGCTTCCGCGCGTCCCAATAAATTCTACGGAACAGTCTAGCGGAAGGTTTTTTCGAATATGATCTTGAAGCAGTCGTAGACATTTTTGAGGATCCTGCCCAGGCACGAGACGACAAGTAATTTTCACCGACGCCTTGGATGGAATAACTGTCTTGGATCCCGAGCCCTGATACCCGCCTGTGATGCCGTTAAATTCAATTGTAGGTCGCGACCACAACTGTTCTATGATGGAATAGTTTTTTTCTCCCGCAGGAATTTTAAGACCAACAGAAGTTAGAAAACTTTCCCCCATGGATTGTGTCAGAGTTGACCACTGCTGGCTTTGCTCCTTCGAAATATTCCTTATTCCATCTAAAAAACTATCAACAGCTATTCCTCCCTCCTTGTTATGAAGTGAAGCAAGGGCTTTGGAAAGTGCGCGTATCGGGTTCATTGCTGGTCCACCATACATTCCCGAATGAAGATCACGAGATGGGCCCGTTACAATGGCTTCTGTTCCAGCGAGGCCTCTCAGCATAGTTGTAATCGCGGGCGTATTTTTATCCCACTGTCCAGTGTCGCAAACCAGAACTAGATCTGCTTTGAGTTCCATGCCAGACTTTTTAAAGAACTCAGGCAACGAGGGGGATCCACATTCTTCTTCCCCCTCTATCATGACAGAAACATTGATCGGAAGCTCTTCTGTGGCTTCTTTCCATGCTCGAGCGGCTTCAAAAAAAGTCATAAGTTGACCTTTGTTATCTTGTGCTCCACGAGCAACAATAACTTGGCCATTGTTTTCGTCTTTAATAATACAAGGAGTAAACGGTGGGCTATTCCACAAGTCTAAAGGATCTGCGGGCTGCACATCATAGTGGCCATAAAAAAGAACATGGGGAAATGAAGATGCATTCTTTTTTTTAAAGTGCCCAACAACAATAGGGTGCCCAGAAGTCTTTCTTAGGGATGCTTCAAACCCAATATTTTGTAGTGCGCATACGCACCATTGTGCAGCTTTTTGACAGGAACTCGCAAACGCTGGATCGGTAGAGACACTATCAATTTGAAGGAATTCAAAAAGACGACCCAGAGCCTCCTCACGATTCTTTTCAAGACAATCTAATACGGTTGGTAGGTGTTTCTTCATTGGTCTTTTTCATCCTCTCTTAGGATATTAAATTTTTTTTATTAATTTGATTGATTTCAACCTTTTGAGCAAATGGAGACACACAGGAAGGTCTTTTGCCCTCTGGCATATCCTGATAAGCATGAGGTGTCCAAATGTATTCCTGTTATATTTTGTTTGAAATTTTTCTGATAAAGAACCTTTTTTTAAATCTATCAACAGAAACGGCATTTTAGATGTCCTCTTGGGTCTACTTTTTTGGTTTAAAACGGACAGATGGACATGCAGGTCTCACAGATGAGCTTGGTGGGAAAGGGGCCAATCTTGCTGAAATGGCACGATTAGGTCTTCCCGTACCTCCGGGTTTCACTATTTCTACAAGGGTCTGTCAGTACTACTTTCAAAATCAGGAAACGCTTCCTTCTGAACTTAAGGATCAGGTGGAGGACGCTATAAAGCAGACGGAGCGGGCTATTGGAGCGCGCTTTGGTGATCCTAACAATCCACTGCTTTTTGCAGTCCGCTCAGGCGCTTCTGTTTCAATGCCAGGTATGATGGACACTATTTTGAATCTAGGTCTTAATGATAAAACTGTTGAAGGATTAAAAAGACAATCAGGGGATGAGCGTTTTGCATACGATAGTTACCGCAGATTCATCGAAATGTATGGGAATGTTGTACTCGGAGTGGATCATGGTCTCTTCGCAGATCTTTTAGACAATTATAAAAATCTTCGAGGTTTAGTCGCCGATATCGATTTAAGTGCCGAAAATTGGCAGGAAGTAATTTCTGTTTTCAAAGAAGCTATTAAAACAGAAAAGGGGCAGGACTTTCCTCAAAATACTTCCGAACAACTTTGGGGAGCTATTGGAGCAGTTCTGCGTTCTTGGAATAATGAACGAGCTGCAAGCTATCGAAAATTGCACGACATCTCTCATCGCATTGGAACTGCTGTGACCGTTCAAACAATGGTCTTTGGAAATCGGGGAAATAGCTCGGCTACAGGGGTCGCTTTTACGCGCAACCCATCCACAGGAGAACGTGTCATCTATGGAGAGTTTCTCTCAAATGCTCAAGGCGAAGATATAGTAGCGGGATATCGAACACCTCAACGTTTAACCGAAAAAGATCGTGTCACTATCAACTCTAAGGAAGCTTCACTAGAAAGTTTTCTTCCGCAAGCATTTTCAGAACTAAAAGGGATATTAGAAAAGCTTGAAGCACATTTTAGAGATATGCAGGACGTTGAGTTCACCATCCAAGAGGGCAAAGTTTGGATGTTGCAAACCCGTTCTGGTAAAAGAAGTGCTGAGGCTTCTCTTAAAATTGCAGTAGACCTCGTGTTTGAGGGGCTGATTTCAAGGGATGAAGCCGTGATGATGGTTGAGCCTGAGGCTCTCACGCATCTTCTCCATCCCAGGATAGCCCAAGGGGTTCAAAAAGATTTTATTGCTCGAGGGCTTCCAGCTTCCCCAGGTGCTGCAACAGGCGAAATTGTTTTAACCCCTGAGGAGGCTGAGGTTCTTCGTGCTCAAGGTCGAAAGGTTATTCTTGTGCGCGTAGAGACAAGCGCAGAAGATATTAATGGTATGAATGCAGCGGTGGGTATTTTACCCCAACGTGGAGGCTTGACCAGTCATGCCGCTGTCGTTGCTCGCAGCATGGGTTTGCCCTGTATTTGCGGGGCTGGTGCGCTGCGCATAGATTTATCTCATGGAACTGTTCGCGTTGGAACACGTACATTTCAAAAGGGAGACATAATTACTATCGATGGGACAACGGGAGAAGTTCTGGCAGGTTATGTCCCAATGGTTCAACCAGAACTGTCAGCCAATTTTTCAACCTTGATTGGTTGGGCAGATAGCTTTCGAGGTTTGAAGGTTCGAGCAAATGCGGATACCCCGAGAGATGCAGAACAAGCCCGAAAGTTAGGAGCTGAAGGAATAGGTCTCTGTCGAACAGAGCACATGTTTTTTGATACATCACGAATTCTGGCAATGCGTGAGATGATCTGTGCAAATGATGAAAAAGGCCGAAGAGCGGCTTTAGCAAAAATTTTACCAATGCAGAGGTCTGACTTTAAGGAGCTCTTTTGTATTATGAATGGTCAACCGGTTACAATCCGACTGCTTGACCCCCCCCTTCATGAATTTCTTCCAAGGCATGATGCAGAGTTACTGCCAATTGCAGAATCTCTTCAAATGCCGCTAGACCGATTAAAAACCCGTATTGCTGAACTCTCCGAGTTCAATCCTATGCTCGGTTTTAGAGGTTGTCGACTGGCCATTCGATACCCAGAAATCACTGAGATGCAAGCGAGAGCAATTTTTGAGGCGACGCTTGCTGCTGAACAGGATCTTGGAAAATCAATATCTCCCGAAATCATGATACCTCTCGTCGCTTTTAGACGTGAATTTGATATTCTGGCTGATGTAATTCGTTCAGTGGCGAATGATATTGAAAATGACACGGGCCGTCGTCTTCAGTATCAAATTGGAACCATGATTGAGTTGCCAAGGGCAGCTCTCGAAGCCCGAAAACTGAGTGAGGGCAGAGATGGAGCGTCATTCTTCTCTTTTGGAACAAATGACTTAACTCAAACCTGCTTAGGTTTGTCTCGAGATGATGCCGCTCCGATTTTGTCAACCTATGCTGGTAAAGGTATTTTTGATCGTGATCCTTTTGTTTCTATTGATCATGATGGAGTTGGACAACTTATTCGCATAGGGGTTGAAGGAGGACGAGAGGGAAGACCTGGTTTAAAAATTGGTGTTTGTGGAGAGCATGGTGGAGACGCTTATTCTGTTGGAATATTTCATGAACTCAAGCTTGACTATGTTTCTTGCTCTCCGTATCGGGTTCCGATATCAAGATTAGCAGCAGCTCGAGCTGCGATTACGGCGCGTCGTCAGGGGAAGAGCTGAGAAAATTCTTTATCAATTAAAAAATAGTTTCAGTCTATTCAAGAATACCGAGCTCGTAACGTAATAATAATATAGTTTATCTGGATTGGCTGGCAGTGAAAAGGAATTAGCCCTCGTTAGATGAATTAGAATTAAATATTTTTAGATATAAAAAGTTTTCTCTCTATTTCATACAATAATATACTTTAAAAAGAATTTTCGATCAAAAGCTTCTAAGATGCTTTTTTAAAATCAAGACCTATGTCAAGTATTGGAGCTGAGTGTGTCAGGGATCCAACAGAAATCAGATCAACCCCCGTCTCTGCAATCCCCCTGACTGTTTTCAAGTTAACACCTCCAGAAGCTTCAGTGAGAACACGACCGGAAACACGGTCGACAGCCTTTTGGAGGAGAGGGATTGTCATATTATCGAGGAGTACGACATCAACAGAATTTTTAAGAGCTACATCGAGTTGGTCGAGGGTTTCAACTTCAATTTCAATTTTTATCATATGTCCACATTGGGACCTTGCTTTCTTAATGGCTGCCTCTACGCCACCAGCTGCGATAATATGATTATCTTTAATTAAAATAGCATCAAACAGACCTGCTCGATGGTTCTGTCCTCCGCCGCAGGTTACAGCATATTTTTCAAAAGCCCTGAGGTTAGGTGTCGTCTTGCGAGTGTCCACGATCTTAGCTTTTGTTCCTGCGATCGTGTCAACATAGCAGCGTGTGAGTGTCGCAATTCCCCTTAAGTGACAAAGAAAATTGAGAGCTACTCGTTCGCTAGTTAGAATTCCACGCGCTCTTCCACGAACTTCGGCTAACACATCCCCAGAGTTGAGGACATCTCCGTCTTTTTTTTTTTCTCTCAAAGATGATCGAAGAATCAACAAAACGAAAAGCTGCTTCAGCTAAATCTAAACCTGAAATAACCCCACTAGCACGAGATATAATTTCCCCTCTAACAGTTATTTTTTCATCAACCGTGGCATTGGTAGTGATGTCGCCTTTGATCCCAATGTCCTCCACTAAGGCCTGAGATACCGCTTTATCTATTAATATCTGAGACAGCTGTGGCAATATCACAAAGAAAGCTCCATAGCTTTACACTTGGTTTTCTTGCTTGAGGTGAAGGATTTCTCAAGCATTTCAAGTGTTTTCAGATTAATGAAGGTGCGAGAGGCAAGTTGATGTTTGGGTTTGGGATAGTCGCTTCTAAAGTGAGCTCCTCGACTTTCTTTGCGCACGAGTGCCGATGTCGTGATGAACCTTGCAGTTAAGGCCATATTTCTAACCATACTATCGATACTTCCAGCTTCGAGAGATATGTCTTTCAATTTGATCAAGGCCCGTTTTAATCCCTCAGCATTCCTCACTACCCCAACATCCTCCATCATAATATGTCTAATTCTTCTGAGAGCCTCAAATCGATATTCAAGATCAATATCTTTACCCCCTTCAACAAGATGTAATCTAGCTACAGACGCGCCATTTCTTAGAGGTATGATTCTCTTAATGTCCTCTGCTACGCGCCCGCCAAATACGACAGCCTCAAGCAATGAATTTGATGCAAGTCGATTAGCTCCATGTAATCCAGTCGAAGCAACTTCTCCAGCAGCCCATAGTCTTTCAACGCTTGTTCGTCCTCTCATATCAGTTGCAATTCCACCCATGTGGTAGTGAGCGGCAGGAACGACAGGGATGAGATCTGTTATGGGATTAATGCCTGAGGATTGGCAGTGCGCATATACGGTGGGAAAGGAGATAGGGAAACGTTCCCCAATAGCCTTTCGACAATCGAGATAAGCTCCGCGATGGGCTTGTATTTCAGCAAAAACACAACGAGCAACAAGATCACGTGGCGCAAGTTCCGCATCAGGATGATGAGGAAGCATAAATCGCTCACCAGTATTGTTTATTAGTTCGGCTCCTTCTCCGCGTAAAGCTTCTGTCGCTAGTGGAGCGGGATATGAGCCTGTATCAATTGCAGTGGGATGAAATTGCACGAATTCAGGGTCTGCAATTATGGCACCTGCCCGCGCTGCAAATGCGATGGCCTCTCCGCGTGCATAGCTGGGATTTGTCGATATAGAATAGAGGCTTCCGATACCTCCAGTAGCCAGAACAACAGCACTCGCAGGTATAAGCTCATAACTTCCTGATCCTCGCTTTTCTCCTCTGGCTAATTTCACTCCAATAACATGTTTCTTGTCGAGCACGAGGTCTTCAGCTTCATATCCTGTCATAATCCGAATAGAAGGGGTTGCTTTGGTCGCTGCTATCAATGCTCGCATAATGGCTGTTCCAGCCCTATCTCCAGAAACTCGCACAATACGATTTGCGGAGTGCGCCGCCTCTCGAGAAAGCAGAAAATGTCCCTCAAGATCTCGATCAAAAGGAACCCCGTACATTAAGAGGTCACGCACCCTAGTGCTTGCTTCTCGCGCTACGGTCTGAGCCACTCTTTCATCCACGATCCCAGCGCCAGAGATAATGGTGTCGCGCGCGTGAGCCTCAAAAGTATCCCCTTCTCCAACTGCCGCAGCAATACCACCTTGTGCCCAGACTGTGGATGCTCCCTCTCCTAATGGGGCAGCTGTAATAATAGTGACGGGGAGGGGGGCGAGTTTTAATGCTGTGTAGAGGCCAGCCAAACCCGCTCCGACAATTACAATATCACCTTGCCCGACTCCCTTTTTGGGATCAGCAAACCCCTTAAACTTTTTTTGAATTAAATTGGGCATAGACAGTAGAACTCCTGTTGCATGAGAAGAGCCTGTTTTATGTTTTGAGCTCAATCATGCGCTCAACGGCACGACGCGCGCGCTGCGCTATTAAAGGGTCTATGGAAACCTCATACTTTAAATCTCGCAGGCTCTCGTAAATGGACTGTAAGCTGATCCGCTTCATGTGAGGGCAGAGATTGCAAGGCCGAACAAACTCAACATCGGGGGCTTCTGCTGCAACATTTGATGCCATTGAACATTCTGTCACAAGCAGAGCTTTCTTAGGATGATGAGATTTCACCCAAGAAATCATACCTGAAGTCGAACCAGTAAAATCAGCAATATCTATGACCTCTGGTGGACATTCAGGGTGAGCAATAATTTTTAGGTCTGGATTTGTGCTTCGATAATTAAGTAGGTCTTCGGCTGTAAACCTCTCGTGCACTTCACAATGTCCACGCCAGGCGATGATTTCTACTTTTGTTTGTGACTGGACATATTTTGACAAATACTCATCTGGAATGAGCAGGACACGAGTAGCACCCAGGCTTTCTACAACTTTCACTGCATTTGAAGATGTACACGTGATGTCACATTCAGCTTTCACAGATGCTGAAGTGTTCACATACGTAACAACTGGCACACCAGGATAAGCTTCCCGTAACAGACGTACGTCATCCGCTGTTATTGATGCTGCCAGAGAGCAACCTGCACGGAGATCAGGAATAAGGACAGTTTTTTCAGGTGACAGAAGTTTTGATGTTTCTGCCATAAAGTGCACGCCTGCTTGAACAATAATGTCTGCATCCGCTTTTGCAGCTTCGCGGGCGAGTTGAAGGCTATCACCACGAAAATCTGAAACACCAAAAAAAATTTCAGGCGTCATATAGTTATGCGCAAGGATCACTGCTCCGCGCTCTGATTTCAGAGTATTGATGGCTTTGATAAGGGGGGCGTAAGTGCTCCACTCCATAGGAGTAACGACCTTTTTCATACGGTCGTAAATTGGGGCCATTTCACGCTCAAGGGATGCTGAAAAGCGTATACCAAGCGGTGCTTCTATCCCGAGCTCATCCAAATCAGAGCGCCTAAGAGGCAAAGTGATGCCCATGATTTACAAAGCCTTTCAAAAACGTTTCTTTATACTCAAACTGAGTATAAATATGCCAAAAAATTTAAAGAGCCATTACTTATGCTCAAATGGAGTACTTCGTCACTTAACTTAAGGGATCCAGGATCTTATTTCTAGGGGGTTTGTGAGAGTTTGACTTCAATTCTTAGAGATTTAAGGCGCAAGGCGCTAACATGCATGTATTAACAAATCCAAACCTCTATTTTCGGGTGATTTTGAATTATATCAACTACGTCCCGCCTTCACACGAACACCAGGCGCTGGTCGTTCCAAAAGAATTTCCTTGCGAAAGCGATACAGTTTTGCAGGTCTCCCCCCAGTCTGAGTTTTGAGCTCACCCGTTGCTTCAACCAAGCCCCCCCCTTCAACAAGGCGTCGAAAATTTTGTTTATGTAAATGCGGACCTAAAATTGCCTCAACTGTTCGCTGAAGTTCAAACAAGGTAAAACCAGGTTTCATTAATTCGAATATCAGCGGTCGATATTTTATTTTGGCCCGCAAACGGCCAATAGCTGTCGCTAATATTCTTCTATGGTCATACTTCATCATACATCCCAGCTTGGGTTTTTTTGGCCATCGCTTTGCAGCTTCACGACCGTCCCTTAGAGCCTCTTCCACAAGTCCCGCCTCGTAAAGGAGCTCGTAGCGCTCAAGAACTTTCTCCTCATCCCAAGAAGTCCCGCCAGTTCCAAAGCATAAAAGAATACGTTCCTTCCGCTCCAAAGGTCTATTAGGTTCCGACTTGTTTTTCGGACGCTTTGACCATTCCTCTAATCTTGGAAGAATTTCATCCAGTATATTTGGTGGTCCACCTCTCCAGTCTTCCCATGGAAAGTAAGAATACCATCTGCGCCATGAGCTTCTTTGTGTGTTTTTGATTTTTGTCGCGTCGGTTAGGGCAAGGTAACCTATAGAAACAACGTGAGGGGTTAGATCTTCTAATTGTGCGTGCCGTCCCCTATCTCCAAATGAATAAAGCTGCTCAACATATCCAAGATCTATTCCAGCTTGATTTTGAACCCAAGAACGCAGACCAATTTCGAAGGTGCGATGTTCCAGTGGAGAGAAGGGACCTGAAGGTAAACTGTCCTGCACTTCTCTAGCTTCTTTGTTCCCTGTCTCTGTTTCAGGGACAACAAGAACCATGGGTTCATTATCAATTACTGCAATGATAGCTGCGTTTAGACCTATTTCGATAACCTGAGTTTTTTTATTCATTCTCTAAATGTTTCAATTTCCATAAGAGGGATGTCCAATTTCGGCTACCAAGATTTGCATTCATTTTTTTGATAGCATCCTAATGTTCAGAATTAAGGTCAAGAAGCAGGAAGACAGGAGATGAATATTTTATCTGCTGAATTTACTCCTTATAGAAATTTCTCTATTTTGGAAAACATGTGTTAGAGCTTTAAACAAAGAATATGCATAATAAATCTATTTTCTTTTTTACCCAGTTAGCATTTAAACGTTGAAAATTTCATCGCTAATATTTTAAGAAATAAAAACCGCCAACTTTTAAAAATTCATGTCATAATAATTTTAAAAGTCTATCCCTCAGAAAATTGAAACTTGCGCTGAAGATGAGCGCAGAATTCATGTCGAGGACATGAAATAAGGTGATCATTGACCATGCCAACAGATTGCATAAATGCGTACATTGTTGTCGGTCCGACAAAATGAAAGTTAGATTTTTTAAGGAGTTTTGATAGCTTAAGGGAGAGTGGAGTTGCCGTTGGTATGTCTTTTAAAGAACGGCGATTGTTTATAATTGGTTCATTGTTTAGTTGGGACCAAAGAAGTCTAGCAAAGCTTGTGTGCTCCGCAAGCGCGAGATACGCTCTTGCATTTTTAATTACTGCTTCAATTTTAAGTTGATTGCGAACAATTCTCTTATCGTTCATCAATCTGAGAAGATCTTTTTTTTGGTAGGAAGCAATAGTTTTTGCATCAAAATTATCGAAAGCTGCCCTAAATGCTTCTCTTTTTTTAAGAATGATCAACCAAGACAATCCTGCCTGAAATCCTTCCAAGATAAGCTTTTCAAATAGAAACTGACTATTATTTTGAGGAATACCCCACTCTTCATCATGATAACGAGCATACTCTATGTTCTCAATTCCAGGCCAAGGACAACGAATATTGTTTTTTATCATCAAACGTTCCTGCTTTAACCTTTGTATGATGGATGAGGACACTTAAAAGTACTTTTTTGTTGTCCCCACTGTCTGCAATATCTACAAAATTAAAAAAATATCAAAGTGAGCCGTTTGCTTTTTTACGATCTTGCTGACTGCATTAATTAAAGCCGAACCCAATTTGGAATTTCAATTTTCAGAGGATTACCCATAGAAAGGAGTTGAACGCCCTTTTTTTGGGCTTCATTAATCCAATCTACTCTCAAAAGGGCTAGCCCCAAAGATCCGTTCACTGATCCAATTCTACCAATTTCAATCTCGGCCGCAGAAACACTGGCCCCTTGTTGCAAGTGGCTTTCTCCAATCACAACAACAATTCTTTTTCGAATGACCGCTCGATGTTCCATGCGGGAAACAATTTCTTGTCCTATGTAGCACCCTTTAGAAAAGGAAAGGCCGTGTAAAAGGTCAAAAAGAGCTTCATGTGGGTATGTTTCACCAAAAATATAGTCTTTGCCACCTTCGGGCACCCCCAATCTAATACGATGCGCGTGATACTTTGAATCATCCTCAAAATCTATTCGAGTAACATTAGATGTTTTTTCGATCAAAGATCTCCATCCAAGCATCTCTAACCGAGGATCGGTAAATGTCTGTTCTTCCCTTAACTTTAGATTATCGCCTTCTCCAAAGAATGCGATAACGTTATATTGATCAGAAAGATCTTCAATATGGATATCCGAGCGTAATTTATAGAGATTAAGACGTCTTATGAGATCAACTGCTGAACTCTTGACAACATCAAAGATTACACCATCTCTGTCCTTAATAAGGATAAAATCAAACAGTACCTTACCTTGAGGACTTAAAAGTCCTGCATAAATTGATTTTTGCGTTTCCAAAAGAGAGACATCATTAGTAAGAAGTCCTTGCAAAAACTTAAAGGTGTCACTCCCTGTAATCCTAAGACAGCAGCGATCTTTTAACAAAGAAATATTCATGGTGCTCAAAACTATTATTTGGTTTTCATTCAGATTACTACTTAGGTAGGCAGAGGATATATCAAAGACAAGCAAGCTCTTCAGTTTTATTACTGAATAAGCAAAAGAAAAAGGGTTGAAAATCTTGAGTGCTTCTCATGATCTCGTAATACGCGGAGCAACCATTATCAATCATGATGGTATTGGTGAGAGAGATATAGCTATAACTCAAGGGCGCATATCAGCTCTTGGTCATCTTGGATCCGTCAAGGCAGCCGAAATTCTTGATGCAAAGGGCTTACATATTTTACCAGGCGTTATTGATACTCAGGTTCATTTTCGAGAACCCGGGATGACGCATAAAGAGGATTTAGAAACAGGAAGCCGCTCAGCAGTTGCAGGTGGGGTTACTTCAGTTTTTGAAATGCCAAACACGCTTCCTTTAACAACATGTGAAAAGACACTAGCTAATAAGGTAGCAGCAGCTCGGAACCGCATGCTTTGCGATTTTGCTTTTTTTGTAGGAGGAACAAAAGAGAATATTGAAGATATTAAAAAGCTAGAAAAATGTGAGGGGGCTGCAGGGATCAAAGTTTTCATGGGATCCTCAACCGGAGATCTTTTGGTTGATGATCTTCCCTCACTTGAGCGCATAATTTCTCGATTATCTCGGCGGGCTTCTTTCCATGCTGAGGATGAGTCGAGATTAAATGAGCGCATGAATTTGCGTGTTCCTGGGGATCCTTCTTCTCATCCAATCTGGCGCGATGAAAAAGCTGCACTGATTGCTACGCAAAATCTTGTTAGCTTGGCAGAAAAATATCGTCGTCGTGTTCATGTTCTCCATGTGTCCACGGCCGAAGAGATAGATTATTTGAAGGATCATAAGGATTGGGCAACTGTCGAGGTGACCCCTCAACATTTGACTTTGGAAGCACCTGCTTGTTATCAAGAATTGGGATCATATGCACAGATGAATCCTCCCATTCGCGATAGGCGCCACAAAGACCGAATTTGGTCAGCAGTGGAAAGTGGTGTCGTTGATGTTCTAGGTTCAGATCATGCTCCCCACACGCATGAGGAAAAACAAAAACCTTACCCTGCCTCTCATTCGGGTATGACAGGAGTTCAGACTTTACTCCCAATTATGCTAGATCATGTAAATGCTGGACGTTTGAGTTTGCAGCGTCTTATTGATTTGACAAGTCACGGCCCACAACGAATTTTTGGTATATGCGGGAAAGGTCGTATTGCGGTTGGGTGGGATGCTGATTTGTCCATCGTTGATTTGAAACGACGTGAAGTTATTACAAATAGTTGGATCAAAAGTCGGGTAGGTTGGACGCCCTATCATGGAAAAGAGGTAGTCGGTTGGCCCGTTGGCACAATAGTGCGTGGTCAGCGAGTCATGTGGGATGGAAAGTTAGTAGAAAAGGGTCAAGGACAACCCGTTCGTTTTTATGAGGGATACTGATTTAAGATTATCCCCAGAATAATAATATTGTTTCTTATTGAAAAGATTTTAACAGTTACCACTTAATTTTCATCTTATTGAGAAATGTTCAGATATGGATTTTATTCCAAATCCAATCATTATTCCTGTTGGCATCTTAATTGGATTTCTGGTTGCTGCTCCAGTAGGGCCAGTTAATCTTCTCTGTATTCATAGAACAATTCAAAGTGGTTTTTTTGGAAGTATTGCGGCCATCTTAGGAGCTGTTTTGGGTGATGGGCTTATTGCCTTTTGTGCAGCATTTGGAGTTGGAGCAATCTCTGGAGCGGTTGAGCATCATCGGATGACAATCCAAATTGTCGGTGGCATTGCACTCCTTTTCTATGGTTTCAAACTTTTCTTTTCCTCCCCTAGGATCTTAACACAGGCTCAAAGCCATAAATTTAAAATCTCAATGCGGGATTTTATTTGGGATATTCCTCAAACCTTTTTACTAACTATAAGTAATCCGGGTGCCCTCTTAGGGCTTTTTGCAATTTTTGGAGGAATTTCTACGTTTGTTGATGTCCATTCAACAATCGATGCCATAACAATAGTTGCTTCGATCATTGTAGGAAGTCTTACATGGTGGTTTTTACTTTCGAGTTTTATATCGAAATTTAGATATTTAGTCGATACTCAAAACTTAATTATAATCAATCGGATTGCGAGCATAATTCTTATTGGTTTTGGAGTTGTTCTGGTGGCGGAAATAATTTTTTAAACTCAGTAGGGATTTATTATAAAGTCGATTTTCTTTTTTGATTTCGATCGTTGTTTTAAAATTATAAATCCTGAAGTTTAGTGAATTATTTTGTTCAAAGTAAACTCACCCTGTTTAAGTCTTCTTTCAAGACCTTTTGCAAGATCAACCACAGCATCCTCTCCGTAAAGGGAAACCAGATCTGTTAAGGCTGCGAAAAGCGCTGCATAAGCCATTTGTTCTGAAGCAACCCCATTCCCAGTACCTTCATCCCAAGCAGCAAGAATAAGTCCGAGGGCTCTGAAACTATTGTCCTCGCTTTCAGCGAGCTTACGTAAATCTTCTTTCATAAGGCTTTTCCTCGTTATCGGGTGTTTTATATTTTAATTCTTTGATCTATACTTACTTACTGCCACATCGAGGTAATATTTTCAAACAACATTCATAAATGTTTATCACGGTTCTTTTTGTTTTTGGATTTCCATGCAAAATAAGGTAAATTTAACTCTACTAATATACCATAGTATCAATCGGTCTTGTTTCGTTCATCTTAAGGTGCGCGAATAACCATAGCCTCAGAAATATCAGCACTTTCAGCTAAAAAGCGCTCAATCGTAATCTGAGCAGTGGGAGTGCAGGTCGAATACATATGACTATAAGTGCGATATCCTTGGTTAAAACTGCGAGTAATAAGCGCCTTGCGCGCCGCATTTGATGTCTCGCTGTCAATTATGGACTGCATATGCTCACGCCATCGCTGACCGTCTTTTGCACTGCAAAGTTCTCGTAAATAGTGAATGGCCCCTAGTAGTTCAGATAGCCTAAGGAGCTGCTTGTCATAGGGGCGCATTTCAGGTGCTGAAATAACATGAGTTGGGTATCTTACGCTTTCAAAAACTAAAAATAGTAAAATAAAAAAAAACTTGTTTTTTTTTCCTCCTGAAATTGAGCCTAGGCTTCGTAATACTTGAGATAGGTATGGCATATCTTTTTCTAGTTCTGACATAAGTGTGATTATCTTTTAAATGCTTAAATAATAAATAGAAAATATATAATGTTATACTATATTAGAAAGGGGAAGAGAGACTTTTCAAAAAAGAAGCCTTCTTGTTCATAAATTTTTGTTTTTTTAAATTTTTAATGATGCTGAAATTTATTATTTGGGATGAGGAGCATTAATTTTTAGAGAAGTTTTCCAGGGTTGAGTATGTTTCTTGGATCCAAAGTAGATTTTATGCTGCGCATTAAATCCAGGTCAATTTGATTTTTAACTCTTCTCAATTCCTCTCTTTTCGCACGTCCAATTCCATGTTCTGCAGAAATAGATCCCCTCAACGAGCTTACCAAATCATGAATAGCTTCAGTAATTTTAGCCTCATATTTGAGGAACTCTAATTTATCCATTCCGATGGGTTGCGAAATATTATAATGAATATTGCCGTCTCCAATGTGCCCAAAAGGGACAGGCCTAGCTCCAGTACAAATTTCTGCAACAGTCAAAGCTGCCTTTTTCAAGAATTCAGGAATATTTTTAAGAGGTAAGGAAATATCATGTTTTATGGACCCCCCTTCTTTTTTTTGGGCTTCAGACATATTCTCACGGAGATTCCATAGGGTTGCTGCTTGTTGCGATGAGGAAACAAGAGACGCCTCTAGAACAAGAGCGCCACCCGCTGAACTTGATAAAAGATTTTCTAATAGGGTGTTTGCATAATTAGATTCAGATGTAGAGAGTTCGATAAGAACATAACAAGGAGCGGATGTATCCTTTACCGGTTTTTTAGTAGATCCATGCTTGAGCGATAACAATAGTGCATCTCGAGACATAAATTCGAAGGATGTTAAATTTGAACCAGTTAGGCGTGTTGTTAAATTAAATAATTTGAGAATGTCATCATAAGACCTAATAGAGATAAATGCTGTACCAATATCATTCGGTCGATTGAACAGCTTGAGAATAGCAGATGTGATAATTCCAAGCGTCCCCTCAGATCCAATGAATAGATCTTTGAGTGAGTAGCCACTGTTATCTTTACTTAGGTCAGAAAGATGAGACCATATCGAGCGACATATAGATCAAAGCGCTCACCG
>JBJTOZ010000148.1:0-2799 GCA_046074825.1 Hyphomicrobium sp.
TCTATGTAGGAGCTTGTTCATTTTTTCACTCATGTCTTCTCTCTTTCTGGAACTCTTTACGGCAGAAGAATGTTCGATAGGCCACTTTGAAAAAGCTCCTTTCATCATGTGCAACGCTCTTTTGTAACTCTCTTTGAAAAAAACTGCTTGGAGCTTTTTTCTTGGGATCCTTTTTTATGACATGTCTGACATGGCATCAGTTTTGAGACAGATCAAAGCTTTCGAAAAGTTAAGCTATTAAATTGGCAAAAGTCCCCTTTTGTCTTACAGTCAGGCCTTTCTCTTAAGGGCCTTTCAGGTTTTAAACCAAGACTTTATAAGGATTACGTTCCAAGGTTCGTTTCCTCTTTTGGCAGCACAAAAAATTTTTCTCCCATTTTTCACTTGTTCTAGAGATTTTTTCTTTTCAAATTGGGAGGGTGAGATACAAAACTGAGTAAAAAACGAAGATAGTTCCTCGTTCATGCTCTTTTGCGACTTGTTATTTTTTAAAATGCGATCATCTTTATTTTTGTGTTGTCCTCTCGCGGCGGTCTTTCTTCATAAGACGTGCGAGGGAAAAATCTTTTAACAAGAAAGCGAAGATAAAGTCATGGTCCGTCATATGCACTTGATACCCGCCCTCTTGCTCACCTTTTTTCTTTCATCGCCTGCTCTTGCCCTTAAATGTGTGAAGGACACGCAGGTGGTGAATGGGCAATTGCTTCATAGTCCCTATTGTGCGGATGAATATCTTGCGCAAGTTGCTCGAGGCTATGGCATAAAAGTCACCTCCGCCCAATTGAGGAACAATCCTAATCTCAAAAAAAGTGTGTGCCGAACGGTTTTCACCGATATTCGCGTTTCCTTGATTTGCGAGGCTGCCGGCATTCCCGACTATCGAAGATAAATGCGCGTACCCCTATGTGTACCCTGTCTTATGGATGCGGCAGACTAAAGAGTGCAGCAGGACATTTTACTAATGTCTTCATCGTTTGTTCTCTAGGAGTATGTTGGCCCTGTAAAATTCAGGTTTTCCAAAATGAAATGAGCGGAGCATTAAAAAAAAGCTTAAGCTATTTCATCAATTAAAAAGGCCCCAGACAAAACGCATACATGTATAGTCTGGGGCCTCATGAGCAGAAGATGTGTGATCGATAAATCATTCTGCTTTTAATAGTCTTACCAAAAAAAAACTAAAATTTCGTTTCAATGGGACCTTCAGTCTTTCGATAGGAAGATTTAAATCTTAACAAGAGACATCCATAATTCCTCAGATTTTTGCTCTCTTTTAAGAAACACCTCAGCACTTCCTAAAAATTTGTCCCATTTTAAAATAAGTCATTTGCTCAAGAGCAGATAAATACGTTGCCTTATTGAGTAAGCTGCTCCCTTTCATTCGGAAAACTCTTACGGGAAATGCGCTTGAGCGAGTTTTCCTAGCTCTTCGTCTGAACGGGGTACTTTACTTCCCACAGCCCATAAATCAAAACTTTTAGGGCGAGCCTTCCCTCCAACCGACCCAAATCCAGCTTGCTTCATAGTTTGCATGAGAACTTTGATGGTAAAGCCACAATGATGCGCCATAAACAGGTTCCCTCTGGCCATCGCGCCACGATGACCATAGAGCATGTCCAACGGCGTGATAGGGCCTGCAGCTGAAACATAAGCAGTATCTAAAAGTTTGTCATCAGCCACTAAGGCTGCCACAGATTTGAGGTCAGGGCATGTAATAACGGCAAATCCATCTGAGGAGAGAACGCGCAAAAATTCTTGCAAAGCGACAGGAACTTCATGGGCATACAGATGCTCGATATTATGGCTAGAAAAAATCGCATCTACGCTTCCAGAGGGAACGGCGGACATTGATGTCATAGATCCGACGACATCAGGGCTCACCGCTGGATCAATGTCGAGGCGAATTTCCTCCCACGCCTCTGAGTTAAAGCCACCTGTAGTTTGATCCTTTCTTTTCATTCCGCAGCCGACGTGTAAAAATTTTTTCATGTTTGATGGCTCTTTAATCTTTTGCCTGTTTTCTCATTTTCTCTACCTGAGAGGGTGTTTTTCTCTATCTGAGTTGATAGGGTGTATAAATCTAGAAATGAATTTTTAGGATATTTCTTTACAGTGCACCACGAAAATCTAAAGGACCTTTAATAGGACATGTTACAGGAGCCGAAGCGGAGCAATTGATGATTTCTCCACATGTTGAAATGGAGCTGCAAAACTTTCTGATCGAAACCTGTAGGCCTTCAGTGTGGGAGACTAATGATCTGCGGATAGTTGCGCCTTCGCTTTAAGATGTCGAACAAAGTGCAAAGGATCAGGAAGTGACGACCACACACTCGGCAAAAAGAGAGCGGACTTCTCTCCGTCTTGCAGAATAAGTCCGTCACGATCGGGCTCGAGCGTTTCAAGGAGCTCTTGTTCTTTTTGCATTTGAATTTCGCGTCTATGAGATAAAATCGAAATCGAGACGGTAAGCCCATTAAGTTCCTCTGGAGAAAGTGGGCTGAAGCGCCGATCCTGAAACCCTGCTTTGACAGTGTTGAGAAAAATATCTCCTGTGAGGGGACGGTGCGGGATCACAGATCCCACACACCCGCGGAGTTTGTTCTCATGGGTCAGCGTCACAAAGGTCGCGCGGTGCGCTGTCAAAACAGGTGAAAGAGGGCCTTGCGCAATGAGATTGCCTGCATTCCCTCCTTTCAGTGCAGCTTCCGAAAGCGCGGCCATTGCGGTTTTAAGAAGAAAATGGCGATCTGGATCTGAAAGGCGAGCTGATGCAGCATACTCAAACCCGAAGGCTCCATACCC
>JBJTOZ010000149.1:0-9685 GCA_046074825.1 Hyphomicrobium sp.
AATTCGTGTCATGCCGACATTCTGAAGAACTTCAAGATGTTTGATGTAGTTATCAGAAAAGGTCATCCAGAAACGAATCTGTTTTAAACCCTTGATATTTTTTACAAGGCTTTCTTCTTCCTCGTGATAGATAAGGTAACTCTTTCTAGGCCCAACTTCTGGATAGTCAATCATGCAAGCGATTGAAAGCGGATCAATTTCTATCCATTTTCCTTCTTTCCAATATTTACCTCTTTGGGTCACTTCTCTCAGATTAATTTCAGGATTAAAGTTCGTCGCGAAAGCTTTGCCATGACTCCCATCGTTGCAATCAATGATATCGATTGTCGTTATCTCATCAAAGAGATACTCCTGTGCATAAGCACAATAGATATTTGATTGTCCTGGGTCAAAGCCGCACCCTAATACAGCCATAATCCCTTTGGCTTTAAATTTTGAATGATATGGCCATTGCCATTTGTAAGTGAATTTAGCTTCATCTCGAGGCTCATAGTTAGCAGTATCCATGTAATGAACACCCGTCTGAAGACAAGCATCCATAATGGGTAGGTCCTGATATGGCAGAGCCATATTGATAACGAGATCTGGTTGAACTTTCTTTATAAGTTTAACAGTGGCCTTTACGTTATCTGCATCTAATTCAGATATTTGAATTTTAGTTTTGCATTTCTTGGCAACAGATTTACAACTTTCAATACGTCGTGATGCTAGATGAATTTTCTTAAAGATCTTACGATTCTTTGCACACTTTTGTGCTGTAACTGAGCCTGCTGCTCCGGCTCCAATAATTAAAACATTATCCAATTCTTAATCTCCATAATACATCAAGTCATCATTTTTAGCATAAACCGTTAAAAGAGCTCTAAAGGGTCTCAATCATAAAGTCAGCCATTCTTTGAAGCCTCTAAAATCCTTATTTTATTAACAATGCGATCAATCCATAGGCTACCGGCCAAAACTCACAACAAAGCCTGATACAAAAGAATTTTAGCGATAAACCAAAAAAGATTTGAGTGTGATAATGGTTTATTTATACTACGCAAGATGGATTTTGACTTGTAAATATGACAAATCTCCTCTAAATCCGCCGCTCGCTTGCGGAAATAAATAAACGCTCATGGCAAAAACACCACCTTTAGTTGGTATAATTATGGGAAGCCAATCGGATTGGTCGACCATGGTATCAACCGCGCAAATCTTAAGTGACCTTCGCGTTCCCTTTGAAACCAAAATTGTCTCAGCCCACAGAACTCCAGATAGACTCATAGCTTATGCAAAATCCGCAAAAGAGCGTGGTCTTAAAATCATTGTAGCGGGCGCGGGAGGAGCTGCACATCTACCAGGCATGACAGCATCTATGACAGAATTGCCAGTGTTCGGTGTACCAATTCTTACAAAGACTCTTAATGGGATTGACAGCCTTTATTCGATTGTACAAATGCCGGCTGGAATTCCTGTGGGCACATTAGCAATTGGTGAGGCTGGAGCTCAAAATGCTGGTCTTCTTGCAGCTCAAATCCTTGCCCTCAACGATCCTTCTCTTGCTAAACGGATAAATATTTTCAGAGAGCGTCTTACCGCTTTAGTTGCGGAAACTCCAAAGGATAAGGGCTCGTAATCACTTGATTTCATCTTCTTTTGAAGTACTTCCTCCAGGTTCAATTATCGGTATTCTGGGGAGTGGGCAGCTGGGACGTATGCTTGCCCTTGCCGCAGCACGAATGGGACTTAAATGTCATATATTTTCAGATGTAACTGGTCCAGCCTTCGATGTAGCTTCCTCTCATATTCAAGCGCGTTATGATGATGAGAAAGCGCTTGCTGAATTTGCAAAACCTTTAGCTGTTGCAACTTACGAATTTGAAAACATTCCTCTTGAAACTGTAGAATTTCTAAATCGTTTTGTTCCTGTTCGACCAGGACAAAAAGCTCTTGCCTGCGCTCAAGACAGAATAAAAGAGAAAAATCTTGCTCGTTCACTAGGATCTCTTACAGCCCCATACGCTCAAATAGACAGTCTTAATGATTTGGAAAATGTAGTTAAAAAAGAAATTCCTATTCCATGCATCTTAAAAACACGGCGATTTGGTTATGATGGAAAAGGACAATCAAAAATTCTAAAAGTAGATGATATAGAAAGTGCCTGGCAAAGCATGAAAAATCTGCCTTCAATCCTTGAGGGCTTCGTTAAATTTCAACGTGAGATTTCCGTAGTAGCAGCTCGCGCACTTGATGGATCTTTTTGCGCATATGATGTTACTGAAAATGAACACGTAGATCATATTTTGCGACGCTCTATAGCACCCGCTCGTATTAGTTCTAAAACTGCAAAGAAAGCCATCCAAATAGCCCAGAGTGTTGCGAATGAACTCGAATATGTTGGTGTTTATGCTATTGAATATTTTGCTCTTCATCACGAAGGATCAGAAACTATCCTCTTTAATGAAATGGCCCCCAGGGTCCATAATTCGGGACATTGGACCCAAGACGGGGCTCTAACTTCCCAATTCGAGCAACACATTCGTGCGATCGTCGGATGGCCATTAGGACCCACCACATTAAAAGCAGCTGGTGTAGAAATGGTTAACCTTATAGGAGAACAAATTTTATCCTGGAAAACAATTATCACTGAGCCCGATGCGATTCTGCATCACTACGGTAAAACTGAGATCCGAGATGGTAGAAAGATGGGACATGTTAATCGCCTACTCTCAAAAAGGCCACTTTAGGAGTGTTAAAAATTGCCCATTACGCTAAATCGAGAGATTAGCTCATGGACAACTCCGCTACACTTTGTTAGGAAGACCAGCATAATACTAAGGTATGTAGGTATACAGTCCTCATTCCTTTAAACAAAACATTTGAGGTATAGACCATTGCAAGTCATTGTAAGAGACAACAATATCGATCAAGCTCTTAAAGCACTTAAGAAAAAAATGCAGCGAGAGGGTATATTCCGTGAAATGAAGCTTCGTAATCACTTCGAAAAACCCTCTGAAAAGAAAGCTCGCGAGAAGGCTGAAGCCATTCGCCGTGCTCGCAAACTTGCAAGGAAAAAATTGCAGCGCGAAGGACTTTTGCCTGCTAGCAAGCCACTCAGTCCAATGAAGGGAGGTCCTGCACAAGGGGGGCCTGGCGGAAGGGGTGGTTTCAACCGTTCTGGATCTGGCGGAGGTGGTTATTCATCTGGCGGGGGTTTTTAAATACCACCAATTAGAAATTTATCTTCATTACCCATTACAATTCTGCAAACAACCAAAAATCTCGGTACTGAAATTTTAAAAATATGATAGATTTTGTAGCCACTCTATTATTTTATTAAAAGATCCAAATTGATAGTGATCAGAATGTCCTGCACCAGGAAAAGTTAAGATTTTTGAAGGGCCTTTAACTGCAGAAGCTATTTCATTTCCCATCTCAACTGGAACTACCTCATCAGCTTCACCATGCACAACAAGAAGAGGAACTGAAATTTTTTTTGCGAATTTTAAATTTTCATAGCGATCTCTCATCAACAGTCGCGAAGGGAGCTGAGGATAGTGAAGCTCTGCTAAATCCACCATTGAGGTATAAGGCGCATCCAGAATAAGCCCTGCTATATTTTTTTCTGCAGCAATTTGTAATGCAATGCCTGTTCCAAGGGACTCGCCGTAAAGGATGATTTGATTTTCAGGAATTCCTGCTTCCCTCAAAGAGTTAAAAACAATACGAGCATCGGAGATATTGCTCTTTTCAGAGGGGGTTCCATCTGTACCACTGTATCCTCTGTACGTCATCATGACGATACCATAGCCTTTGCCCATAAAATCCTGAATTCGCTCAGAGCGACTAGATAGAGAACCGCCATTTCCATGAAAATACAGAAGGGTATATTTTTTAGGCTGTGCATTCGCCCACCATGTAAGAATTTTTGTTCCATCTGCTGCGGTAATTTCCTTTTCATAAACATTTCTCAATCCAACTTCTGAAGGAGAAACTCTGGTACTGTCGGAATGGTAGAGAAGGCGCCTCTCAAGGGCGAGAGAGCCAAATTTTACAAGAATAACCAGGAGAATGAGAAAAGAAAAAAATTTAATACTAAAAACCATGATTTTGTAAAAAGTCTCTTAATTCAATTGCAAAAGATTTTCTTGAAGGGAGAGTATTCAGAGCTGAAGAAAATTACAAACTACATACCTTTGAGAAATAGAGTTATTGAAGGACTACTATTGATGACAGTGTTATACAAAGATGATTTAGGTGTCTCAATGAGGCGGGAAAGCATCTCTCAAAGGATGAAACAATCTTATAATTAACGAACCCCTTCAGCAATTTGTGCCGCAGTCTCCGGAGTGAAACCTATAGGATCGGTAAGATTATCTTCTGAAGGATCGTCAAAACAGGCGACAAGTCTTGCAGAGCGAACAGGACCTGGCAAATGACCGTAGGCAGATCCTCTACTTGTAGCAAGGTAAGGAGCAAAAGCTACGATATCATCACGAGAAAACAAACCTTCTCTTCTACCAAATTTGATTGACCAGCAATCTGCTTCATTTTCACTGGTAGGAGATGGAAAAAAAATATGTCCCATAACATGGTGGGCACATTCATGATTAAAGAAAAATATTTGCAATTTTTCTGGTAATGCAGCAAGACGCTCGTGATTTAAAGTAATAATTTGCATTCGGTTGACAATGCGTGCATGCGCGACATCTCCTAAATCGTTCATATTAATGGAGTGAACCATTTGCCCCCTAAAATCTCGGCAGGTAAACGTTACCTCCCCAATTTTGATTGTTGTCCGCAAACCCTCGGTATCATCAGCCAGGGAAATAGCCGGTGTTATAACCACCCCCATCAACAAAAGCAGAAGGCTTAAACCTCGCACCATTGTCATCTCCAAATGACCTCTACCTTTGCAATTAGCAAAGTTTAGTTTAGAGACCAATATAACCTCTTTAAACTAGCTAAATACTAATTTGTAGCAAAAAAAATCTTTTAAAGTGTGTTATATATAATTTGAGTTTTCAACTTTTGACCATAGAAAGCATAGATTGAGGTAAATGCATCATGAAAAACATTCTACAATCCAATGTTCTTGCGATAATTTTGCAATTCTGCAAATGCCGTTGAGGGCTTTATTTCTATCTCTGCTCACAGACCTTATTTATGAGTGAGTGGAGTGGAAACTTTTTTGTCTCTAGTGAGCAAGAGACTTGGCAATATCTTCCGTCATTTTTTTTGCATCTCCAAGAACCATAACGGTATTGTCTCGATAAAAAACGGGATTATCAATACCAGCATATCCTGAGGCTAAAGAGCGCTTATTAAAGAAAACTGTCGCGGCTTTCCAGACTTGTAAAACAGGCATACCGTAAATTGGGGAGGTTTTGTCATCTTCTGCAGCTGGATTAACAACGTCATTCGCACCAATAACATAAACTGCATCTGCTTGGGAAAACTCGCTGTTTATATCCTCTAACTCAAAGACCTCATCATAGGGAACATTAGCTTCTGCGAGAAGCACGTTCATATGGCCTGGCATCCGCCCTGCAACAGGGTGAATAGCATATTTGACTTCAACGCCAGCTTTTTTGAGCTGATCACTCATCTCTCGTAAGGCATGTTGGGCTTGAGACACAGCCATACCATAGCCAGGTACGATGATAACTTTGGAAGCATTTTTTAATACGTAGGCTGCATCTTCTGCAGATCCTAATTTTACAGGTTTCTGCTCACCTTTCGAAGCACCACCTACAGATTCTCCACCAAAGCCACCAGCAATAACTGAGATGAAGGAGCGGTTCATCCCTTTACACATGATGTAGGAAAGTATGGCGCCTGATGAACCGACTAGAGCTCCAGTAATGATGAGGGCAACATTGCCAAGAGTAAATCCAATTCCTGCTGCCGCCCAACCTGAGTATGAGTTGAGCATCGATACCACAACTGGCATATCTGCGCCGCCAATTGGAATGATTATGAGGACCCCAAAAATTAAGGCAAGAAGAGTAATTGACCAGAAAAGGAAAGCTGATCCTCCTGAGAGACAAAACTGAAATATCAACCATACTATTAAAAGAAGCAGGGAAGCATTAATTACATGTCGCATTGGTAATAGGATAGGGGATCCAGATAATTTGGCCGATAGTTTACCAAATGCTATTATTGAGCCTGTAAATGTTATGGCGCCTATTGTGACACCCAATGCCATTTCAACAAGGCTTGCAGCATGAATGTTCCTGGGGCTTCCAATTTCGAAAGCTTCGGGAGAATAAAGAGCACTCGCTGCTACGAAAACTGCTGCAAGACCTACCAGAGAATGGAAGGCAGCAACCAATTCTGGCATCTGTGTCATAGGGATTTCTCGGGCTATCTTTGCCCCTAAAAATCCTCCAATTCCAAGCCCTCCAACTATTAAAAACCAATTTAAAATAGAAGCCGGTTCATCAAGCAAACCAAAGGTCGTCAAAATGGCGATAGTCATGCCAGCCATACCAAAGAGATTTCCTTGTCGAGAAGTCTCAGGATGAGAGAGGCCTCGTAAAGCCAAAATAAAGAGTATGCCGGCTCCAAGATAGAGAAGGGCGGCAAAGTTGGCACTCATGATCGCGGTATCCTCAGTGTGACAGTCAGATGGAAAAACTGGATATGATATATAATTGGTATTTAGTAGTTTAGAAAAATTTTATCTGCCCTTGTGCATTAATCTAATTATTTGCTAGAATGTTTCTTCGTATCTTTTTTCTTGTACATGGCGAGCATACGTTGGGTCACAAGAAAACCACCAAAGATATTTATGGAGGCCATCACTAAAGCCAGAAATCCAAAGAACTTTGCCACAATAGAGCCGTCTTTCATAAGTGAAACACCAACAGCAAGTAAAGCTCCAACGACAATCACCGATGAAATTGCATTTGTAACAGACATAAGAGGAGTATGAAGAGCAGGTGTCACGCTCCAAACCACGTAGTAGCCTACAAAGATGGCCATCGCGAAAACCATCAGACGATAAATCGCAGGGTCAACTGTGCTACCAAAGCCATCCGGTGAAGCCAGAGCACTGTTCACACATAGTGAAACAAACAGCATTAGAGAACTGACTATAATTTTTTTCATAATTTATGCCTCATGCTTTTTTTTGCTGAAGGTTGGGGTGAACAATTTTTCCAGCCTTCGCAAGAAGTGTTCCTTTAACAACTTCATCATTCCAATCAATTTTTAAAAGTTTCTCTTTTTTATCGAAAAGTGTTTCTAGGAACGACAAAAGATTTTTGGCGTAAAGGCTTGATGCATTAACAGGAACTGTTCCTGCAAGATTTATTGGTCCAGAAATTTTAATACCATTTACCTCAACAATTTGATTGGGAACAGTTAGCTCACAATTCCCTCCTTGTTCGGCAGCCAGATCGACAATAACAGCCCCTGGCTTCATATTTTCAACCATAGTACGAGTTATTAGCCTTGGTGCTGGGCGTCCAGGAATGAGAGCCGTCGTAATCACTATGTCCTGGGTCTTTAGATGTTGTGCAGTGAGTTCTAATTGCTTTGCTTGATAGGCAGAAGACATTGGCTTTGCATATCCTGCTGAAGTTTGTGCTTCTAGAAATTCGGCATCTTCAACAGCTATAAATTTAGCCCCTAATGATTGAACTTGCTCCTTTGTGGCAGGACGAACATCTGTGGCAGACACAATTGCCCCCAAACGTCGTCCCGTTGCAATTGCTTGTAAGCCGGCAACACCAACACCCATTATGAAAATCTTAGCTGCAGGAACAGTCCCTGCTGCTGTCATCATCATAGGGACTGCCTGACCAAATACTGAAGCTCCATCAATAACGGCTTTATAGCCAGCTAAATTTGCCTGTGAGGATAAGACATCCATGGACTGAGCTCGGGTGATACGAGGCATAAATTCCATAGAAAAGAGGGCAACACCTTTTGCTGCTAATGCCTCTAGTCCCTTAAGATCACCATAGGGCTCCAACATCCCTATAACAAGGGCTTCACTCTTTAAAGTCGAAACTTCATCAACAGAAGGCCGTCGAACCTTTAAAAGAATATCTGAGCCTTCAAGTGCCGATGATGCTTTATCAACAATTACAGCTCCTTGAGATTGAAGCATCTGATCGGAAAATCTTGATCTTAGCCCAGCTCCAGATTGGACCTTGACCGCAGCGCCTAAATTAACAAGTTTCTTAATTGTTTCTGGAGAAATCGCAACCCTGGGCTCATCCGACCTCTCAGAGGTAACAGCAATATTTATCATCGTATCTTCCGTCATGAAAAGCATAAAGGTGTGCTTCTCATATTGAGATCAATTTTTGTATGTGGGGAGAAGCTCTTGTGCGAACAGGAAATTCTCTAAGAAAATCTAGCGTAATATATTAAACAAGAAAGTAATACATTCCAATTAGCAGGATCACCAAAAAAATAATTGCAAATTTAGTGTACTTCAAAAAGCGCCCATAGGTTTCAAGATTTTGTTTATAATCCATGGCTGGATGCCCACCTGATGTATCAACGCTCATTATTGCAGTCCTTTCTTTAAATATGAGAGATGTTAAGAATATTTCTTAATGCCAATTTCTCTATCCAGTAAACTAAGCAAGCAATAACATCAAGCACAAGAAGGATATTTTGCGAAGAATTACCTTCACTTTCTTGACAATAAAACTTTGAACAAATCTTACCTTTTCTTGACTTAAACTAAAAGGGGCGCTTCAAAAAGTTGCCCGTGTTGGAATACTATTTAAAATGAATATTAAAGTGTCGCCCTAGTTCTACATTATATCAACACAGAAGCTTGATGTTCTTTATGGAATAACCCTTATGCCTCCCTTTTGTGTTCTGAAAATTACACAAAGCAATTTTTATAAATGTATCCTTTGTAACTTTCTTTTACAAATAGGATTATCAAATTGTTGCCTAGCGCTTGAGATCCTCAAGGAAGAACAAAGAGCTATTAAAGAGTGCGAGAGAAAGTTATGCTCGACTATTGTTGGAAAAAGAATTGAGGGGGAAGACCTTGAATGTCTTTTATCGAAAACATGGGACCGTGATACAATAAAAAATGGAGAAACAAACTCTGTTAAATGGGGATTTGGAGATGCTCGCTGCTCCGTTAATCTGCATATCAAGCGGCAAGAGATACTTCTATCTCTAACACAAAAAGAATACATCGCTAAAGTTCCAGCTCACGACGTAAACTGCCTTATTGAATTTGCAGAACAAGAAAATACCATCACTCTCAAATCTTCCCCTAAGCTTATTTTTAAGAACGGTAAGGTCGAAAAAATATGGATTAATCTCTCAGATATGCGGGGACCAGTAACAATCACATCGGCTATTTGGATTGCAGCAGAGCTCGAAGATAAATTTGGTATCTTTCATAAAAAAATGATCAAATCAGTTAACAAATTTATAGAAGAAAAATGTCCAAAGACTTATAATCCTGACGGAAGTCAAAAATCTGTTATTCAAGAAAAAATTAAAGCAAAACATAACTAACTTAAAAAGTACAAACTGATTTTTTAAATTCCCAATATTACACTAGAAAAAAATAAAGACCCAGAATAGTTTATTTCGCGATCTGTATATTTTATTAAAGAATGATGCAGCTATAGAACCCCGGAACTAAGAAAAAAGACATTATCTTTATCATTCTTTTACTTTGTTATTATTTTTCTAGAGGTGCTAAAAATTT